>CAYVVV010000010.1:0-24949 GCA_964455325.1 uncultured Sphingosinicella sp. | reverse complement strand
GTCAGCGGTGGAGAATCCGCGCGTCCGGCTCACCTGCACGCAGGTGAGCTTTGCGATGATGAACCGCGAATATTACCGCGCGCTGTGTGGCTGCCGCGAACTCATCGATTACGAAGCGCTTGTCCTTGGGGATCACCATGTCGCTCCGCGCCTACAGAAGCGCGCATAAGTCGGCGGAAACGCCGCGGCAGACCGAATACCGACTGTTCGCCGAGGTGACCGCGGCGCTCGCCGAGGCGAAACGCACCGCCGCGCGCGGTTCCGAGCTGGTCAACGCACTCGACTGGAACCGGCGGTTGTGGTCAGCGCTCGCCGTCGATTGCGGATCCCCGGGCAATGCGCTGCCCGTCGAACTGCGTGCGCAGATCATCTCGATCGGCCTGTGGGTATCGCGCTATGCAAGCGAAGTCGCGCGCGGTCGCGCAGACATCGATGCACTCATCGACGTCAACCGGTCGATCATGGAAGGGCTTGCCATGCAACCGGCGAGCTTGTCCGAACCCCCGCGCACCGCTAGCGTCGCGGGGCATGCCTGAACGCAACATTTCTGCGGCCGTACTGCTGTTGATCGCCGGCTGCGCCCCGATCGAGGCCGCGCGGACCCGCACGCCGGAAATCCAGCCGGACGCGATTGCGGCGCACGTCCGCGTGCTCGCCGACGACAGTTACGAAGGCCGCGCGCCGGGCTCATCCGGCGAGGCGAAGACGGTCGAATACATCAGCCGGGCCTTCGATGCGGCAGGTCTCAGTCCCGTCGCCGCAGGCAGCTTCGCGCTGCCGGTACCGCTCGTTCACTCGACAGCAGCCGGTGGTTCGCTCACGGCCGGCTCGACGCGCATCGACAACGGTGTCGACAGCTTCGTGCGGGCGCCGTTCGCCAGCGGCGAGGTGTCGGCGGCGGGCGACGCCGTCTTCATCGGGTATGGCCTTCGCGCTGACTTCGCGGCCACTGACGTGCGCGACAAGATCGCGGTGATGTTTGCCGGGGCGCCGTCCCACGTCAACGCCGATGCGGACGACATTCGCGCCCAGTCAACCCGAACGGCGAAGCTCGATGCCGCCGCCACAGCCGGGGCCCGTGCCGCAATCCTCATATACGACGTCACCGCCGACGATCCGTCTTGGCAGGCGGTGCGGGGCGTCGTTGCGCGCGAAACCATTGCTCTCGATGAACCTCGGCACGCCACGGCCGCGGTCACCGCGGTGCTCAATCGCAACGGCGCGGCACGGCTGGCGAGCGCGTTCGACACCGAGCTCGCCGTGCTCAGGGCGACCGCCGAGGCGCGCCCGTTTCGCGCCCTTCCGCTGGGCCGTGCGACGCTGGCGGCTGACAACCGGCTGCAGCGCTTCGAGTCGCGCAACGTCGCCGGGATGCTGCGCGGCCGGACGCGGCCCGATGAGCATGTCGTGTATCTCGCCCATTGGGACCATCTTGGTCGCTGCGCACAGGATGGCGACACGATCTGCAACGGCGCCATCGACAACGCCAGCGGGGTCGGCGGCCTTATCGAGCTGGCGCGCGCCTTCGGTCGCGACAAGCGTCCGGAGCGGTCGGTGGTGTTCCTGGCAACGACGGCCGAGGAACGGGGCCTGCTCGGCGCCAGGCATTTCGTGCGGTCGGGCCCGATTCCGCCGCGACGCATGGTTGCTGCCTTTGGTCTCGACACGATCGCCGCGAACGGCCCGACAGCCGACGTCATCGTGCTAGGCCATGGTCTCAGCGGCCTTGACGCCTGGCTTGCCAAAGCGGCCGGGCGCAATGGTCGCCGCATCGTCGACATGCCAGCCGTGCAGAGTTTCTATCCGCGCTCCGACCACCATGCGTTTGCCGTAGCCGGGGTTCCGGCGGTGATCGCGACGGGCGTGTTCGAAGCCGGCGGCAAGTTCCAGGACTACATGCGCGACCACTACCACAAGCCGTCGGACGCACCCGACCTTCCGATCGACTACACAGGCGCCGCCGATGATGTCCGGCTCATTCTGGATGCCGGCCGCGCCCTCGCCAACAGCGCCGTATGGCCGGCCTGGTCAAAATCCTCGCCGTTTCAGCGCACGAAGTAGCCAAGCGCGAAAACGGGTGGCATAAGCCCGCAACTTTTTCGCGCGGCGCCAGGAGATCGACGGCATGGACATACCGCTTGGACTGACATTCGACGACGTCCTGCTTGTGCCGGGCGAGTCGGAAGTGCTGCCAAGCGAGACCGACCTGTCCACGTCGCTGACACGCGAAATCAGGCTCAACATCCCGATCCTGTCCTCGGCGATGGATACGGTCACCGAGGCCGATATGGCGATCGTCATGGCGCAGCTGGGGGGGCTGGGCGTTCTTCACCGCAACCTGTCGATCGACGAGCAGGCGCAGGCGGTGCGGCAGGTCAAGCGCTTCGAATCAGGCATGGTGGTCAATCCGGTGACGATGTTCCCCGACCAGACGCTTGGCGACGCGCTCGAGCTGATGCAGCGCCACCGCATCAGCGGCATTCCCGTGGTCGAACGGTCGGGTCGGCTGATCGGCATCGTCACCAACCGCGACGTGCGCTTTGCCGAGCACCCCGAGCAGCCGATCAGCGAGCTGATGACGAAGGACAATCTCGCCACCGTCGCGCCCGGTGTCAGCCACGATGAGGCGCGGCGGCTGCTGCACCAGCGGCGCATCGAAAAGCTGATTGTCGTCGACGAGGACTATCACTGCGTTGGTCTCATCACCGTCAAGGACATCGAAAAGGCGGTGACCTATCCCGTCGCGACCAAGGACGCCGCCGGCCGGCTGCGCGTCGCCGCCGCGACCACCGTAGGCGACGCCGGCTTCGAACGCACCGAAGCGCTGATCGACGCCGAATGCGATCTCATTGTCGTCGACACCGCGCACGGCCATTCGGTACGCGTCGCCGATGCGGTCCGGCGCATCCGCAAGCTGTCGAACACGGTGCAGATCGTCGCCGGCAACGTCGCCACGGCGGAAGCGACACGGGCACTGATCGACGCCGGCGCCGACTGCATCAAGGTCGGCATTGGTCCAGGTTCGATCTGCACGACACGAATCGTCGCCGGCGTCGGCGTACCGCAGTTCACCGCCGTTTACGACGCCGCCAACGAGGCGGCGAAGTCAGGCATTCCGGTGATCGCGGACGGCGGCATCAGGACGTCGGGCGACATCGCCAAGGCGATCGCCGGAGGCGCTGCGGCGGTGATGGTCGGTTCGCTGCTCGCCGGCACCGAGGAAGCGCCCGGCGAAACCTTTCTCTATCAGGGGCGCAGCTACAAGGCGTATCGCGGCATGGGCTCGGTGGCGGCGATGGCGCGCGGATCGGCCGACCGGTACTTCCAGCAGGACATCAAGGACCAGATGAAGCTGGTGCCCGAAGGCATCGAGGGTCAGGTTCCCTACAAGGGGCCGGCCAAGGACATCATCCACCAGCTTGCCGGCGGCCTCAGGGCGGCGATGGGCTACACGGGCGCGCGGTCGATCAAGGATCTGCAGGCGCGCGCGCGCTTCGTGCGCATCACCAACGCCGGCCTGCGCGAGAGCCACGTCCACAACGTCACGGTCACGCGCGAGGCGCCCAATTATCCGACGGGCTGATCGCCGATGACACCCGGCGCGCGCGTCCAGGCGGCGATCGAACTGCTCGACGCAATCATCGACGCCACGACGCACGCGGGCGCCGCTGCCGACACGATCATCCAGCGCTACTTCGCGTCGCGCCGCTATGCCGGGTCGGGCGACCGACGCGCCGTGCGCGATCTCGTCTATGCTGTCATCCGTGCGCTGGGCGAGCGGCCTGCGAACGGTCGCGCGGCGATGATCGGCTATGCCCGGCACGCTGACCCGGCGCTGCTGGAGCGGTTCGACGGTGGTCCGCACGCGCCGGCGCCGGTCGGCGACGAACCGGCTGCGGCGCCGGGACTCGCCCCGGCGTGGCTGGCCGCGAAGTTTGCCGACACATTTGGCGACGAGGCGCCGAGGATGTTTCAGGCGCTCACCGTGCGCGCGCCGCTCGATCTGCGCGTCAACACGCTGAAGGCGACGCGTGCCGCAATGCTGCGTGCGCTGGACGGCTTCACGCCAACCCCGATTTCGGCCGCCGGTATGCGATCGCGCACCCCCCGACCGATCGAATCGACATCTGAATTTCACAGTGGCCTTGTCGAGGTGCAGGACGAGGGCAGCCAACTTGTTGCCGCGGCGTGCCGGGCCGGGCCAGGAATGACCGTCATCGATCTCTGCGCCGGCGCCGGCGGCAAAGCGCTGGCGCTGGCCGCCGCCATGGCCAATGCTGGGCGGATCATCGCCTGCGACACCGATCGCGCCCGGCTTGCGCAGCTGGCGCCGCGCGCCGCCCGCGCTGGTGCGACGATCATTGAAAGCCGGCTGGTCGACGCCGGCCGTGAAGCCGCATCGCTGAGCGATCTGGCGGCGACTGCCGACGTCCTCCTCGTCGATGCGCCGTGCAGCGGGACCGGCACGTGGCGACGCAATCCCGAGGCGCGATGGCGACTGACGCCCGAGCGGCTGCAACGGTTCGTCAGCCTGCAGGCGAGGCTGCTCGATACCGGCTGGACGCTCGTGCGCCCCGGTGGCCGGCTCGTCTATGCCGTGTGCTCGCTGCTCGCCGATGAGGGTGCGCTGCAGGCCGATGCCTTCGCCGCGCGACACGCCGACGCCCGTCCCGACCGTGGTCTGCCCGCGCCGGCCAGTGACGGCCGGCTTCAGCTTGACCCGCTACACCACGAAACCGACGGTTTCTTCATCGCAGGTTATACAAAGCCGTGCTAAGACCCTCGTCGGGGTCGCAAGGGATCGATGAACCTATGCAGTCAAAATTCCTTATCGCCGGCATCGCTGTCGCCGTCGCCAGCGCGTCAACCGTGGCTTATTGCAAGACGGCAGAGCCACAGGTGGCGCCATTGTCGGTGCAGCTGACGCGAACCGGTGAGGCGCTGCTTGCTGAGAAGAAGGCTCTCGCGGCCATCGACCAGTTCGAAACTGCGCTGGCGGTCGATCCGCAGAACGTTCGCGCCTTCATCGGCATGGCGCGCGCGCACGAGGCGATCGGCCTGCCTGGCAGTGCGGTCAAGTTCTACCGCGAGGCGCTGTCGATCGACCCCAACGACCTGACCGCGCTTGCCGAGCAGGGCGAGGCACTGGTCGCGCGCGGCGCCGTGTCGCGTGCGAAGGCAAACCTTGAACGTATCCGCAAGCTGTGCGGGGGCGAATGCGCGCAGGCAACGCAGCTCGCCTCGACAATCGCCAAGGGGCCGCCGCCGCTAGTCACCGCCGCTGCCGACAAGCCGGCACCGCCCGCCCCGAAAGTCAACTGACCGACGTCAGATCACGCGCCAGCGCAACGAACTCACCGACGGCAAGCGTCTCGGCGCGGCGCTCGCCATCGATCCCGACCCGGGCGAGCGCGTCGATCGCGCCGGGCAAAGCCTTGAGGCTTGAGCGCAGCATCTTGCGGCGTTGCCCGAACGCGGCTGCCGTCAGGCGTTCAAGCGCGCGCATGGACACGTTCGCGGGGGCTTCGCCAGGCACGATGTGGACGACGGCCGAGTCGACCTTGGGTGGCGGAATGAAGGCGCGCGCCGGAACTCCAAGCGCAATGCGCGGCCGCGACCGCCACTGCGCGAGCACCGAAAGGCGTCCGTAGGCCGGGTCGCCCGGCCGAGCGACAATCCGGTCGGCGACCTCGCGCTGGAACATCAAGGTCAGGCTCAGCCACCATGGCGGCCACGGATCGACGGTCAGCCAGCGCGTCAACAGCGCCGTCCCGACGTTGTACGGCAGATTCGCGACGACATGCGCCGGGCGAGCGAGCAGGGCGACCTCGTCGATGTCGAGCGCGTTACCTTCGATGAATGTCAGCGGCGCGATGCCTGCCAGCTCGGCAAGCGCGGGCAGGCAGCGGCGATCCATCTCGACGGCGGTCACCGTCGCGCCCGCGCGCAACAGCGCGCGCGTCAGCCCGCCCGGACCTGGTCCGACCTCGTAGACGGTCGCGGCCAAAAGATCGCCAGGAACACGAACGATCTTGTCGAGCAGATTGGTGTCGAACAGGAAGTTCTGCCCGAACGCCTTCTTCGCGCTGAGCCCGTGCCGGGCGATGACATCGCGCAGCGGCGGCAGTGCGTCGAGGGCTGCGCGGCTATTCAAGCGTCTGACGGTACCGGGCGCAGTGCTGCGCCGTCTGGATCGCGGCGGCCATCGCGCGATGGCCGGCGATGCCCTTGCCGGCGATATCGAAGGCGGTGCCGTGATCGGGCGCGGTGCGGACGATAGGCAAGCCCAGCGTCATGTTGACGCCCTGGTCGAAGTACAGCGTCTTCAGCGGCACCAGCGCCTGGTCGTGGTACATGCACAGCGCCGCGTCATAGGATTTTCGCGCATGTTCGTGGAACATCGCGTCCGCCGACAGCGGACCGAACGCGTCGACGCCTTCGGCGCGCAGTTCGGCGATGGCCGGCGCGATGACGTCAATCTCCTCGCGGCCCAGCAGCCCGCTTTCGCCGGCATGCGGATTGAATCCCGCCACCGCGATCCGAGGGTGGTCAATACCGAAATTGCGTGTGAGTCCGCGCGCGGCGGCACGGCCGCGGCTGACGATAAGATCGGTCGTCAGCATCTTCGGCACGTCGGCGAGCGGAACATGGATCGTCACCGGGACTGTTCGCAGCGTCGGACCAAGCAGCATCATGGCCAGGTTGGCAGCAAAGACGCCGCAGCGTTCGCCGATGAATTCGGTCTGTCCGGGGTGGGTGAAGCCGATCGCCTGCAACTGCGCCTTGGAGACCGGGCCGGTGACGAGCGCGCTCGCGGCATTGCTGCGGGTCAGGCCGGTGGCGATCTCGAGCGCGTCGAGCGCGCAGCGCGCGCCGGTCAGCGTCGGTCGTCCCGGTTCAACGATTTCGCTATCGGCGACCTCGATCAGCGGCAATGCCTCGTCGAAACAGGCGAGCGCGTCGCTGGGCTGTTCGATCTGGCAGACCGGACCCGGCCACACCACGGCAAGCGCGTCGCGATTGCCGACGCCGAAGAACGTCGGCAGGCCGAGCTCGTGGCGCGCGTCCCAGCACTTCCCGACGATTTCGGGTCCTATCCCGGCCGGATCGCCGAGCGAGACCGCAATCGGCCCAGTCATCAGCGATAGTCGATGACGGCGTCGCGACGAAGGTCGCGCAGGTAGCGGCGCGCCGCCATGGCGATCTTGTTCTCTTCCATCTGTGCGTAAAGCTGGTCGAACGACGGCGCGCCGGCGGCGGGCGGATCCTCGCGTCCGCACAGAACCAGCACGCGTATGCCATCATCGCGCGCGCCGAACGGCGGTGTCGTCTCGCCGACCTGCAGGTTGCCCATGATCTCCTGCAAGGCTGGCGGCAGGTTGCCGAGCCGGACCTGGTCATTGGCAACGACCGTACCGCCGTAGCGGTCGGCCAGCGCCTCTGCGCCGCCGCAGCCGCCCATCGACGGCAGCTCACCATTCAGCTGTCGCACCGTCGCCTCGGCTGCCGACTGCGTGACATTGGCGGGTAAGGGGATCGTGATCTGCTTGACCGCAAGCACGGCATCCTTCGGATCGGCAGCGAGAACCTTGCGCTTGTCGACGAGCGCGATGATCGCGAAGCCACCGGGAATCTGGATCGGGTTCGAAACCTGGCCTTCGGGCAGGCTTTCGACGACGGGTTGGAGTTCGTCGGACAGTTGCGCCGAACGTACCCAGCCGAGATCGCCGCCGACTGCCGCCGTCGAGGCCTCCGAGAACTGGCGCGCATAGGCGATGAACGACGCCCCGCCGCGTACCTGGTCGACGATCCGCTGAGCCGTCTCGCGGACCTGCTCGGCATTCTCGGCAGTCGCGGTAAGGAAGATTTCGGCGATGCGGTATTCATCGCTGCCCTTGGCTGCGTTGAGCCGGTCGATCAGCGCCTGCACCTCGTCGTCGCTGACGTTGATGAATGGCTCGACACGCCGGCGCAGCAGCCGGCTCCACGCCAGTTCGGCGTGAATCTGCTGCTTGATCGACGTCGACGACGTTCCGCGCACGCGCAGATAGTCGGCGAACTGGGTCGGGTTCATCTTGAAATTGTTGGCGACGCGGCCGAACGCCTGGTCGACCTCGGGCTGCGGGATCGTGACTTCCTTCGACGCCGCCTCCTGGATCTGCAGCTTCTCGTCGATGAGGTTGCGGATCACCTGCAGCCGCAGCCTGGCCTTCTCGTCGTCGGCGATCTGCCCCTGACTGGCGGCGAGCACGAGATTGAGTCGATGGTCGATGTCGGTGTCGGTGATGACATCGCCGTTCACGATTGCAGTCGCCTTGCGCGTCTCGGGATCGGCCGGCTGCGCCAGGATGCGGATTTCGGGATCGCTCAGCCCGTCAAGCAGCGGCGCGTCCTGCGCCAGCGTTGCGCCTGAACCCAGCGCGATTGCGCCGGCGGCGAGCCAACGCAGCCTTGCAACAATCATCCAATTCTCCCCCAGTGCCGTCACCGCGCTGGATACCACAACGCCGCGGACGCCTAGCATGCCGACACGGCGCTGTCAGCGTCCGATACGTCGTCAATTGCCCACATCCCCTGAACCGGCGATCAGCGCCCGAGGTTGCGGAAATTGAGGTTGATGAGGAAGGTGTTGCCACGTCGGAAGTCGCGATCCTCGACGTAGTCGCGCCGCCAGGTCAGGCCGAACTCAAAGCATTCGTCCTGATAGGCGACGCCAAGCCGGTGCCGGACCACGTCGAAACCGTCCGATGTGTTGAGCGGGTCTTCGGCGCGCGACGTCAAGTCGACGATGACCGAGCCGATCACCGACCAGTAACGTGCGAAGCTGACGCGACCGCCAGCGCGCACTTCCTCGCGATCCTGCAGATCCTCGATGCCGATGTCACGGTCGAGCTTGACATAGCCGACGGTGGCGTAGGTGCGCCGTCCGCCAACGGTGACGTCGATCTCGTTGCGGCGCAGCTTAAGGCTCGACTTGTCGAGCCGGAAACGATGCGTGAAATCGACCGCGCGGCCAAAGCGGACGGTGTTGCGGCCGACAAAATCGCTGAAGTTGCCCGACAGGCCGGTGCCTGCCGGAAACAGCCCGTCGGAGCGGTCGAAGCGGTAGCTCTGCCCGAATTCGCTTTCGAGCAGCCAGCGTGGCCTGTCGAGCCGCCAGCGCGCGCCATAGGTCAGCCGGGCGCCCCCCTCCCAGCGGTCGTACCCCGGAAAGCGATTGATCTCGAACAGGTTGACATCCTCTAGATCAACGGCGCGCGAATCCTCGTTGGGGATGCCGTCATTCGCGTCGTTGGGTGACACCGCGAACTGCACGCGTGGCGTCAGTGTCTGCGTGCCGCCGAGCAGCGGCCCCGCGAAAGGCCATTCGACGTCGACGGCAGCCGCCGGCAGGACACGCCCCTGCCAACCGTTGCGCCCGGCGTAGATCGGCAGCTCCGACAGCGCCGCATCGCTGACGTGGTAAATGTCGCCGCGCAGCAGCGCTGTCGCGGTCACCCTGTGGCCGAGGGCGGTGTAGCCGCTGCGCTTCCATTCGACCGATGCGGCTGCGCGCTGTGTGCCCATGCCGTCGGTGCGCGTGATCGCCGCGCTGTTTACGGCAACGGCCACGCGCCCACCGACAACCGCCGATGCAGGGGTCCACCGGTAGTCGACGAGCGGCAGCTCGATCGGCGTCAGGCCGGGAACGTCGGTACGGCGCAGGCCCTGGAACGCCCAGCCCTCGATTGACAGGTAGCTCTCGCTGCCGAGCCGTTCCAGCCGGTAGAAGTTGCGCAGCGTGTCGTCGCGCGAAATGTCATAGCGCCGCAGGAACGTGTCGTCGGAGGTCAGCCGCACGCCGAACGTCGAGCGCCAGTCGCCGCCGTGCAGCAGCTGGCCGTTGGCGTGAATATAACCGCGCAGCTGCTTGCCGGCGACGCCGGCGGCGCTGGGGCTGCTGCCCGGAAAATCAAGTTCCGACGAATAGGTGCCGATGCCGCCGATGCGGATCGGTCCGCTTGCCGTCAGGTGGCGGTATTCGGCCTGCAACGCAGGGTTTACCTCGGTGTAGAGGATCGGGGTCAGCGTCAGGTCGTTGTGCTGGCTGAAGCTGAGATAATAGGGCAACTCGGCCGACACGCCGAGCGAACGGTCGATGCGCAGGCTTGGCACGAGCAGACCGCTGGCGTTCCGGCCAGGCCCGTCCGGATGCGACATGGCTGGGACGTACATGATCGGGAAGCCGAGCACTTCGAGCCAGGCGTCGTCGTAATAGATGCGCGATCGTCCAGGATCGTGGCGGACGCGTCGTGCCTTGACCTGCCACAAGGGATCTTTCGGGCAGCCGTCGGCGCCGATGACGTTGCACGGCGAATAGACGGCGCGGTCGAGTTCGGACCGCCCCTCCACCCGCCGTCCGCCCGTCGCGGCGAGGCGGCCGCCGTCCTGCAGAACCAGCAGGAAGCCGTCGACCGCGCCGTCGCGGAGCGATTCGGTTAGCTCGACGCGCTCGGCGAACGCCTCGTTGCCGCTGGGGTCGATGATCTTGATGGCGCCGCGTGCCTCGACGGTTCCGGTCTCGCGGTTGTACGCGACCTCGTCGGCGGTCAGGCGATAGCCGTCGCGGGCGACGACGACATTGCCGCGCGCGGTGACGATCTTCGCCTCGTCGTCGTATTCCATGCTGTCGGCGGCGAAATCGATAACGTCGCCGGGCCGCAGCGCACGGCCTTCGGGCTGCGCTGCCGCTGCCGCCGCACACAGCGATGCGATCGCGCCTGTCAGCAGCAGCGTTCGAAGACGAAGCGGCAAATCGACATGGCTCCCGCGAACGAATGATGCGCCCCTCATAGGCTGCGGCTCGCGGTTTCGGCAAGGCGGGTACCGTGCGATTGCGATGGTCCGGAGCTGCCGCTAGAAGCCTGTGACGACAAATCTCGGAGTTTGCCAATCATGCGCATCGAATTCGGAGTCGACGGTCCGGCTCCCGGTACCGCGCTAGCCGTGTTTGCCACCAAGGACGGCGCGCTGTCGCCAGCGGCAAAGGCGATCGACACCGCTTCGGGCGGTTCAATCAGCCGGGCGCTGAAAGCGACGCGCTTCGACGGCGATGTCGCGGCGCTGGTCGAAATCCTTGCCCCGGCGGGTGCCGACGTGTCGCGCGTCCTGGTCGTCGGCACCGGCAAGCCCGGGCATGCCGATGCAATGGCGTTCGAGCGCATCGGCGGCGCGATCGCCGCGCGGCTGCTGACCACTGGCGAGACGCGGGTGACAGTCGACTTCGACGGCATGGGTGACTTCGCGCTGAAACCGCAGGACGCCGCTGCGCACCTTGCCCTTGGCGCAAGCCTGCGTGCCTATCGCTTTGACAAGTATCACACCAGGACGCCCGAGAAGCGCAAGCCGAGCCTGGACACGCTGGCGATCGCCGGCGTCAAGGGCGGCGACACGCAGTGGCGCCGGCTTGCACCGCTTGTCGATGCTGTCGGCTTCGCGCGCGACCTGGTCAGCGAACCCGGCAACGTGATCTATCCGGAAAGCTTCGTCGAACGCTGCCGGCCGCTGGCCGACCTTGGTATCAGGATAGAGGTTCTTGACGAGAGCGAGATGCGTGCCGCCGGCATGGGCGCATTGCTGGGTGTCGCGCAGGGATCGGCGAGGCCGCCGCGCCTGCTGGTCATGGAATGGGACGGCACCGGCGGCAAGGCGAAGGCCGGCACGGTGCTGATCGGCAAGGGTGTGACCTTCGACACCGGCGGCATCTCGCTCAAGCCCGGCGCCGGCATGGAAGAGATGAAGTGGGACATGGGCGGCGCCGGTGCGGTCGCGGGGGCGATGAAGGCACTCGCGCTGAGGAAGGCGAAGGCGCGCGTCGTCGGCATCTGCGGACTGGTCGAAAACATGCCCGACGGTAACGCGCAGCGGCCCGGCGATGTCGTCACCACGATGTCGGGGCAGACCGTCGAAGTGATCAACACCGATGCCGAGGGGCGGCTGGTGTTGTGCGACGCCATCACCTGGGCGCAGAAACGCTTTGATCCCGAGGTCGTCGTCGACCTGGCGACGCTGACCGGCGCGATGATAATCACGCTCGGCCACGAATATGCGGGCATTTTCTCGAACAGCGATGAGCTCGCCAAGCAGCTCGTTTCGGCGGGCATCGCCACCGGCGACAAGCTGTGGCGCCTGCCGCTCGGCAGCGCCTACGACAAGTTGATCGAATCGCCGATCGCCGACATGAAGAACGTCGGACCGCGCGAGGCGGGCTCGATCACCGCGGCGCAGTTCCTTGCGCGCTTCGTCAATGACGGCGTCAAGTGGGCGCATCTCGACATTGCCGGCATGGTCTGGGCAGCGAAGGCCGGCAACACCTGGGACAAGGGTGCCACCGGCTATGGCGTCCGCTTGCTCGATCGTTTCATCGAGGACACGCTGGAAGCCTGACGTGGCGGTCCAAGTCGGCTTCTACCACTGCACCCGGTCGCGACCCTTCGATGTCCTGCCGGTGCTTGCCGCCAAGGCGCTCGAGGCCGGCCACAAGGTCGCGGTGCATTCCTCCGACGGTGCCGAGCTCGATGCGCTCGATCGTCACCTGTGGACGTTCGATGCGGCCAGCTTCCTGCCGCACGGCCGCGACAATGCCGATCGCCAGCCTGTGCTTCTCACCGATGCGTTCGAGCCGGCCAATCGAGCCGATGTGTTGATCTGCATGGGCGGCAAGCTGCCCGGCACGCCGGCTGACTTCGCGCGCGTGCTGTACCTGTTAGATGGTGATGACGTTGAATCGGTCGAGGCGGCGCGCGCCCACTGGCGTGCCCTGGCGGGCCGCGACGACGTCGAACCGGTTTACTGGACGCAGGGCGAACGCGGCTGGGAGAAGAAGAACGACCGCTAGTCGCTTGCATTCGCGATGGTGCGCCGATAAGGCGGCGCGCACATTCCACCCGCTTCAATTCTGCCGACTGGAGAGCATCATGGCGCTGCAGCGTACCTTTTCGATCATCAAGCCCGACGCCACGCGTCGCAACCTGACCGGTGCTGTCACCAGGATGCTCGAGGAGGCGGGACTGCGGGTCATCGCGTCGAAGCGTATCCGCATGACCAAGGAACAGGCGGAGGGTTTCTACGCCGTCCACAGCGAGCGGCCGTTCTTCAACGACCTCGTCGCGTTCATGACGTCGGGGCCGGTGGTGGTGCAGGTGCTCGAAGGCGAGGATGCCGTGCAGCGCAATCGCGACGTCATGGGCGCAACCAACCCGGCGCAGGCAGCCGAGGGCACGATCCGCAAGACCTATGCCGAATCGATCGAGGCCAACTCGGTGCATGGCTCGGACAGCATCGAGAACGCGAAGGTCGAAATCGACTTCTTCTTCAAGCCCGAGGAAATTGTCGGCTGAGGCCGCGTTTCAGATGGGCAGGGCGGCCAGCCGCTTCGGCGCGCTCTGCCGCCAACTGGCGGTCAGCCAGCGCTCGACGTGGGTCCAGTCGACGTCGCCGCCGTTGAGACGGATGCCGATCCAGCCCGACGGACCGAGATAGGGCGGGCGATAGTAGAGGTCGGGATCCTGCTCGATCAGCGCGGCCTGTTCGTCGAGACCCGACGTCTTGACGATGAGTCCGACGATGCCGTCGCCGTGGTGGTCGTTCCAGACATAGGCGAAGAACTTGCCGCCGCGAACGTGGAAGCCGGGGCTGCCGTGCGACAGTTTCTCTTCGGTTTCGGGCAGCGCCAGCGCGAGGCGACGAACTTCGCCGAGCAGCCAGTCGGGGTCCGACGCCCGTCTGACATAGGCGGCGAGCGTCCGCGGATAGAGCTGATGCTCGGCAATGAGCACGCGCGCGGCAAGCGTGTCGACCGTGTCACCGGGCAGCACGGCGACCTCCGTCCGGCCGAGGACTTCGCCTGCGTCGAGCTCTTCCGTCACGAGGTGCACCGAACAGCCGGCGATCGTATCGCCCGCCGCGAGCGCCCGAGCATGGGTGTCGAGGCCCTTGTACTTCGGCAGCAGCGACGGATGGATGTTCAGCATCCGGCCCGACCACCTTGCAACGAACTCGTCCGACAGCAACCGCATGTAGCCGGCGAGGGCGACGTATTCGACCTTCGCCTTGCGAAGCTCGGCGTCAATGATCGCATCGAAGTCGGCGCGCGCCATGCCCTTGTGGCTGCGCGCGAAGGTTGCGATACCCTCGCCCCTTGCGAGCGCCAGCCCGGGTGCGGAAGGGTCGTTCGCTGCGACGAGCACGACCTCGAACGGGCAGTCGGCGGCCTTCGCGGCGTAGATGAGCGCGGCCATGTTCGATCCGCGCCCCGAAATGAGGACGCCGACGCGAACCTTACGCGACATGGGTTGCTTCCCAGTCGCCGGCACTTCCCCAACTGGCTGCCGGCCCACTGACGGTACAGCCGGTCGCGCCAGCGTCGATGCTGCCGATGACATAGACCTGTTCGCCGGCCGCCGCGAGCGCATGCATCGTCGTCTCGACATCGGCCAGCGCGACGACGACGACCATGCCGATGCCGCAGTTGAAGGTGCGCGCCATTTCCAACGGCGCGATGCGGGCCTCGTGCTGCAGCCAGGCAAAAGCCGGGGGCAGCATCCACGCGCCGGTGTCGATGCGGGCGTGCGCTCCGGCCGGCAGCACACGCGGTACGTTCTCTAGCAGGCCGCCGCCGGTGATGTGCGCCATCGCCTTGATGCGGCCGGCGCGGATTTCGGGAAGCACGGCGCGCACGTAGATGCGTGTCGGCGTCAGCAATGCTTCGCCGAGCGTCCGCGCGGTATCAAATGGTGCCGGCCCGTCGATCGCATGGCCTTTGTCGGCAACGATGCGGCGCACGAGCGAATAGCCGTTTGAATGGAACCCCGACGCGGCAAGTCCCAGCAGCACATCGCCGGGCTCAACGCGCTCGCCGGTCAGCTGGGCGCCGCGTTCGACGGCGCCGACGGCAAAGCCGGCGAGATCATAGTCGCCGGCAGCGTACATGCCGGGCATCTCGGCGGTCTCGCCACCGACGAGCGCGCAGCCGGCGATGCGGCAGCCGTTGGCAATGCCCGCAACGACGCTTGCGGCGACCCCCTCGTCGAGCTTGCCGCACGCGTAATAGTCGAGGAAGAACAACGGCTCGGCGCCCTGGACGACGAGGTCGTTGACGCACATGGCGACAAGGTCGATGCCGACCGTATCGTGACGGCCGGTGTCGATGGCAAGCTTGAGCTTGGTGCCCACACCGTCGCTGGCAGCGACCAGCAGCGGATCCTTGAAGCCTGCGGCGCGCGGATCGAAGAACGCGCCGAAACCACCGATCTCGGCATCGGCGCCGGGGCGCGCGGTCGCCTTGACGAGCGGTGCGATCGCGCGCACGAACGCGTTGCCGGCGGCGATCGAAACACCAGCTTCGGCATAGCTGTAGGACTTGGCGTCGGACATGGCGTGCCGAATAGCCGCTGGCCCAGAATTATTCGACTCCCAAATCGTCCGTCGTTTGGCATAGAGACGCGCGTGACCCGAACTGCTCGATCGCGGAGGATCGTCGGCGGCCTCGTCCTGGCACTGCTGGCCGGCCTTGCCGTGCCGTTGCTGGCGCAGGATGCGCCGGAGCGCGCGGCCGCGCCGGCCGAGAGCAAAGCGCCGGCGGCCGGCGGCAGCGCGTTCAACGTTACCGACATTCGCGTCGACGTCAGCGCCAGGACGACTGAGATGGCGCGGCTCGCGGCGTTCCGCGAAGCTGCGCGCCGGGCCTGGCCGCAGCTCTGGATGCGCATGACGGGGACGCCGGAGACGACCGCCCCGAAACTTCCCGACAGTGCGATCGAGGCTATGGTCAGCGGCATCGAGGTGCAGCGCGAACGCTTCTCGGCGAGCCGCTATATCGCCACGCTCGGCGTCGTGTTCGATCGCGGCCGCGCCAGCGAGCGGCTGCCGGCAAATGCGCGCATCCTGCAGTCGGCGCCGATCCTGTTGCTGCCGCTGCTCGTCGACGGCGGCGTTCGTACTATCTACGAAGACAATTCGCCGTGGCGAAGGGCATGGGCGCGCTTCGGCACCGATACGACGCCGATCGACTATGTCCGCGCGCCAGGCAGCAATGCCGACGCCGTGCTGCTCAACGGCTGGCAGGCGCGCCGTGACAACCGCGCGCTATGGCGGTCGATCCTCGCGCGGTATGCTGCCGAGAATGTCGTCGTCGCCGAGGCGCACCTCGATCGCAGCTACCCGGGCGGGCCGGTGGTCGGCACGTTCCTTGCCCGCTACGGTCCCGACTCGGACGTGCTGGCGCGCTTCCGTCTGCGCGCTGGCGCAGTGGGCGAACTCGACGCCATGCTCGATACGGCGGTGCGGCGTATCGATGCCGCCTACGCCATGGCGCTGCAGACCGGCAAGCTCGCCGCCGACCCGTCGCTGACACTTGAACTTGCGCCGATCGCGGCGGCCTCGCCGATCCTCGATGCGCCTGACACTGTGATCGGTGGCTCCGGGCTGCTGGTTAGCGTGGCGACACCTGACGCCGCCACACTGGCCGCGTTCGAAGCCGCGATCCGGGCAACGCCGGGTATCGACGGCCTGACCCTTGCCAGCCTGGCGATCGGTGGTGTTTCACAGCTCCGCATTGCCTATTCCGTCGACTATCAGCAGCTTCGCTACGCGCTCGACCGGCGCGGGCTCAGGCTTGACGGTAGCGTGCTGCGCCGTCGCGCCGCGAACGAGGCACCGCTGCCGGCGCCCGCCGCCCCGGCGGCGGAAGCCGATGCGCCGATCGACCTGCTGCCCGACGAGACGACGCTGTGACCAGGACTGCGACGGTGCGCAGTGGTGTCCCGCTCCGCTGGGTCTTGGTGGGCGCTGCGATTCTGTGGTTTGCCTATGCGACACGCGGAATCCTGGGACCGTTCGTCGCCGGCCTGGTGATCGCGTATCTGCTGCATCCGCTGACCGAGCGGCTGCAGGCGCGCGGCCTGCCGCGCTGGTTGGCATCGCTGGTGATGCTGCTGCTGTTCTTTGGGGTTTTCGGCCTGCTGATCATGGCGATCGCGCCCGTTCTGGTGTCGGAGTTCCAGCGGCTGGCGCAGGATCTGCCGGCGCTGATCGCCAGCCTGCGCGAGCCGGCCGAGCGGCTGCTGGCCAGCGTCGGCACGATCGTCGAGGTGGAGAGCCTGTCGCAGACGTTGACCCAGCGTGTCGCGAGTTGGGCAGGCCAGTTCGCCGAGAATATCCTGTCGAGCGGGCTCGCGGTCTTCAATGTCCTCGCGCTGCTTATCATGATGCCGGTTGTCGCCTTTTATGCGCTGCGCGACTTTGACGCGCTGGCGGCGCAGCTCGACAGCCTGTGGCCGCAGCGCTACGCCGGCACCATCCGCAAGCTGATGCACGATTCCGACATCGCGCTCGCCGGTTTCCTGCGCGGCCAGCTGCTTGTCTGCCTTTCGCTTGCCGTGTTCTACGCGCTTGGCTGGTCGCTCGTCGGCCTCGAATACGGGCTGGTGCTCGGTATCCTCGCCGGCGTGCTCGGTTTCGTGCCCTATCTTGGCTATGTCGTGTCGGTCGGCCTCGCGCTTATCGTCGGCTTTGGCCAGTGGGGACTCGAATCGGTCAACCTGCTGCTGGTCGTGGTCGTCTTCTTCATCGGGCAGTTCATCGAGAGCACGACGCTGACGCCGAACCTTGTCGGCAATCGTATCGGACTGCATCCGCTGTGGGTGCTGTTCGCGGTGTTCGCCGGCGGCGAGCTGATGGGTGTTCTCGGCGTCTTCCTTGCCGTGCCGGTTGCAGCGATCGTCGGCGTCCTCGTGCGCTGGCTGATCGGGGAATATCTGCGAAGTCCGATCTATGGAACGCCGCCGGCGGCATGAGCCAGTTCGCATTGCCGCTCGCGTATCGATCCGCCCACGGCGAAAGCGACTTTTTCGTCTCCGCCGCAAATGCCGAGGCGGTCGGCTGGCTTGACCGCTGGCCCGACTGGCCGGGGCGAGCTCTGGTGCTCACAGGGCCCGAAGCCGCCGGCAAAAGCCATCTTTCGCGGATATTCAGCAGCCGCGTTGGTGCTGCCGCGCGCGTCGTCGACGATGCCGACCGGAACCGCGACGAAGCGATGCTGTTTCACGCGTGGAACGCTGCGCAGGCGGGTGGGCCGGGGTTGCTGGTTGTCGCGCGGACGCCGCCGTCGGCGTGGAGCTTTGCGCTGCCCGACCTGGAATCGCGGCTGCGCAGCACCATGACGGTCGAGATTGCCGCACCGGACGATGCCCTGCTTGCCGAGGTCGTCGCCAAGCATTTCCGCGACCGCGGTTTGCGCGTGCCGCCATCGGTCATTAACTATATCATCCCTAGGATCGAGCGCAGCTTCGCGGCAGCGGAACGCGCGGTCGGCGCCATCGATGCCGCGGCGATGGCGGGCGCGCGTCCGGTATCGGTGCCGCTGGTGCGCGCGGCGCTGCGATTCGATTGGCAAGAGGAATTCGACTGGCGTGGTGAAACGGAACGCGACACGGACTGAGGCGCGCTATTTCAACCGCGAACTGTCGTGGCTGGCGTTCAACGAACGCGTGCTCGGCGAGGCGCAGAACACGCGCCATCCGCTGCTCGAACGGCTGCGCTTCCTGTCGATCTCTGGCTCGAACCTCGATGAGTTCTACATGGTCCGCGTCGCCGGGCTGCACGGCCAGGTCGAGGGCGGCGTCGAAACGCTGAGCCCCGACGGGGCAACGCCGGCACAGCAGCTCGATGCGGTCACACGCCAGGCCGACACGCTGATGCAGCAGCAGCAGCGCAGCTGGAACCAGTTGCGGGTCGAACTCGCCAACGCCGATTTCGCCGTGCTCAGGCGCTCCGACGTGACCGATGAGGACGAGCAATGGCTCGCGGCCTATTTCCGCGACCAGATCTTTCCGGTGCTGACACCGCAGGCGATCGATCCAGCGCACCCGTTCCCGTTCATCCCGAACAAGGGCCTGGCGCTTGCCATGGATCTACGCCGTGAGTCGGACAACCAGCAGCTTTTCGCGCTGGTGATGATGCCCGCGCCGTTGGCGCGCTTTGTTCGGCTGCCGGGTGCCAAAGCGCGCTACATCACGTTGGAGGACGTGGTGCGTCTGTTTTCCGACGAGCTGTTTCCCGACTACAAGATCATCGGCGACGGCGTCTTTCGCGTCATCCGCGACAGTGACATCGAGGTCGAGGAAGAGGCGGAGGATCTTGTGCGTTTCTTCCAGACCGCAATCAAGCGCCGACGCCGCGGACGCGTGATCCGGCTCAAGGTCGAGGACGACATGCCGCCGCCGCTGCGCCAGACGGTGCAGAGCGCGCTGCACATGAACGACCGTGACGTCACCAGCGTCGACGGCATCATCGGCATCGCCGATCTTGCGCAACTGGTCGACGAGGACCGGCCCGAGCTGAAGTTCGAGCCGTTCACGCCGCGCTTTCCCGAGCGCATCCGCGAATATGGCGGTGACTGCTTTGCCGCTATCCGCGCCAAGGACATCGTCGTTCACCATCCCTACGAGAGCTTTGACGTCGTGCTCGCCTTCCTGCGCCAGGCGGCGGCCGACCCCGACGTCGTCGCCATCAAGCAGACGCTGTATCGCGCCGGCAAGCAGTCGGCGGTGGTGCGCGCGCTGATCGATGCGGCGGAAGCGGGTAAATCGGTAACCGCCGTCGTCGAGTTGAAGGCACGCTTCGACGAGGAGCAGAACCTTGTCTGGGCGGCGGCGCTCGAACGCGCTGGCGTCCAGGTCGTCTACGGCTTCATCGACTGGAAGACGCACGCCAAGATTTCGCTGGTCGTGCGGCGCGAGGGCGGTGCCCTGCGCACCTATTGCCACCTTGGCACCGGCAACTATCATCCGGTAACCGCGCGCGTCTACACCGACCTCAGCTTCTTCACTGCCGATCCCAAGCTCGGCCGCGATGCCGCGCAGATCTTCAACTACGTGACGAGTTACGTCGAGCCACGCCAGCTGGAGGCCATGACGATCTCGCCGCGCGGCCTACGCCAGAAGCTCTGCGACCTGATCGACGTCGAGATCGCCAATGCCGCCGACGGCAAGCCGGCGGGCGTCTGGGCGAAGATGAACTCACTCGTCGATCCGGCGATCATCGACAAGCTCTACGAGGCCAGCGCGGCAGGCGTTCCGATCGAGCTCGTGGTGCGCGGCATCTGCTGCCTGCGGCCGGGCGTACGCGGCCTGTCAGAGACCATTCGCGTGCGGTCAATCGTCGGTCGCTTTCTCGAGCACAGCCGTATCGTCGCGTTCGCCAACGGCCACGCGCTGCCGTCGCGCAAGGCGAAACTGTTCATCTCGTCGGCGGACTGGATGCAGCGCAACTTCGACCGCCGGGTCGAGCTGCTGATCCCGATCGAAAATCCGACCGTGCACGCGCAGATCCTCGACCAGGTGATGCTGGCGAACCTCAAGGACACCGAGCAGTCGTGGGAGCTGCATCCTGACGGCAGCTACCAGCGGATCGAATCGGCCGACGAGCCGTTCAACCTGCACCGCTATTTCATGACCAACCCGTCGCTGTCAGGCCGCGGCGCGGCGATCAAGGCGGCGGCGCCGGTGCCGCGCCTGTATCTGACCGAGTTCAACGCGGCTGCCGAATAGACGAACGCGCGGCGAGCCTCTATCGGGTTGGCCATGAACAGCAAGGGGGGTGTCACCGGAAACGCGGCAACACAGCGTCGCCGTGCCGCCGACGCACCGGTCAGCGCGGTCATCGACATCGGCTCCAACTCGATTCGGCTCGTCGCGTTCCGCGGGCAGACGCGCACGCCGCTGGTGCTGTTCAACGAAAAGGTGATGGCCGGTCTCGGCCGCGGCGTCGCCGAGACCGGCGCGATCAGCGACGACGGCATGGAAACGGCGCGCGCCGCGCTGATGCGCTTCAAGCTGCTGACCGACGACATGCGCGTCGACCGACTGCATGCCTTCGCCACTGCCGCCGTCCGCGACGCTGGCAACCGCGATGCCTTCGTCGACATGGCGCGGCGGCAGTGCGGGCTCGACGTGCGCGTGCTGTCGGGCGCCGAGGAAGCCAGGCTCGCCGCCTATGGCGTCATTGCCGGCATCCCCGGTGCCGACGGCGTCGTCGGCGACCTCGGCGGCGGCAGTCTTGAGCTCATTCGCGTGCGCAACGGCAAGCCGCGCAAGCACCTGTCGCTGCCGATCGGCGCGCTGAGGCTCGACGCCGCGCGCAAGGCGGGGCCGCGCCGTACGCAGCGGTTGATATCCGACGCGCTCGCCGAGGTCGACTGGGCGAAGGACGGCAAGGGGCTGCCCTTCTACATGGTCGGCGGGTCGTGGCGCGCGCTCGCGCAGGTACACATGCACCTCACCGATTACCCGCTGCCCGTTGTCCACCAATACGCAATGGACGCGGCGGCGACCGACCGTCTCGCGCGGGCACTGCCCAACCTCAGTCCAAAGCGGCTGAAGTCGGTGCCGTATATTTCCTCGGCACGTATTCCGCAGCTGCCCGGCGCTGCGCTGCTGCTGCGTGCCACCGTGCGCAAGCTCGGCAGCAGCGTTGTCGTCGCCTCGTCCTACGGCATCCGCGAGGGCGTGCTTTACGCGGACCTGCCGCAGACGCTGAGGGAGCAGGATCCGCTCATTGCCGCGGCGATCGAGGAGGGGCGTGGCGAGGGGCGCTTTCCGCTGCACGCCGACGCGCTGATGGCGTGGATGAACGGCCTGTTCGTGCCCGAGCCGGCGGCGGAGACACGATTGCGCCAGGTTGCGGCGATCCTCTCCGACACCGCCTGGCGCGCGCACCCCGATTTCCGGGCCGAGCGCGCGCTCGAACTCGCCATCCACGGCAACTGGGTCGGTATCAACGGTCGCGAGCGCGTCATGCTGGGGACGGCGCTGTTCGCAGT
Organism: uncultured Sphingosinicella sp.; assembly: GCA_964455325.1. Taxonomy (GTDB): domain Bacteria; phylum Pseudomonadota; class Alphaproteobacteria; order Sphingomonadales; family Sphingomonadaceae; genus Sphingosinicella. Next base: position 3,090 of record CAYVVV010000010.1, on the reverse strand, counting down.
GTACGGCGGCCCCGCGACCGATCCCGCGATCGAGCGGCTGGCGCGGCTCGCTGGCCGCGACGAGCTGGCGCGCGCCTATGCCTGGGGGCTGGCGCTGCGTCTCGGCCAACGACTGACCGCGGGAACGGCGCGGCCGCTCGAGAAAAGCCGCCTCTATCGCGACGGCACGGCGCTGGTGCTGACGCTGACGCCGAAGTACGCGCCGCTCTATGCCGAGGCGGTGGCGCGGCGGCTGGAAGCGCTCGCCGCCGCGATGGCGCTGACGCCGCGTTTCACCGTCGAAAGGCCCTGATCCGCGCTGCGCCTTAATCCTGGTGCAGCTCCGTCATCTTGAGCTTGCCGCCCTGCACGGCGAAGCTCAGCCGTCCCTCTACCAGCGCAACCGCATCGCGGCCGAAGACATCGTAGCGCCAGCCGCTGAGCAGAGGGAGCCCTTCGCGGACGCCGGCGGCGAGCGCTTCGAGATGCTCGCTGCGCCCGATCAGCTTGGGGGCGACGTCGGCTTCCTTGCAGCGGATCTTGAGCAGCAGTTTCAGCAGGTCGGCGACCAGCGCCGCCTCGCTGCCAAGACGCGGGCCGGGGCCCTCGCGTTCGGGCATCTCGTCGGCAGGCAGCGGCTGGGCGCTGGCGAGCGCTTCCATCAGCCGCGCGCCCATGTCATTTGTCGTCCACGTCTTCGACAGCCCTCGCACGCCGCCAAGCGCGTCCTGCGTCTTCGGCGGATGCGCGGCGAGGTCGGCGAGCGTTTCGTCCTTGACGATACGGCCTCGCGGCAGGTCGCGGCGCTGTGCCTCCACCTCGCGCCAGGCGGCCAGTGCCTTCAGCCGGCCGAGCACCTCTGGCTTGCGGCTCGGCGCACGGATGCGCTGCCACGCCGTCGACGGGTCGTTGACGTAGTTGGCCGGGTCGGTGAGGCGCGCCATCTCCTCGTCGAGCCATTCGCCGCGGCCCGTCTTCCTGAGACGGGCAAGGAGCTTGGGAAACAGCGCGACGAGGTGTGTCACGTCGCCAATGGCATAGTCGATCTGGCGCCTGTCGAGTGGTCGCCGCGCCCAGTCGGTGAAGCGCGCGCCCTTGTCGATATGCGCGCCGGTCAGCGCTGCGACGAGGTTGATATAACTGATCTGCTCGCCCATGCCGAGCGCCATCGCGGCGACCTGCGTGTCGAAAACGGGCGAGGGCGTCCGGCCGGTCAGGTTGTGGATGATCTCGATATCCTGGCCACCGGCATGGAAAACCTTGAGCACGTCGGCACCGACGAGCAGATCGAGCAGCGGCGTCAGGTCGATCCCGTCGGCCTTGGGATCGATAGCGGCGGCTTCGTCGGGCGAGGCGAGCTGGACGAGGCAGAGATCGGCCCAGTAGTTGTTCTCGCGCATGAACTCGGTGTCGACGGCGATGTAGTCGGCCTTGGCGATACGGGCGCAGAAATCGGCAAGCGTCGCGCTGTCGCCAATCAACGGATGGATTTTCATGGACCTTTCCTTTAGGGCGGACGCCGACCACGCGCCAGCGGCTTGACAACAAGCGCGACGGTGTGTGTCCGCGTCACCACATTCGTGTCCCAAGCATCCGGAAACGAACGACAATATGCACGCCTACCGCACGCACACCTGCAGCGAGCTTCGCCGCGCCCATGTCGGGCAGACCGTCCGCATTTCGGGCTGGGTACACCGCAAGCGCGACCACGGCGGGCTGCTGTTCGTCGACCTGCGCGACCATTACGGGCTGACGCAGGTGGTCAGCGATCGGGACTCGCCGGCGTTCGCCGCGCTCGACGGTGCGCGCGTCGAAAGCGTGCTGACGGTGACCGGCAACGTCGTTGCGCGCTCCGATGCGACGGTGAACCCCAACCTGCCGACGGGCGAGGTGGAGCTGCGCGCGACGGCGGTTGTCGTGCAGTCGGCAGCGGTGGAGCTGCCGATGCCGGTCGCGGGCGATGCCGACTATCCTGAGGACATCAGGCTCAAGTACCGCTTCCTCGACCTGCGCCGCGAGCGGCTGCACCGCAACATCATGCTGCGCTCGAACGTCATCGCGTCGTTGCGCCACCGCATGATCGCGCAGGGCTTCACCGAGTTCCAGACGCCGATCCTGACCGCGTCGAGCCCCGAGGGCGCCCGCGACTATCTGGTGCCGAGCCGGCTGCATCCGGGCAAGTTCTACGCGCTGCCGCAGGCGCCGCAGATGTTCAAGCAGCTGATCATGGTCGCCGGTTTCGACCGCTATTTCCAGATCGCGCCGTGCTTCCGCGACGAGGACGCGCGCGCCGACCGCAGCCCGGGCGAGTTCTACCAGCTTGACTTCGAGATGAGCTTTGTCACGCAAGATGATGTTTTTGCAGCGATAGAGCCGGTTCTCGCTGGTGTGTTCGAGGAGTTCGGCGAAGGCCGCACAGTGACGCCGCTGCCGTTTCCGCGCATCCCCTATGCCGAGGCGATGCTGAAGTATGGCAGCGACAAGCCCGACCTCAGGAACCCCATCGAGATCGTCGATGTCAGCGAGCATTTCCGCGGCAGCGGCTTCGGTATCTTCGCGCGCATGGTCGAAGACGGCAGTGTCGTCCGCGCGGTCCCGGCACCAGGCGCGGGCGAGCGGAGCCGCAAGTTCTTCGACGACATGAACGACTGGGCGAAGGGCGAGGGCTTCGCCGGGCTTGGCTACATTACCATAAAGGACGGTGTTCCTGGCGGGCCGATCGCCAAGAATCACGGCGAGGCGGCGACGGCGAAGCTGATCGCGGCGCTTGGTCTCGGCGCCAATGACGGCGTGTTCTTCGCCGCCGGCAAGGCAGGCGACGCGGCGAAGCTTGCCGGTAAGGCGCGCACCAGGATCGGCGAGGAACTGGGGCTCATCGAACAAGGCGCATTCCGCTTCTGCTGGATCGTCGACTTCCCGATGTTCGAGTACGACGAGGAGGCGAAGAAGATCGACTTCAGCCACAATCCCTTCTCGATGCCGCAGGGCGAGCTCGAGGCGCTGGAAACGATGGATCCGCTCGAGATCAAGGCGTGGCAGTACGACATCGTCTGCAACGGCGTTGAGTTGTCGTCGGGCGCGATCCGCAACCATCGCCCCGACATCATGTAC
>CAYVVV010000009.1:0-25417 GCA_964455325.1 uncultured Sphingosinicella sp. | reverse complement strand
CGTGCGCTCGGTATCGACGGCGCGCTCGAACGCCGCGAACGACAACGCGCCAATGCCGACGATCGCGGCGGTCAGCGCAAAGACACCGACAACAAAGTGCCACGTCCGGCGATTGGCCGAGGCAACAGGCTTTAACGGCGCCGACCCGGTTGCGTCCAGCATTGCAGCGCCATCTTGCCCAAAGTCGAGCACATTGGCGAGGGCCAATCGGATTCGCTGTTTCTGTTATGTAATTATAAATTACAACTGTATTTAGATATTTTCATACGATTTTAGAGATTGCCATGGCATTTTTTATCCAGTATCAGCCCCGCTTCGAAAGGAGGCAGCGACGTGTCATTGCAGCAAACCGGCGCTGAAAACCTGATCCGAGCGCTCGGCGAACTCGGCGTCGACACCGTGTTCGGCTATCCCGGCGGCGCCGTCCTGCCGATCTACGACGCGCTGTTCCAGCAGCAGGCGATCAGGCATATCCTCGTCCGCCACGAGCAGGCCGCGGTGCACGCGGCGGAGGGCTATGCCCGCTCGACCGGCAAGCCCGGCGTCGTTCTCGTCACCTCCGGCCCGGGCGCGACCAACGCCGTCACCGGCATCACCGACGCGTTGATGGATTCGATTCCGGTGGTGGTCATCACCGGCCAGGTGGCGACGCACCTCATTGGGTCCGACGCGTTCCAGGAGTGCGACACCGTCGGCATCACGCGCCACTGCTCCAAACACAATTATCTGGTGAAGGACCCGGCGCGACTTGGCGACATCGTCCACGAGGCGTTCCACATTGCGACCTCGGGCCGCCCAGGCCCCGTCGTCATCGACATCCCCAAGGACGTGCAGGTGGCGCGCGCGCCCTATCGCCAGCGGCAGGCGCTGCATAACGGCTACAAGCCGCAGGTCAAAGGCGATCTGCGGCTGATCGAGGCGGCAGTCGACATGCTCGCCGCCGCCGAGCGGCCGATCCTTTACACCGGCGGCGGCCTCATCAATTCGGGGCCGGGCGCCTGCCAGCTGCTGCGCGAGCTGGCGCGCGTCAGCGGCGCGCCGGTCACCTCGACGCTGATGGGACTTGGCGCCTTCCCGGCGTCGTCGCCGCAGTGGCTTGGCATGCTCGGCATGCACGGCAGCTATGAAGCCAATATGGCGATGAACCAGTGCGACCTGATGCTGTGCATCGGCGCGCGTTTCGACGACCGTGTCACCGGCCGGCTCGACGCCTTCTCGCCGACGTCGAAGAAGATCCACGTCGACATCGACCGTTCGTCGATCAACAAGACGGTGAAGGTCGACGTCGGCATCGTCGGCGACGTCGGCCACGTGCTCGAGGACATGCTGAAACTGTGGAAAGCGCGCGGCCACAAGCCACCCCGTCAGGACGAATGGTGGGCGCGCATCGCCGGCTGGCGCGCGCGCGATTCGCTCGGCTTCACGCAGACCGGCAAGGAGATCCTGCCGCAGGAAGCGATCCGCCGGCTCTACGAGGCGACCAGGGCGAAGGCGCCGATCATCACCACCGAGGTCGGCCAGCATCAGATGTGGGCGGCGCAGCACTTCCACTTCGACAGCCCACGCAAGTGGCTGACCTCGGGCGGGCTCGGCACGATGGGCTATGGCCTACCCGCCGCGATCGGCGCGCAACTCGGCAATCCCCGCGCGCTCGTCATCGACATCGCCGGCGAGGCGTCGATCCTGATGAACATCCAGGAGATGTCGACCGCGGTCCAGTATCGGCTGCCGGTCAAGGTGTTCGTGCTCAACAACGAGTATATGGGCATGGTCCGGCAGTGGCAGCAGCTCACCTATGAAAGCCGCTATGCCGAGAGCTATTCGCACGCGCTGCCCGACTTCGTGAAGCTGGCGGAAGCCTATGGCTGGAAGGGTATCCTGATCGATGATCTGGACAGCCTCGACGCCGGCATCGCCGCGATGCTGGCGCACGACGGACCGGTGTTCGTCGACTGCCGCGTGGCGAAGCTGCAAAACTGCTTCCCGATGATCCCGTCGGGCGCGGCGCACACCGACATGCTGCTGATGGCGAGCGAGGTGTCGGGCGCGATGGACGAAGACGCGCAGGCGCTCGTCTGATGAAGGATCTCGGACCCGTCAGCCGGCACACGCTGTCGATCACCGTCGACAATGAATCGGGCGTGCTCGCCAAGATCGTCGGCATGTTCTCGGCACGCGGCTACAACATCGAAAGCCTGACCGTCGCCGACGTCACCGAGGCACATGACATCAGCCGCATCACCATCGTCACCTCGGGCACGCAGGCGGTCATCGACCAGATCGAGGCGCAGCTCGACCGGCTGGTGACCGTGCACAAGGTGTCCGACCTCACCGCGCTCGGTCCGCACGTCGAGCGCGAGATGGCGCTGCTCAAGGTCGCCGGCACCGGCGAGAAGCGGCTGGAAGCCATGCGGCTTGCCGATATCTACCGGGCGCGCGTCGTCGACGCGACGACGTCGAGCTTCATCTTCGAGATTACCGGCTCGACCGACAAGGTCGACACCTTCACGGCGCTGATGCGCGAGGTCGGCCTTGTGGAAGTCGCGCGCGGCGGCGTGGTGGCGATTTCGCGGGGGAAGGAAGCGGGATAGAAACCACCCGGAATACCCCGTCACAGCCACTCAGCCCGCTCATCCCGAGCGAAGTCGGGGGACGCTGAGACGGAACTGCATCCCTCGACTTCGCTCGGGATGAGCGGGTTGGGGGACATAGCAAACATCAGGACAGGGAACACAGCACATGCGCGTTTACTACGATGCCGATGCCGATGTCGGTCTCATCAAGGGCAAGAAGGTCGCGGTTCTCGGCTACGGCAGCCAGGGCCACGCTCACGCCATGAACCTGCGCGACAGCGGTGTCGCCGAGGTGGCGGTGGCGCTGCGCGCAGGTTCGGCCACCGCGAAGAAGGCCGAAGCCGCCGGCTTCAAGGTGCTGTCGAATGCCGACGCGGCGAAATGGGCCGATGTCATCATGGTGCTCGCCCCCGACGAGCATCAGGCGGCGATCTATACGAACGACCTTGCCCCCAACATGAAGCCGGGCGCGGCGCTTGCCTTCGCGCACGGACTTAACGTGCATTTCGGTCTTATCGAGCCGCGCGCCGATATCGACGTTTTCATGATCGCGCCCAAGGGGCCCGGCCATACGGTCAGGAGCGAGTACCAGCGCGGCGGCGGCGTCCCTTGCCTGATTGCCATCGCGCAGGATGCGACCGGCAACGCGCACGACGTCGCCCTCTCCTACGCCAGCGCGATCGGCGGCGGCCGCTCGGGCATCATCCAGACGACGTTCAAGGAGGAATGCGAGACCGACCTGTTCGGCGAGCAGGCCGTGCTCTGCGGCGGCCTTACCCATCTTATCATGGCCGGCTTCGAAACGCTGGTGGAAGCGGGCTACGCGCCGGAGATGGCGTATTTCGAGTGCCTGCACGAAGTAAAGCTGATCGTCGACCTGATGTACGAGGGCGGCATTGCCAACATGCGCTACTCGATCTCGAACACCGCCGAGTACGGCGACTATCACACCGGCCCGCGCATCATCACGGCGGAGACCAAGGCGGAGATGAAGCGCGTGCTCGACGACATCCAGTCAGGCCGCTTCGTGCAGCGCTTCATGCTCGACAATCGCGTCGGCAACCCCGAGATGAAGGCCGCCCGCAAGCGCCAGGCCGAGCACCCGATCGAGCAGGTCGGCGAGCGGCTGCGCGCAATGATGCCGTGGATCGGCAAGAACAAGCTGGTCGACAAGGCGGTGAACTGACCGTCGGGCGGCTTTACAGATGGCGGGTGCGGGGCGCGTGCGTTAACCACTGCAACGCGAGCGCATCAATGATTTCGCGCGTGTGGCATGGCGATTGCTTTAACCACGGCTAACGACGCCTCGGAGTAGATTGCATGTCACGTACCGCCATCACCGCCGTTGCTCTGGGCTTGCTCGCGTCGGTTCCGGTCCGCGCCGAACCGGTCGACAGCGGCAGCGAGGTGGCGCAGCTGCTGGCGTCGCTTGGTGATCGCTGCTGGGCCATCGACATCGACGGCGAGATCCTCGACGCGGCGTCGCTGGCGGAGATTGCCGGCCCGATCGACATCGAGATCGAATGCGTGATCGAGGAAGCCAAGGCCGACGCCGCGTCCACGACGGAACCGCTGTCGGCCTCGATCATCTAGCTGCTGCAATCGCCCACGCGCGTTGGTGTCCCGCAGGGCGCCGATCATGCGCGCTGGACAACCCGCCGCTTTTGACCCATAGACTGACGGCATGACGTGGCCGCTCCGCGACACTGACTTTGGCAGCTTTGCCCTGCTTCGACTTACGCGCCTCTAGGCGCGTGAACGGTGCTGTCCGCTGCGGACCGCCCGCCGCCTAGAGGTCTCAAAAACACAAACCATTTTGAGATGCGCGAGGGAACAGTCATGTCCGCGAACTATGTGAAGATCTTCGATACGACGCTGCGCGACGGCGAACAGTCACCCGGTTGCTCGATGAATCTGGGCGAGAAGCTGCGCGTTGCCGAACAGCTCGAGGCGCTCGGCGTCGACATCATCGAGGCTGGCTTCGCCATTGCCTCGGAAGGCGATTTCGAGGCCGTGCAGGCCGTTGCGCGCCACGCGAAATCGGCAACCGTTGCCAGTCTCGCCCGGTCCGCACCCGGCGATATCGACCGCGCCTGGGCCGCGCTTCGCGAAGCGAAACGCCCGCGCATCCACACGTTCATCGCAACCTCGCCGCTGCACATGCGCGTCAAGCTCAACATGCAGCCCGAGCAGGTGCTGGACGCGATCCGCATTTCGGTCAGCCACGCGCGCAACCTGTGCGAGGACGTCGAATGGTCGGCGGAGGACGCGACGCGCACCGATCCCGACTTCCTCTGCCGCGCGGTCGAAGCGGCGATCCGCGCCGGCGCGTCGACGATCAACCTTCCCGACACCGTCGGCTATGCCACGCCCGAAACCTATGGCGCCATGTTCCGCGACGTCATCGCGCGCGTGCCCGGCGCCGACGCCGTCACCTTCTCGACGCACTGCCACAACGATCTTGGCCTTGCCGTCGCCAACACGCTGGCGGCGATCGCGAACGGGGCGCGACAGGTCGAATCCACGGTCAACGGCATCGGCGAGCGCGCCGGCAACGCCGCCGTCGAGGAGATCGTCATGGCGCTGCGCACGCGTCACGACGTCATGCCGTTCGATACCGGCGTCAACACGCGCGAGATCACGCGCGCCTCGCGCCTCGTCTCGGCCGTTACCGGCTTCCAGGTGCAGCCGAACAAGGCGATCGTCGGCGCCAACGCCTTTGCGCACGAAAGCGGCATCCACCAGGACGGCATGCTGAAGGACGCCGGCACCTACGAGATCATGACGCCCGAGTCGGTCGGCCTTGCCGAATCGAGCCTGGTCATGGGCAAGCATTCCGGCCGCCACGCGTTCAGGCAAAAGCTGGAGGAGCTTGGCTACCGCCTCGGCGACAACGAGTTCCAGGACGCGTTCAGGCGCTTCAAGGATCTCGCCGACGCCAAGAAGCACGTCTACGACGAGGACATCGTCGCGCTCGTCGACGACGAGGCGATCCGCGAGAATGCCGCCGTGAAGTTCGTCGAACTGGAGGTCTACTGTGGTTCCAATGGCCCGCAGCGGGCGATCCTGACGCTCGACTACAACGGCGACGAGAAGACCGCGGCGACGCGCGGCAACGGACCGGTCGATGCCGTGTTCAACGGCATGCGCCGCATCGTCCCGCACGAGCGCGCCGAACTGACGCTGTACGAGGTGCACGCGGTGACCGAGGGCACCGACGCGCAGGCGACGGTGAGCGTCGTGCTCAGCGAGGACGGTCGCCTCGCGCGCGGCGTCGCCAGCCACGTCGACACGCTCGTCGCCTCGGCCAAGGCATACGTCAACGCGCTCAACAAGCTGATCGTCAAGCGCGGGCGCAGCGAACTGCCATCGCTTGGCCAGGCGAGCGCCTGATCGTCGAAACGTGCCGTTTCGGCCGACGGACTGTTGCGCGCGGCCGCGACCATCGCCACCTATAGGATATGGTCGGCAAGCGGCGCGTACTTGGCCTCGCCACCTTCGCGCTGCTGGCCCTTGCCACGCCGGAGGAGCCGGCGCGCGTCGCGCATTTTGCCGGCGACACGCTGTCGCTGCTCGATGGCGGCGCGTTGAAGCGGAGCGACCTGACGCCGCTGCTGCGCGGCCGCCCCAACTGGACGGTGATCGCCGACGTGGCGGCGCTTGGCAGGGCCGAGCGCCGCGACTGGCGGCTGGCGCGCGCCGAATGTCTGCCGCCGGTCTATCGGCGCTGCCTGTTCTTCCTCGCCGAGGCGGGCCAGCAAGGCGTCGCGCTGCGCGAGTATGACATCGATGCGCGCCAGTTCGTCGCCGGCGGCTTCGCGCTGCCGCCCGGCCCGACGCAGGCGGCCTGGTACGATGACAACCGCATCCTGATCGCCGCCGACACCGGACCCGGCACGCTGACCGCCGCCGGTTCCCCCCGGCTGGTCAAGCTGTGGACGCGCGGCACGCCAGTGGTTTCGGCATCAACGATCCTGGCGGCACCATTCGACACCACCGAACTGCGCCCCGTGTTCTCGCTGTCGGGCGGCGGCCTGTTTCACGCCGCCGAGGTGACGCTGCCAGACGGGTCGCGCGAACTCTACCACTTCGGCTGGGCACAGAACTTCCGCCGATCGGCGTTGCCGCCACGTGCACGGCTGCTCGATTTCTTCCAGGGTCGCACGGTCGCCTTGCTTCGGGAAAACTGGGCCCACGGCGGCCAACGTTTCGCCGCCGGCAGCGTCGTCGCCTATCCGATGGCGCCGCTGCTAGGTCCTGCCAGCCGTACGCTGGCCGAGCTTGCCTATTCGCCGCCCGCCGGTTTCGGTGCGCTCGACGCCCGTGCCGGCCGTGACACGCTCTATGTCCACCTGCGCGGCGTTGCCGGCGACCGGCTGGTGGCGATCCGAAAGGGCGCGCCCGACTGGCCGTCACGCGATATAATCGTTCCGGGAGAAGGGCCGATGCGCTTGATTGCTGCCAGCGACCTTGCTGATGTCGCGCTCGTCACGCGCGACGGTGGCCTGTTCGTCGCCGGGCAAGGGCGCGCGCGCGCGATCGCACCATGAGCCTGCGACCGCTTGACGTCGCGACAGCGCTGCGCATGACGCTGGCAATCTTCTGGCGTGACTTCGCGCCGATCATCCTGCTCGGCCTTGCCTTCGTCACCCTGCCGGCCATTGCCATGCGTGTTGTGAGCGGATCGATCACCACCGCGCCCGACCCGGCGCTTGGCACGCTCGCCGAAACGGTCCGCTGGCTGCTGGTCATGATCTTCCTCTGCGCAGTGACGGGCGGCGTGCTGTCGGGAGCGCGAACGCCATCGGCCTTCATTCGCGCCGGGTTGGACAATATGCAGCCGGGGCTGGTGGTGGCGCTCATCATCGGCGTGCTGCTGGTCAGCAGCCGCATCGTCATCGTCCTGCTGTCGGCGCTGCTGCCCGGCAGCGGCTTTGGCTCGCTGCTGTTTCCCTGCATCTGCGTCGCGGCATTCGCGCTGTGGGTGCTGGCGATTCCCGCCGCGCTCGTCGAGCGCAAGCTGCCGTTGCTCGCGCTGAGGCGTTCGGCCGAGCTAACGCGCGGCAACCGCTGGCGGCTCGCGGGAATGGCGGTCATCATCGTGCTGGCGCTGCTGCCCCCAGTCATGCTCGTCCGCTGGGTCGTCTTCGGCAGCGCGGCGACGCCAGTGCAGGTCGCCGAGATCGCCGGCAAGATGACCATCGTCTCGCCGGGGCTGTGGATCGGACAGCTGACCAACCTGTTGATCTTCGGCGCGCTGTCGGTGGTGCCGGCCGCGCTTTACTTGATCTTGGTCGGCGGGCGGCGCGCATAGAAAAGGGCGCCGCAGGCGCGGCGCCCCGTTCAGCCCCGGTGGCAACCGTTCAGCGTGAGTAGAACTCGACGACGAGATTGGGCTCCATGCGGACCGGATAGGGCACCTCGTCGAGCGTCGGCACGCGCACGAAGCTGATCCTGGCGTCGCCGTCCTGGACAATGTATTCGGGCACCTCGCGCTCGCTGAGGCCCTGTGCCTCGAGCACCAGCGCCATCTCCTGCGCCTTCTTGCGGAGTTCGACGACGTCGCCCGGCGCAACGCGGCGGCTGGCGATGTTGCACTTCTCGCCGTTGACGCTGACATGGCCGTGGTTGACGATCTGGCGCGCGGCAAAGATCGTCGGCGCCCACTTGGCACGGTAGACGACCATGTCGAGGCGCCGTTCCAGAAGGCCGATCAGGTTCTGCGAGGTGTCGCCCTTCATGCGGACGGCTTCCTCATAGACCTTGCGGAACTGCTTCTCGGTGACGTCGCCGTAATAGCCCTTCAGCTTCTGCTTGGCGCGCAGCTGCACACCGAAGTCGGACAGCTTGCCCTTGCGCCGCTGGCCGTGCTGACCGGGGCCATATTCGCGCTTGTTGACCGGCGACTTCGGGCGGCCCCAGATGTTCTCGCCCATGCGGCGATCGAGCTTGTACTTGGCATTGCTGCGCTTGGACATGCGCGCATCCTTTCAATTCGCGTTATGTTACAGTCTATTATTCGTCCGGAACCGCACCGCACGGCCAAGGCGCCGTGCGCGGCCACCGCTTCACCGGACATGCGGGGCCAATTGCGAAGCGGGGCGTATAGGGGCTGGCACCGTCGACGTCAAGCGGACCTTCCGGTGACTCAGCAGCATTCAGTCCGGGAGTTTTTGTGCTTGATATTTGTCGTTTCCTGACATTGTATCCAGCAGTATTCTTCATTGTCTACTGCTGTGGGGGTATTCGTGCGCTTGATTTTGTGCAGCGCCATTACGCTGGCGTCGACTATTGTCGCCGGCGAAGCAAAAATGGCCGAAGCCAACGAGATCGCGCGACTTTTCGGTCAACGCGAAACGGTGACCAGCGTGCGGCTCTCGCCCAACGGCGACTTCATCCTGTACCAGACCCCTGCGGGACCAAGGGAGACCAGCGTACGCACCGTCGAAATCGCAACGGCCAAGACCGTGTCACTCCTCAACTCGAAAGGCACAGACCTGTCGATCGGCGGATGCACTTGGTTGAAAGCCGACCGCATCGCTTGCACCATCGGCGGCGAAGCAGCTGACGGCGCTTCAAAGCTTGGTTTCACGCGCATGTTGTCGTTCAGTCGCGATGGCGGCGAGCCCAAAATGCTGGGCACGAGGACGAATGCGCGTACGCTGAGCAGGAACCAGTTTTCTGGCAAAATCATCGACCTACTGCCGGACAGCCCGAACAAGGTGCTGATGGATTTGCCCGTACTAGAGGAAAACTCCATCAACACCCTGATTGCAAAGGATCCACCTGGGCTAAGCGTGCTGGAGGTCGACGTCTACACCGGCCGCAGCCGCGTCGTCGAACGGTCGCACAGGACAGCGATCTACCACATGAGCGATAGTAAAGGGCGCGTGCGTTTGCGCGCTACGAATGACGATGACGGTGATGGCCGCCTCACCAACACGCGGCGCTATTTCGTTCGCGCAAACGGCAGCGATGACTGGCAGCAGCTTGCCATCAAAGACGTCCAGGAATTCGACAGTTTCGATCCCGAGGGTTTCGACGAGACCGGCAGCTGGCTTTATGCGCTGAAACCGCACAATGGCCGGCAGGCGATGTTCCGTATCGCGCTGGACGGTACCTGGCGGGAAGAACTGGTATTCGCACACCCTGCGGTCGACGTCGATGGTCTCGTGACCTTCGGACGCTACGCAAGACCGGTCGGTATCAGCTACTCGACCGACTACAATCACATCGAATATTTCGACCCCGCCATCAAGTCGCTGACCGCGACGCTTGGCAAGGCATTGTCGGGGAAAGAGGTGACACTGCTGGGGGATAGCTGGGACGGCAACCGCGTGCTCCTTATCGCCTCGTCGGACGATGATCCCGGCACATATTATCTCTTCGACCGCACGACCAAGAAGCTGCAGGCGATCTCGGCGGTCCGGCCAGACCTTGCCGGCAAGCCGATGGCGCCGACGAATCCGGTCTCGTTCAAGGCAGCGGACGGCGCGACGGTTCCCGGCTACCTGACCTTGCCGCCGGGCAGCAACGGCAAAGGTCTACCTCTCGTCGTCATGCCGCACGGCGGGCCGGAAGCGCGCGATTACTGGGGCTTCGACTGGCTCGTCCAGTTCCTGGCGAGCAGCGGTTACGCAGTCATCCAGCCGAACTTCCGGGGATCCTCCGGTTACGGCAAGGCCTGGCTCAACGACAACGCCATCAAGAACTGGCGCCAGGCGATCGGCGATGTCAACGATGCCGCCCGCTGGGCCGTCCAGCAGGGCATCGCCGACGCGAAGCGGATCGCCATCGTCGGCTGGAGCTATGGCGGTTATGCAGCGTTGCAGGCCAATGTCGTCGATCCTGATCTCTACCGCGCGGCGGTCGCCATCGCGCCAGTGACGGATTGGCAAAAGATGAAACAGGACGCGTCGCGCTACACGAATTCAAAGGTCGTGCAGGATTATATCGGGTCCGGCGACCATGTGCAGACCGGATCGCCCGCACAGAACGCGTCGGCGATCCGTGCCCCCGTCCTGCTCTTTCACGGCACCATGGATCTCAACGTCGATGTTGATCAGTCCCGGACCATGAAATCTGCCTTGAATGACGCCGGCAAGTCGGTCGACTATGTCGAATACGACGGGCTCAACCACGGCCTTGTCGATTCCGATGCCCGCACCGACATGCTGACACGCATCGCAGGCTTTCTGGAGGCGAATCTGCGCTAGATTCGCTGCCGCCGCTTGCTGAGCGCGGAGATCACGCCCCGCAGTGTGCGCACCTCCTTTGCGCTGAACCCGGGGCGGGTGAGGATGTTCCTCAGCGTGCGGCGGCTGGCAGCAGCGCGCTCCGGAGGATGAAAATAGCCGGCCTCGTCGAGCGCGGCGTCGACCTGCCCGATAAGGCCTTCAAGATCCGCCTGCGGCGCCGGGCCTTCGTAATTGTCGACCGTCGCCGCCTCCCCCACCCCGGCCTTCGACCATTCGTAGGCGAACAGGATGACAGCCTGCGCGAGATTGAGCGACGCGAAGTCGGGGTTGACCGGCAAGGTCAGGATTTCCTGCGCCAGCGCCACATCGTCAGTCTCAAGACCGGCGCGTTCCGGCCCGAACAGCACAGCCGTCCGACCCGGCCGCGCGCGCGTGTCGAGTGCCGCCCGCTCCGGCCCTACCACGCGCTTGGTGAGTGCGCGCTTGCGCACGGTGGTTGCGTAGACGTGGCCGCAATCGGCAACAGCCGCGCTGACGCTGTCGAACACGCGCGCATTGTCGATGACGATGTCGGCACCGCTGGCCGCGGGTCCTGCGTCAGGATTGGGCCAGCCGTCGCGCGGGCTGACCAGACGCAACTCGGTCAGCCCGAAATTGAGCATCGCCCGTGCCGCCTTGCCGATGTTCTTGCCAAGCTGCGGGCGGACGAGGACGATGGCGGGGGCAAGTGGCTGCATGCTTCCCCAATATCCGTCCACCCCCGGCCTGTCGAAGGCGGACGTGTGCGGTTAACCCGCCGCCTTGGCGACGGTCTCGATGGTGCCGACGAAATCCTCGAAGTCGCGAGCTTCGCGGAAATCGCGGTAGACGCTGGCAAAGCGGATGTAGGCGACGGCGTCGAGGTTCTTGAGACCCTCCATCACCGCCTGGCCGATGACCTCCGCCTCGATCTCCGCCTCGCCGATTGCTTCCAGCTGACGGACGATGCCCGATACCATGCGCTCGATACGCTCCGGTGCGACCGGGCGCTTGCGGCAGGCGATCTCGATCGAACGGGCGAGCTTGTCGCGGTCGAACGTCTCGCGGTCGCCCGATTTCTTCAGGATGACGAGCTCGCGCAGCTGCACGCGCTCGAACGTGGTGAAACGGGCACCGCATTCGGGGCACTGGCGCCGGCGGCGGATGGCGCTGCCGTCCTCGGTCGGACGCGAATCCTTGACCTGGCTGTCCTCGCTTCCGCAGAACGGGCAACGCATGACGCCTCAAAGTCCCGGATAGATCGGAAAACGGCGGCACAGTTCGGAGACTTCGGCGGCGACGCGCGCCTCGATCTGGCCGTCGCCCGCTTCGCCGTTCTTCCGCAGCCCCTCGACGACATCGGCGATCCATTTGCCGATCTGGCGGAACTCGGCCGGCCCGAAGCCGCGCGTCGTGCCGGCGGGCGAACCCAGCCGGAGCCCCGAAGTCAGCGCCGGCTTTTCGGTGTCGAACGGGATGTTGTTCTTGTTGCAGGTGATCGACGCGCGATCGAGCGCATGCTCGGCGTGCTTGCCCTTCGCCTGCTTAGGCCGAAGGTCAACGAGCATCAGGTGATTGTCGGTGCCGCCCGACACGATGTCGAGGCCCTGCTCTTGCAAGCTCGCGGCAAGCGCCTTGGCATTGTCCACCACCGCCCGGGCATAGAGCTTGAAGCCGGGCTGCATGGCTTCCGCGAAACACACCGCCTTCGCCGCGACGACATGCAT
Organism: uncultured Sphingosinicella sp.; assembly: GCA_964455325.1. Classification (GTDB taxonomy): domain Bacteria; phylum Pseudomonadota; class Alphaproteobacteria; order Sphingomonadales; family Sphingomonadaceae; genus Sphingosinicella. The sequence goes on along the minus strand of CAYVVV010000009.1, from coordinate 12,901 downwards.
CAGCGGCCCGCCCTGCAGTCCGGGGAAGATCGCCGAGTTCAGCTTTTTGGCGATCGCCTCATCGTTCGACAGGATGACGCCCGAACGCGGGCCGCGCAGCGACTTGTGCGTCGTCGTTGTGACGACATGCGCGTGGGGTACCGGCGACGGGTGCACGCCGCCGGCGACGAGGCCCGAGATGTGCGACATGTCGACCAGCAGGTAGGCGCCGACCTCGTCGGCGATCTCGCGGAAGCGCGCCCAGTTCCAGAAACGCGAATAGGCGGTACCGCCGGCGATGATGAGCTTCGGCCTGTGCTCGCGGGCGATTCGCGCGACTTCGTCCATGTCGATCAGGTGATCGTCGGGCCGCACGCCATAGGGCACCGGCCTGAACCACTTGCCCGACATGTTGACCGGCGAGCCGTGGGTCAGATGGCCGCCGGCGGCAAGATCGAGCCCCATGAAGCTGTCGCCGGGCTGCAGCAGCGCCAGAAACACCGCCTGGTTCATCTGGCTGCCGCTGTTCGGCTGGACGTTGGCGAAACTGCATCCGAACAGTTTCTTCGCGCGCTCGATGGCGATCGTCTCGATCGCGTCGACATATTCGCAGCCGCCGTAGTAGCGCCTGCCCGGATAACCTTCGGCATATTTGTTGGTCAGCACCGACCCCGTCGCCTGCAGCACGGCAAGGCTGGTGATGTTCTCCGACGCGATCAGCTCGATCTTGTCGCGCTGCCGGCCCAGCTCCTTTTGGATCCACCCGGCGATCTCGGGATCGGCATCGGCAAGGCCACGGGTGAAGAAGCCATCCAGCTGGGCGTCATTGGCCGCTGCGCTGCTCATTCGCTTGCTCCTAACTTGTCGACGCGGCGCTGGTGGCGGCCGCCTTCGAAGGGCGTTTTCAGAAACTCGTCAAGGCAGTCGCGCGCGATTTCCTCGCCGACCAGCCGCTCGCCGAGCGCAAGGATGTTGGCGTCGTTGTGCTGGCGCGCGAGTCGCGCCATCAGCCCGTTCATGCAAAGTGCAGCGCGGGCGCCGGCGACGCGGTTCGCGGCGATCGAAATGCCGATGCCCGAGCCGCAGACGACGACGCCCTTGTCGGCGCAGCCGCTTGCGACCGCCTTCGCCACGGCGCGGCCGAAGTCCGGGTAGTCGACCGACGTGGTGCCGTCGGTGCCGAGGTCGACGACCTCGTGCCCGGCCTCGCGCAGCCAGCCGGCGATCTTCGACTTCAGACCGAAGCCGGCGTGGTCGCTGCCAACGGCGATGACGGACATGCGGGCGACGGGCCTCATGACAAAGTGGTACGCGATTCGCGAACGCACTTTATCTAGGGGACGGCACCTGTGGATGCCACCGGCAATTGTGCTGCAACGGCCGGCGCCGTCACGAAAACATCGCCCTGAGGTCGAGCGTCGCGCGCTTGCCGATGGCGCGATAGTTGGCGGCCAGCCATTGCTCCGCCTTCAGGCGTCCGAGATCCTTGAGCGCGACCAGAAAGTCCCAGTCGGCGTTCAGCTTCGACGACGCCGGATGATCGGCGAGCTCGGCGCCGCCATCGATGCAGTGCATGAGAATACGGTGATAGCGCGTGTTCGCGGTCAGCTTGCCCTCGTCGATCAGCCGCGCGACGAACTCGATCGCGCGCAGCTCGCGCAGCAGTAACCCGTTGAACGCGATCTCGTCGACGCGGTTGTCGATGTCCTCGACCGTGATCGGCAGTTGCCGCCGCTCGATCGGGCTTGTCTGCACCAGCAGGATATCGTCGGGGCCGTCGTCATAAAACAGCGGGAACAGCACCGGATTGCCCATGTAGCCGCCGTCCCAGTAAGGCTCACCCTCGATCTCGACCGCCTGAAACAGCTGTGGCAGGCAGGCCGAGGCGGCGAGCACGTCGGCGCTGAGTTGGGCGCCGCTGAACACACGCACCTTGCCGGTGTAGACGTTGGTCGCCGCGACGTGCAGCGTCAGGCAGCCGCACGCGGTGATCGCGTCGAAGTCGAACGCTTCGGCGACGATCTGCCGCAGCGGATTGTAGCCCGACGGATTGAACTGGTACGGACTCATGGTCCGCGTCACGCTGCGCAGCGCGTCATGCGCGGGGTTGCGTCCCGTCCACATCTGCCACCAGTCGTCCCACGGCGTGTCGCGCACGGGCATGAACATCGACAGGTCGGACACCTTGCGCCAGAAACGTTCCAGGCATTCGCGCGCACCGTTGCGGCCGCCTGTCACCATGCCCTGCGCGAGTGCCGCGGCGTTCATCGCACCGGCGCTGGTTCCCGAAATCGCCACGATGTCAAGCCGCCCGTCCTCGAGCAGGTGGTCGAGCACGCCCCAGGTAAAGGCGCCGTGGCTGCCACCACCCTGCAGCGCGAGGTTGATCGGCTTCGTGGCCGCCAATTTCAGTGGCCAGCGCGCAGCAGTGGCGCGGCCAGGGGCGGCCGCAACGCCCACGCTGCCGTGATTGGCAAGGGGACAATCAGCGCAGCAACCGCCGCAGTGAATGCCCAGCCGTTCCACGCACGGTCAGGCATCGGCGTTGCTGCGCTCACGCAGCGAGCCTCATCTCCAGGCGGTCCCAGATTTCGGTGAGCGCGGTGACGAGCGCGACCATCGTCGCCTCGTCATGGCTGGGTCCGGGCGTGAAGCGCAGCCGTTCGGTGCCGCGCGGCACCGTCGGATAATTGATCGGCTGCACATAGATACCGTATTCGACCAGCAGGATGTCGCTGATCTTCTTGGCCTTGACCGGATCGCCGACGAGCAGCGGCACGATGTGCGTCGTCGACGGCATCACCGGCAGCCGCGCCTCGGCCATCAGGGTCTTGAGCCGCGCCACCGCCGCCTGTTGCGCCTCGCGCTCGGCCGACGAGGCCTTGAGGTGGCGGACGCTGGCGAGCGCGCCGGCAACGAGCACTGGCGCGAGGCTGGTGGTGAAGATGAACCCGGGCGCATAGCTGCGGATGACATCGACGAGCGTCTTCGAAGCAGCGATATAGCCGCCCATGATGCCGAACGCCTTCGCCAGCGTGCCCTCGATGAGGGTCAGCCGATCGGCGACGCCGTCACGCTCGGAAATGCCGCCGCCGCGGGCACCGTACATACCGACGGCATGCACCTCGTCGAGGTAGGTGAGCGCGTTGTACCGGTCGGCGAGGTCGCAGATCGCCGCAATCGGCGCGACGTCGCCGTCCATCGAATAGACGCTCTCGAACGCTATCAGTTTCGGCGTTTCCGGGTCTTCGGCGGCGAGCAGCGCTTCCAGTTGGGCAAGGTCGTTGTGCCGGAACACCCGCTTTTCGCAGCCGGCATTCTTGATGCCGGCAATCATCGAGGCGTGGTTGAGCTCGTCGGAAAACACGATGCAGCCGGGCAGCAGCCGCGCGAGCGTCGACAGCGTAGCCTCGTTCGACACATAGCCCGATGTGAACAGCAGCGCCGCTTCCTTGCCGTGCAGGTCGGCGAGTTCAGCCTCGAGTTCGAGATGATAGTGCGTGTTGCCGCCGATGTTGCGCGTGCCCCCCGACCCGGCGCCGACATCGTCGAGCGTCGCGTGCATCGCCGCCAGCACGTCGGGGTGCTGGCCCATGCCGAGATAGTCGTTCGAGCACCACACGGTAATCGGCTTGGGGCCGTTGTGCCCGGCGAAACAACGCGCGTTCGGATAGGCGCCGCGGTTGCGCAGAATGTCGATGAAGACGCGGTAGCGCCCTTCCCGGTGGAGGCGATCGATCGCGTCCTTGAAGATCTGGTTATAGTCCACGCGCCATCCTTGCCGAGGCATCGGATCGCCTCTTATCGCCATCTTCCAGCTCTGCCTAGCCATGCGCCGGCCTGGCCAGCACCTTAGTTCAATGTTGCGAGGTACGCGATAATATCGGCACGATCGTTGGGATCGGCGACGGTGACCCGCATCTTCGTTCCCGGAACCAGCTTCGCGGGGCCGGACAGCCATTGATTGAGGTGTTCGGTATCCCAGACGAACGTGACCGACAACAGTGCTTTCGAATAGGCATAGCCAATGATGGAGCCGGCCTTGCGGCCGACGACGCCAGCATGTCTGGGGCCGGTCCGGTTCTCGTTTGCCGAATGGCACGAACCGCAACGCGCCTGGTACAGCGTGGCACCACGTTTGGCATCGCCCGCGGCGGCGGCTGGCGAGGTGGCGGCAAGGGCCAATGCAACACCGATGAACAGGCGCATCGCCGGCCCCTACCGCGTGACGATGTCGCGGTGCATCGGAGCAAGCACCGCCAACAGCTTGTTCTGTGACCGGAAAGGTACCTTGTGCTTGTTCATGGCGAGCTGCAAAGCCTCGACCAGCGCGAAGAAGTTTGCCCGGTTGATGTCGCGCCCGGCGTGAATATCCTTCATCGTCGCGCCCTGGTACACGCAGCCGCCCTGCATGATGTCGCAGAACTGTTCGACCAGTTGGTCCTTGACGCGCTGCTGGTCGACGGGTTCGAAAAATGGCCTGGTGCGCGGGTCGGCGAGCAGGTTCACCATGAAATCGTCCATGATCCGCCGCAGGCCCGGCAGCTCGCCGAAGTCCCTGAACACCTGCGGATCGTCGATCTTGCGGAACACCTCGGTCGGCTGGACCTCGCCTTCCGCCATCGTTTGCGCCACGGCGCCAGGCGCTGCCGCGGCCAGCGCGACGGCAGTGAAAAGAAGCCAACGCATGATCAATACTCCCTTGTCTTGGATGGTCAGAAGCCGAACTGGGCGGACAGGTAGAAGCCGCGCTGGTTGTCGCGGATGACAATATTGCCGAGGTCGACGTAGGCGGCGGTGATGGCGACGTTCTTGGTCGGCGCGTAAGCAACGAAGACGTCCCAGGCGTCGTCTTCCTTGGCGATCCCGAGATTGTTGGGCTTGGTGCGATATTCGGCGCCGACGGCGAGCTTGCGCGTCAGAAGGTAGGCAACCGATCCCTCGGCTTGCACTGAATAGCCGCCCTTGTCGCCGCCGAAACCGAGGATGCCGAACTGATTGGCTTCGGTGTAGCGCAGCGTCGCGTTGGCGAGCAGGCTTTGCCCCAAGAACAGCTTCGTCGCCGACACGTAATAGTCGATGCCATCGTCGTCGTCAGCGCCGATCGCGGCTAGCAAGGCCGCGCGATTGTTGTCCTTGTACTGAATGCCGGCGGAAATCTGCGGCAGCAGACTGTCCTGTTCCAGAACGGCATCGCCAATCAGCTTCACCTTGATGCCAACTATGTTCTGCTTCAAGGTGAACCCGTTGCCCAGCCCGAGCGCGCCGCCAACCCGCTTGGTATCGAACTGCTGCTGCGCAAGGCTGACCTCGACGCGGTCGAAAAGGCCGATCGAAGCGCCGAAGCTGGTGAGGTCATAGCTGCCCGTTTCGACATAGGTCGCGAAAGCGTTGGCGCCGATCTGGTCGCGCGTTCCATAGCCGCCGATGAACGCCCACGGCGTCAGCCCGCCGCCCGCCGCGCCTTCCACCTGCGAAACACCGCCTGTCAGCAGCAGCTTGCCGCCGGTCGTAAAGCCGCTGTTGGCGATTTCGGCCGGCGTCCTGTCCTCGGCTGCCGCGGGTCCGGCAAAGGCCATGGCCACGGCCGCGCCGACGATAAAGTACCGCATTGTCGTGCTATCTCCACCCTGATCCCGTCGGGCAGACAACCCACCCGCAGTGCAATACGGGCAGGTTCAGAGCGCGGATGCGTCCGGATCGACTATTTTTCTGTCAGCGCCTTTTCGACCCTGCACGAGTCGATCGTGAACTTCGCTGCCCAGTTGAGATAGGCATAGCGGCCGTATTCGCCGTCGATGGGGAAGCTGCCGCGCACGCCGCCGACAACGTCGGGGTCGCCGTCCAGCGCAACTGTACGGCGCACGAAGGCATTGAGGCCCCTGCCGACGCGCACATAGGTTTCGTCGCCGCCGCGCGCCGCGAGGTAGAACAGGCTTTCGGCAATCTGGACGTTGCCGGTAAGGCACGACCATTCGGCGGCGGCGGACCAGTCGGCGCGCAGCCGCCCCGGCAGCGCGCCGTCGCGGCGAACCGCGCCGATCAGTCCGACCGCCATGCGATGCGACGCGTCGAGATAGCGCTGGTCGTCAGACAGCCGGTGCGCTTCGACGACGCCGCGCAGATAGTAGCCGAGCGTGTGCGTCAGCGGCCGGTCCTTGTGCTGCAGACAGCAGTCGTCGACCCAGCCGTTCGCCTGCATCTTGCCGAGCGCCCAGTCGACCTGCCGCAGTCCGGCATCGCCATAGCCTTCGCCGGGGGCGGCGCGCTCGGCTTCGAACAGGCCCCACGCGACGTGCGTTTCATACGCCTTCTCGCCGGCGTGGGTGAACGGCGACGGGTGCGAACGCCAGCAACCGTCGGCGTCGAGCGAGTCCCTGAGGAACCGCGCCGCGCGATGCATCGCATCGACATATTCGGCGTCGCCGAGTGTGCTTGCCGCCGCTGCCAGCCCGATCAGAATCTGGCCTGTGTTGAAAGTCACCGATTGCACCGGCCGCGCGTCGATCTTGCCACCCTGGAAACCGCCGTCGGGAAGCTGGATCGCGCACAGCCAGTCGAGCATGCGCCGCGCCCGCGCCTCCTCGCCCGCCGCCAGCATCGTCGGCACGATATAGCCGGTGGTCTCGGGATAGCTCGTCGCCCAGCCCTTGCCGACGTGATAGTCGCGCGCAACACCGCCATCGTTGCTTGCCGACATGTCCTGCGCGCGGCCGATCCAGCCGAGACAGGCGGTGACAACGGCATCGATGCCGGGGTCGTCAGGCAGCGCCATGCCATGATCGCGCTGCCTGGCAGTACGTTCGCCGGGCGCCAGCCGCATGTCGTTGTAGATCGTTCGCAGCGCGTTGAGCATGACCTTTCCTCTAGTCGCGTGCGGGTTAAGCAATCATCGCCGGCCAAGCAACTTGCCGATCCTGCCGCTGACACGGCGGCGGACCATGCGCAGTCCTGGTCCAAGGTCGTCGGCGCGCCAGACGGCATCGACCGCGCGCCAGCCGTCACCCGACCTTGGTACCTTCGCGCCCGACGCGACGGCGGTCGAATCGCGCCAGCCGCGGCGCGCCGTCGGCCGCGCCTGCGGTAGCGGCTGCCGCATCTGTTCGGCGAACTGTACGGCGGGAAGGTTGACGCCATTCAGCGTCGCCAGCTCCGACTGATAGTCGGTGCGACAGGCAGTCGGTTCGATCATGTAGAAGCGTCCGGTTTCCGCGTGGCGCTTGAATTCGAGACTGCCCATGCCGCGAAAGCCGGCGGTCTTGAAGAAGCGCTCGGTCGCTTCGGCAAGCTCCGCGTGCGCCCCGGGCGCGGGCGCGCAGCCACCGGTACCGCCGACACGCGGCGGCCAGCTCGCGGTCTTGTAGCCGGTGTAGCCGGCAAGCATAGTGCCGCCTTCGCCAAAGTAGCCAAGGCAGAAGAACACACTGCCGTCGCCGCCGGGCACATAGTCCTGGCCGACGACCTCGCCGGCGACGTCGATCATGCCTCGCACAGTCTGCTCGGCCTCGGCGATCGAGCCGAAGATGTAGGCCTTCCTGTAGCGCGCCTGATAGGCCGCGATGTGCGCCGTCGGCTTGACGATGAACGGCGGCGTCAGTTCGCCGAGACAGGCAACGTCGTCGCGCGATTGAAGCGTCACGGTGCGCGGGATCAGGATGTCTGCCGCGTGCGCGATCGCCAGGAAGCGATCCTTGTTGACGAGCGCGGTGACGACCGCCGGCTCGGGCATCGCGATGCGGTAGCCGCCGATGCGGCCGCGATTCGCGGCGACGGTCGCGACGCCGTCCTCGCGCGTCAGAAACAGCACGGGGTCGTGATCGGTCGTGCTGCGGTACGCTGCGAGCGCGGCGATGAGGCCTTCGCCGGCAAGCGCGGCAGGCGACTTCGTGCAAGCGTTGGTGGCGGCGTAGATCGACGCGAGATTGTCGTCGAGCGCGTGCGCGCGAATGCCGGCCGCCTTCAGCGAACGCGCCACACCCAGCCCGTTCAGGCCGAGACCGACGATGAGCGCGCTGCCGGTCAAAACGTCAGGTCACCCCACGACGGCGCGCGGAAGTGCGCGTCCACCATCGCGTCGGTGACGTCGCGCAGCGCCGCCGGCCGCCAGCGCGGCTTGCGATCCTTGTCGATCAGCTGCGCGCGCACGCCCTCGAAGAAGTCGTGGCCCGCCTTGATCGCGCTGACGACGCGGTATTCGCGCCCGAGGCAGCCGGCAAGGTCGTCGGCCCTGCCCTCGCGCAGCGCGCGCAGCGTCAGCTTCATGCTGGTCGGCGACATCGTCATCAGCAGGTCACGCTGCGCTTCCGCCCAATCATCGCCCATCGACAGGCTGTTCATGATCGCCTCGACGGTGTCGAAAGCGAAGTGCCTGTCGATGTTCGCCCGCTGCCCGGCAAGCGCTGGCGGCCCCGGATCGACGTGTGCGCCGGCGAGCACCGCGTCGACCGCGCCGCCATCGCAGAGCGCGTCGACAACGCCGGCCAGCGCCGATGACGGCACGTGGTGCGTCGCGACGCCGGCATAGAGGCAGTCGGCCGCCTTCAGCCGCGCACCGGTCAGGCCCAGATAGGTACCAAGCTCGCCGGGCATGCGCGGCAGCGCGTGCGTGCCGCCGACATCGGGGATGAGACCGATGCCGGTTTCGGGCATGGCGAACAGCGTGCGCTCGGTCGCGACACGATACGGCGCATGGATCGAAATGCCGACGCCGCCGCCCATGGTGACGCCGTCGACGAGCGCGACATAGGGCTTGGCATAGGTGCCGACGGCAAGGTTCATGCGGTACTCGTCGGCAAAGAAATTCTCCCAGTCGGGGCTGCCTGCCTTGCCCGCATGGTACAGCCCGACGACGTCGCCGCCGGCGCAGAACGCCCTGTCGCCCGCACCCTGGACGATGACGACGGCAACATCGGGGTCGGTCGCCCAGGCGTCGAGCTGCCGGTGCAACGCGACGCACATGCCGCGGTTGAGCGCGTTCAGCGCCGCCGGACGATTGAGCGTCGCGATCCCGGCGCGGCCGCGCCTGTCGAACAGGATGTCGTCCATCACGTCCGCTCCACCAGTGTCGGCATCTCGATCGCGCGCGGTGCCGCCGTCGTCGTCATGCGCGCCAGCAGCTTGCCATCGGCGTCGGTAAGGTCGGCCTCGAGGAAGGCGATCGTCCGCCCCGCCTTGACGACGCGACCCTCGGCAAACAGCGTGCCTTCGCGGGCCGGCGCGAAGAAGCTGACCTTGAGCTCCAGCGTCGGCACGAAGATGCGCCGTCCCGAATGCGCGATGCAGGCGAACGCCGCAGCCTCGTCGAGCATGGCGGTGACGAAGCCGCCCTGCACCGATCCGCCGGGGTTGAGGAAATCGGCGCGCGCCTCGAACGACATGCGGATGCGTCCCGCCGAGGCGTCGATTTCAAGAACGCGACTGCCAAGCAGCGCCGCCGTGGGCGGCATGTAGCGGTTGATCCGCTCCATGAGCTCGTCATTGTCCATGGTCATCGGCCGCCCCCCTCTTTACAGATACTCGGTGCGGTCGAGCCCGAAGCGGGCGAGCGCCGGCCGCAGCGCCTCGGCCTTTTCGTCGCGGCGCGTGAAGACCGCAAGCCCCGACGGCGCCTCTGCCGGCCACACGCTGTCGGCGAGGAGATGTGCCGTCCGCCGCGCGATGCCCTGTGCACCATCGACGAAGCGGAGCGGACGCCCGGCCGCGGCGGCCAGTTCGTCCGCAACGAGCGGGAAGTGCGTGCAGGCGAGGACAACGACGTCCATGCGCTCGCCACGGGGCTGCGCGGTCAGGCCCGCCATCACCGCCGCATAGGCGTCCGCCGGCACCGCCTCGCCGCGCAGTCTGGCCTCCGCCATGCCGGCAAGTTCGGACGTGCCATGGCGCAGCACCGTGCAGTCAGCTGCAAACTCGCGCGCCAGATTGTCGACATAGGCCTGCCGCACCGTCGCCGGCGTACCGAGCACACCGATGACCTTCGTTTCCGTCATTTCGGCGGCGGGCTTGATCGCCGGCACCGTGCCAACGACGGGCACGTCGAGCGCAGCACGCACATGCGCCAGCGCGATCGTCGACGCGGTGTTGCAGGCAATGACGATGAGGCGCGGGCCAAAGCGCTCGGTAAGTCGCCCCAACAGCGCCGGCACGCGCGCAGCGATTTCCGCCTCGCTCTTGCTGCCATAGGGAAAGCCGCCGTTGTCGGCGACATAGACGATGGCAGCCAGGGGTAGCGCGGCGCGGATCGGCGCCAGCACTGACAGGCCGCCGACACCCGAATCGAAAACAAGGATGGGCGCATCGCTCATGCGGTCAGCCGCATTGCTGCGCGTCGGCGCCAGTCCGCCGACAGCGCGCGCAGCCCAGCCAGCGCGCGCAGCGCCGCCACGTCACTGTCGCCGCGCACGACGAGGCCGAAGACGCGCGCGACCGTCCATTCCGCATGCGGCCGCTCGACCAGCATCATCACATCGCCCTCGGCGACGTCCCCCTCCTCGATCACCCGGAAGTACCAGCCGGTGGCGCCGCTGGCGACAAGGTAGGAAACCAGCGTCGGGTCACCAAGCCTGTGCGCCGGTTTCCAGCACGGTTTACGCCCCTGCGCAATCTCGACAAGCGCGCTGCCCAGACGGAACCGGTCGCCGATGGCGACATCCGCCTCGGTCAGGCCACGCAGCGAAATATTCTCGCCCAGCGCTCCGGCATCGTCGAGCAACGGACTCCGCGTCCGCGCCGCAAGCGCCGGATAATGGTCTCTTGGGAAAAGATGCACGGCCATGTCCGGCCCGCCATGGTTGAGGCGGTCTGCCTGCTCGTCATCGGCAAGGCCGGCCGATGTGACAGCGACGCGTCCCTGCCGGCGCTGCTTGGCGATGCCGCTCAACGCATCGCCGCGCAGCGGCATGGCGCGACCGGTCAGGACAGCGTCGATACGCCATGCGTCAGCGGACATCGCGCGGCATTTAGCCAATGCCGATAGGTCGGTAAAGGCGGCGACTTCCAAATGTGCGGCTTTCGGCTAATGTCGCCGCCGATGACCTCGCCCGCTTTCCCGTCGACCCGCCTGCGCCGTACGCGCAGCGCCGCATGGTCGCGCGCGCTTCACGCCGAAGTGACGTTGACCCCCGCCGACCTCATCTGGCCGCTGTTCGTGCGCGAGGGGAAGCACGAGCGCGAGGCGGTCGCGTCAATGCCCGGCGTCGAGCGGCTGTCGGTCGATCTGCTCGGGGCAACCGCAAGGGAGGCGGCGTCGCTCGGCATCCCCTGCATCGCGCTGTTCCCCAACACGCCGGCGGACAAGCGCACCGCCGACGGGCGCGAAGCGCTCAATCCCGACAATCTCGTCTGCCAGGCGATCAGGGCGATCAAGGACGCCTGCCCCGACATCGGCGTGCTTTGCGACGTCGCGCTCGACCCCTATACCAGCCACGGCCACGATGGGCTGATGGCCGACGATGGCCGCATCCTCAATGACGAGACGCTGGAGATGCTGCAGGGCCAGGCGCTCGTCGAGGCGCGCGCCGGCGCCGACATCGTCGCACCCTCTGACATGATGGACGGCCGCGTCGGCGCCATTCGCACGGTGCTGGAGGCCGGCGGCTTCCACAACGTACAGATCATGAGCTACGCGGCGAAATATGCCTCCGCCTTCTATGGCCCGTTCCGCGACGCGGTCGGCTCCGGCGGCTATCTGAAGGGGGACAAGAAGACCTACCAGATGGACCCGGCGAACGGCGAAGAGGCGCTGCGCGAGGTGGCGATGGACATCGCCGAGGGCGCCGACAGCGTCATGGTCAAGCCGGGCATGCCCTATCTCGACGTTGTCGCCCGGGTGAAGGCCGCGTTCAACATTCCGGTCTTCGCCTATCAGGTGTCGGGCGAATATGCGATGCTCGCCAACGCCATGAACGCGGGACTGATCGATCGCGATCGCGGTATCATCGAGGCGCTGACCGCGTTCAAGCGCGCCGGCTGCGCAGGCGTGCTGAGCTATTTCGCGCCCGAGGCGGCGCGCCTGCTGGGGTGAACGCTGGCGTATTCGTGCGCGCGGTTCCGCAGCGACCGCTGTTCACCGTCACCATCTTCCTCGGCTCGTTCCTGCTGTTCCTGATCCAGCCGATGCTGGCGCGCATGGCGCTGCCCGTCCTTGGCGGCGCGCCGGCGGTGTGGACCGTCGCGCTCGTCTTCTACCAGGCGATGCTGCTCGCCGGCTATGTCTACGCGCATCATCTGCGCCGCCTGACGCCAAGGTACCAGGCAGTCTTACACATGGCGCTGTTCGCGGCTGCAGCGGCGACGCTGCCCATCGGTCTTGCAGCAATCGACGGCGCCGGCTGGCCGCCGGCGCTGCATCTGCTGGTGCTGCTCGCCGCGTCGATCGGCCCGGTGTTCTTCGTCGTCGCCGCGCAGGCGCCGCTGCTGCAGGCGTGGTTCACGCGCAGCGGCGACAGCGCCGCGGCCGACCCGTACTTCCTCTACGCCGCCTCGAATGCGGGCAGCCTGCTGGCGCTCATCGCCTATCCTTTCCTCGTCGAACCGACGCTTCGGCTCGCCGAGCAGGCGCGACTGTGGTCGGCGGCATTCGTCCTGCTGGCGGCGCTGGTAGCACTGTGCGGACTGAAGTCGGCGCGCGATAGCACCGCGAGCGATGCCGAGGCGCCACCGCCGCTCGCTGAAGCCAAGGCGACGATGGCGGTCCCCGGCTGGTCCACCCGCCTCCGCTGGGCAGCGCTGGCCGCCGTGCCCTCGGGCCTGCTGCTGTCGACGACGACACACCTCGCCACCGACATCGTGGCGGTGCCGCTGCTCTGGGTGATCCCGCTTGCGCTCTACCTTGCAACCTTCATCCTTGCCTTCAGCGAAGGCGGCGCCATCTTCGTACGCCAGGCGACGATGGCGGCGCCGCTGCTACTGCTGCTGCTCGGCGGCT
>CAYVVV010000008.1:10731-26796 GCA_964455325.1 uncultured Sphingosinicella sp. | reverse complement strand
GCGCGCGATGCGCAGCGTCTCGGCTTCCAGCGCGGCGGGGCCCATGTCCTCGGCCGGTGTGTTGACAAGGTCGCGCACCAGCGCCTGCGCCGCCGCGACGCGGATGCAGGCGGCGGCATCGAACGCCTTCGGCACCAGCAACAGGCGCGGCGCGATCGGCTTCGGGTCGGCGAGATAGCGCGTGAACTTGTAGTGCGCGAGCAGCCAGCCGAGCGCGGCAGGTCCGGGGTCGCGGCCGCCGCCGAGCCGGTAGCGACCCGGCGGCAGCGCCTTGACCGCCGCCGCCAGATCCCAAGGTCCGAGCGCGGCGGGGGCGCCGAAGGCAACGCTCCAGCCGTCGGCGGCGGCGCCGGGCAGCACGACCAGCGCGCCGGGTTCCGCCTTGAACTGCGCCGCGTCGACGGCGGCCGCTGCGCGCGGCGGCAGCGCCGCGTACCAGTCATCGAAGCCTGCCGCCTCGACAAGTGCGATGTCGCGCGCGTCCTGCCCCTTGTCGGGTTCCAGAAATGCAAAGCGTTGGGCTGTCATGACCGTTTCATCTCGCCTCGCGCGGACGAGTGCAAGCGTCGTCGTCATGTCGCGCCAGTGCTTGCCGGCGCCGCAACAACGCCCTAAAGCGGCGACCGATCGAACCGCTTCATCAATCGAGTCCCAGGGAAATCATCATGGCTTCCAACCCGCAGGCAACCGTGCAGTTGCCGCCGCCGTACAAGTCGCTTGCGCCGCTGTCGTCGTCGACGCACGCCAGCTTCGGCATGGTGACCGACCGGACCAGCCTCCATTTCGCGCGCGGAATGAACGTCATCCCGCTGGTTACCGACGAGATCCGCGACGCCCAGCGCTATTACCCCATCGTCTTTTCGACCGGCGACATATCGATGCCGCTCGCGCTCGTCGGCCTCCGGGAAGGTCATAACCAGTTTATCGAGGCTGACGGCAGCTGGCGGAAGGGATGCTATATCCCGGCCTACGTCCGGCGCTATCCGTTCGTCCTTGCGCGGCTGCGCGCCGACAGCCAGGAAATGACGCTGTGCTTCGACGACAGCTACCCAGAAATCGGGGAAGGGATCGGGTCGGCCCTGTTCGCGAATGGCGAAACGACCGAGGTCACCAAGAATATCCTGAAGTTCTGCGAGGATTACGAGCAGGCAATGGCGCGCACGCGCTTCTTCGCCGAGGAACTGGGCAAGCATGAACTGCTGATGGACGGCGAGGTCACCATCCAGAACGAAGGCATGGCGCAGCCGGCGGTGTATCGCGGCTTCCGCATGGTGTCGGAGAAGAAGGTGCTCGACCTGCGCGGCGACCAGGCGCGCAAGCTCGTGCAGAATGGCGCGCTGCCGCTGATCTACGCGCACCTGATGTCGCTGTCGCTGATCCGCGAACTGTTCACGGAGACGATGCAGCAGCAGGCGGCTTAGGCAGGTGCCCGCGGCTACGCTTGCGATCTTTTGATTTCCGCGTACCTTCGGCGTTCCATGCCACGCAAGGAGGGCGGTGATGGAACGACCGAGCGGCTATTCGCGAACGGCGATCGCGCTGCACTGGACGATCGCGCTGCTGGTCATCGGCAACATCGCCGGCGGCCTGTACATGTCGAGCCTGTTCGACAGCGGCGATCCGGCGCGCATTGCGCAGGGTGCGGAGATCGCCGGCATCCACAAGCCGATCGGGCTGCTGATCCTGCTGCTGACGCTCGCGCGGCTTGGCGTGCGCGTGCAGCAGGGGGTGCCGTCGCTGCCGACGCACATGAAGCGCTGGGAGGTGCTGCTGGCGCGCACGACCCATGCCGGCTTCTATGCGCTGCTGCTGGTGCTGCCGTTGACCGGATGGGCGTTCGCGGTGACGCCGGAACGCCCGCTGTCGTTCTTCGGCCTATTCGGCGTGCCGATGCTGGGGTTTGGCGAAGCGGCGCGCGAGCTGCTTCACGAGGTGCACGAAGCCGGCGGCAAGCTGGCACTGGCGCTCGTCGTGCTGCACGTGCTCGGCGCGCTCAAGCATCATTTCCTCGACCGCGACGATGTCGTTGCAAGGATGCTGCCACTGCTGCGGCCGCGCTAGCGGTCGCGTCTTGAAAAGCGGCCACTAGCTACCCAGATAAGCGGCAGGCGAGGCGGCGTTTCCCCCCTTTGACGCTGCCCGCCTACGTCGCGTCGCGCTGTGCGGCGCACGTCCTCCCTGAACCCTGGTCACTTCGGCATCGTGCCGGAGTGACCTCTTTTTATTCTGCGGCAATCGCGCCGCGCGCGAACCAGTCGGCAAGACCGTCAACCAGCGACGTCAACAGCGCAGCGATATCGTCGAAGCCTGCATGTCGTTCGAGCGTATCGACATCCATGTACAACGAGCGGTCGATCTCGATCTGCAGCGCATAGCGACCAGCGCTGCGGGCGGCGTGGAAGCGGGTGGTATAGCCGCCCGAATAGGGCGTGTTGCGCGCGGTGCGGTATCCGCGGCGGCGGAAATGCGCCTCGACCGCACGAACCAGCGATTCGGGCGCGGTCGTGCCGCCGGCATCGCCAATGACGAAATGCGGCCGCTGGCGGCTTGGCAGCGGCAGCGGCGGCATCGAATGACAATCGAGCAGCAGTGCGCGTCCATGCACATGCACCGCCTCGTCGACCAGCGCCGCGAGCTGGTGATGATAGGGCGCGTGCACCGCGCGGATGCGGTTCAGCGCCACCTGCGCCGGGAAGCGCGCGGCGTAGATCGGCAGACCCGGCCCGGCGATTCGGGGCAGCACGCCGAGTCCCGACCGCACAAGTTCGGTGGCCTGCACAATGCCCGCCGCCGCCGGATCGCTGAGCAGGTTGACATCGATCTCCGCCGGCGAACGGTTGAGATCGACGAAGGCGCGGCCCCAACGTGCGGCAATGAGCGGGTAGCCGTTTGCCGCCGCCGGTGCCACCAGTTCGTCGACCCACGCGTCCTCGGCACGACGCAGGCCGGCCAGGTCGAGCGCCGACGCCGCAACGAACGCGGCGGGATAGGCACGGCCGCTGTGCGGCGAGGCCAGCACGATCGGCTGCGTGCCGCTGCCGCGCGTCACGAAATGGCCGGGCGACAAATCGGATGCAGCGATGTCGAGCGGTGCGGTCGGCATGCGGCGCCACCCTACGCGCCCGCGTCGAAAGGGCAAGCTTTGCGCTGGCCCGATGGCGAGAGGAAATGTTAAGCCTGTTTGCGTACCACGGCGGGCGGACAGAGACCGATGGCGATCGAACCCGAAGGCCGGCTTGGCGCCGGCAGCATCCTTTTGGCCGAGGACGACGATTCGATGCGTCAGTTCCTGGTGCGCGCGATCGAGCGGGCGGGTTACGACGTCGTCGCGGTCGATCGCGGCACGGCGGCATTGCCGTACATAGCATCGGGCAAGTTCGCGCTGTTGCTGACCGACATCGTGATGCCCGAGATGGACGGCATCGAGCTGGCGCAGCGCGCCGCGGCGCTGGCGCCCAACATGCGCGTCATGTTCATCACCGGTTTCGCTGCCGTCGCGCTCAACAAGGGGTCGGGTGCGCCGAGCGACGCCAAGGTGCTGTCGAAACCGTTCCACTTGCGCGACCTCGTCGCCGAACTCGACCGTATCTTCGCGGTTCAATAACGCGCTTGCGCGGCCGTTGGTGCTCGCCTATGTAGCCGCCCCTGTGGGCGCGTAGCTCAGTGGTAGAGCACTGTGTTGACATCGCAGGGGTCGCAAGTTCAATCCTTGCCGCGCCCACCATTCTTCTCCTAATTGGCCGTCGTCTTGAACCATTGGGAGGACTCCGCCCGTGAAGACCCGTGCCGCTGTCGCCTTTGCGCCGAAACAGCCGCTGGAGGTGGTCGAGGTCGACCTAGAGGGGCCCAAGGCGGGCGAGGTACTCGTCGAGATCATGGCGACGGGCATCTGCCACACCGATGCCTATACGCTCGACGGTCTTGACAGCGAGGGGCTGTTCCCGTCGATCCTGGGGCACGAGGGTGCCGGCGTGGTGCGCGAGGTGGGGGCGGGGGTAACCTCGGTCGCGCCGGGTGACCACGTCATCCCGCTGTACACGCCCGAATGCCGGCAGTGCAAAAGCTGCCTGTCGGGCAAGACCAATCTGTGCACGGCGATCCGGGCGACGCAGGGCAAGGGGCTGATGCCCGACGGCACCAGCCGCTTTTCGTACAAGGGCCGGATGCTGCACCACTACATGGGCTGCTCGACGTTTTCGAACTTCACCGTGCTGCCCGAGATCGCCGTCGCCAGGATCCGCAAGGACGCGCCGTTCAAGACCAGTTGCTACATCGGCTGCGGGGTGACGACGGGCGTCGGCGCGGTGATCAACACGGCAAAGGTGCAGGTTGGCGACAGCGTCGTCGTGTTCGGGCTTGGCGGCATCGGGCTCAATGTCGTGCAGGGCGCGCGGCTCGCCGGTGCGGGCACGATCGTCGGCGTCGACATCAATCCGGCGCGCGAGGAATGGGGGCGAACGTTCGGCATCACCCACTTCCTCAACAGCAAGGGCATGTCGCGCGAGGAGATCGTCGCCAGAGTGGTCGAGCTGACCGGCGGCGGCGCCGACTTCACGTTCGACTGCACGGGCAACACCGAGGTGATGCGCACCGCGCTTGAAGCCTGCCACCGCGGCTGGGGCACGTCGGTCATCATCGGTGTCGCCGAAGCGGGCAGGGAGATCGCGACGCGGCCGTTCCAGCTCGTCACCGGGCGCGTCTGGAAGGGGACGGCGTTCGGCGGCGCCAGGGGGCGCACCGACGTACCCAAAATCGTCGACTGGTACATGGCGGGCAAGATCGCGATCGACCCGATGATCACGCATGTGCTGAGCCTCGACGAGATCAACAAGGGCTTCGACCTGATGCACGCGGGTGAAAGCATCCGCAGCGTTGTCGTCTATTGACCCGCCGGCAGACCGCGATATAGGTTGCAAACTGCAACTGAGAGGAGCGGCCATGTTCAGTCACATCGTTGTCGGCACCAACGACACTGCGCGGTCAAAGCGTTTCTACGACGCCGTTCTCGGCGCACTTGGCGCAAAGCCTGCGATGCAGGACGATCGGGGCCGACTCATCTACATGCACGCTGGCGGCATCTTCCTGGTGACGCCGCCGATCAACGGCGAGCCCGCCTGTCACGCCAACGGCGGCACCATCGGTTTCGCAGCAGCGTCGCCGGCCGAGGCGGACGCCTGGCACGCCGCCGGCGTCGCCAACGGCGGCACCAGCTGCGAAGACCCGCCCGGTATCCGCGAGGGCAGCTTCGGCAAGCTCTACCTCGCCTACCTCCGCGACCCCGACGGCAACAAGCTTTGCGCGCTGCACCGGATGTAGCGGCAGGGAAGCAAGTGGACGGCCGCATTTCCGGTTGTGAGGTGGCGATCGAAACGATCTCCAGCAGCCGCAGTCACGGCGGCGTGCAGGATGTCTACCGGCATGCGTCGCGCGCCACCGGCACCGACATGGTGTTCTCCGTATTCGTTCCCGAGCATGCGCCGGGCGAGCGGCTGCCGGTGGTGTGGTACCTGTCGGGGCTGACCTGCACGCATGCCAACGTCACTGAGAAGGGCGAGTACCGCGCTGCGTGCGCGGAACACCGGCTGATCTTCGTCGCCCCCGACACCAGCCCGCGCGGCAACGACGTTCCCGACGACGAGGCGTATGACCTCGGCCAGGGCGCCGGCTTCTATGTCGACGCGACCGAGGCCCCCTGGGCAACGCACTACCGGATGCGCAGCTATATCGAGACCGAGCTGCCAGCGCTCGTTGCCGCGCATTTCCCGGTCGACATGGCGCGGCAGGGAATCATGGGCCATTCGATGGGCGGGCACGGCGCGCTCACCATCAGCCTGCGCAATCCGGGGCGTTTCCGGTCAACGAGCGCGTTCGCGCCGATCGTCTCGCCGATGCGTTGTCCGTGGGGCGAAAAGGCGCTCGGCCGCTATCTCGGCGGCGAGCGGTCGTCGTGGCGCGCGTATGATGCCTGCGCGCTGATCGACGACGGCGCGCGGCTTCCCGACATCCTCGTCGACCAGGGCGAGGCCGATGGTTTCCTCACCGAGCAGTTGAGGCCCGAACTACTGCGCGAGTCCTGCCATGCTGCCGGACAGGCGCTGACGCTGCGCCTGCACCCCGGCTATGACCACAGCTATTACTTCATTTCGACGTTCATGGCGGACCAGCTCGGCTGGCACGCCGCACGGCTCTAGTGTTTGTCCTGTGCGAGCGGAATCGGTTCTGACCACCCGCTCATCCCTCGACTTCTGGTCGGGATGAGCGGGGTCGTGTGAGGGCTGCAACCTAAACGGGACAGGCTCTAATCGTCGTCGCTGACGTCGACCTTCTCGCCGGTGACGCGCTGTGCGAGCGCGGCGGCCATGAACGCATCGAGGTCGCCGTCGAGCACGTCGTCGGGGCTGGTGCTGACGATGCCGGTGCGCAGGTCCTTCACCTGCTGATAGGGCTGCAGCACGTAGCTGCGGATCTGGTGGCCCCAGCCGATGTCGGTCTTCTGCGCGTTCTGCGCGTTCGCTTCGGCCTCGCGCCGCTGCAGTTCAGCCTCGTAGAGCCGCGCCTTCAGCTGTTTCATCGCCTCGGCGCGGTTCTTGTGCTGGCTGCGCTGGTTCTGGCAGGCGACGATGATACCGGTGGGAATGTGCGTGATCCTGACCGCGCTGTCGGTGGTGTTGACGTGCTGTCCGCCGGCGCCCGACGAGCGGTAGGTGTCGATCTTGAGGTCGGCTTCGTTGATATCGATGTCGATCTCGTCATCGACCTCTGGATAGACCCAGACGCTGGCGAAGCTGGTGTGACGGCGCGCAGCGCTGTCGTAGGGGCTGATGCGGACGAGCCGGTGCACGCCGCTTTCGGTCTTGGCGTAGCCGTACGCGTTGGCTCCCTTCAGCAGAAGGGTCGCCGACTTGATGCCGGCCTGCTCGCCCGCGTGGTGGTCGACCAGCTCGACCTTCATGCCGTGCCGTTCCGCCCAGCGCTGGTACATGCGTTGCAGCATCGATGCCCAGTCCTGGCTTTCGGTGCCGCCGGCGCCGGCGTTGATCTCGATATAGGTATTGTTGGCGTCCGCCTCGCCCGACAGCAAAGCTGCCACCTTGTCGCGGTCGGCGCGCTCGGCGAGCGCTGCGAGCGATCGTACGGCGTCATCGGCGAGCGCGTCGTCGCCCTCGGCCTCGGCCATCTCCATCAGCTCGATGGTGTCATCGAGCTCGGTCTCGATCGTGCGCGTTGCCGCGATCGCCTCGTCGAGACGGCGGCGCTCCTGCATCAGCTTCTGCGCCGCCTTGGGGTCGTTCCACAGTGCGGGATCCTCGGCAGCGGCGTTGAGTTCGTCGAGCCGCTTCAGCGCGACGTCCCAGTCAAAGAAACCTCCTCAGCAGGGCTAGCGCCTGCTTGATGCGGTCGACGTGATTGAGCGCTTCGGCGCGCATGGTGATCACTCCATTCTGATCGTCGTTCCCGCGCGGGCGGCGATCCATAGCCTGCGTACGGGAATATGGATGCCCGCCTGCACGGGTATGACGGGCTGTTGCGGCTGACTAGTAGATGCCGCCGGTCGATTGCAAGAAGTCGCTGTCGGAGCGCACCACCGCTTTGGGTGCGAACGGGTCATCGACGGAAGCCAGCCGGCGCGGCTCGCTTTCCGGCTTGAACGCCTCCCAGATCACCGCCGGTTTCGGATCGCCGCCAGCCGGCCAGCCGGCAAAGACGCGCTTGCCCGAGCGGCGGTCGATGCGGACCATGCGGATGCCGGGCGCGATTTCGAACGGACGCTTCGGCGTGTCATCCAGCGCTGCTTGCGCGAACTGCTTGAACACCGGTGCCGCCAGCGTGCCGCCCTGCGCGTAGCCGCCCATATTCTGCGGCTGATCGAAACCGAGATAAAGCCCGGCGACGACGTCGGCCGTGCCGCCGACGAACCAGACGTTGGTCGGGCCGTTGGTGGTGCCGGTCTTGCCGAACAGCGGCCGGTCGAGGTCGCGCAGCACCACCGCGGTGCCGCGCTCGACGACGCCCTCGAGCATGTGGATGACCTGGTATGCCGTCTTGGCGTCGATCGCCTGCGGCCGCGCGTCGGCGGGCCGCGGCATCGGCTCGCCGCGCCACGCCGGCGCGTTGCAGCCGGCGCAGTCGCGCGCGTCCGCGCGGTAGATCGTTCGGCCGTGACGGTCCTGGATCAGGTCATAGAGAACCGGCGCCTGCCGCTTGCCGCCGTTCGCCAGCATGGCATAGGCATTGGTCAGTCTGAGCACGGTCGTCTCGCCGGCGCCAAGCGACATCGACAGCACCGGCGCATAGCTGCCGATGCCCATGCTGTCGATCGTCTGCACCACCTTGTCCATGCCGGTGTTGTAGGCCAGCCGCACCGTCATCAGGTTGCGCGACTGCTCAAGGCCCCAGCGCATCGTCTGCGGCCCGGCATAGCCGCCGCTGAAGTTACGGAAACACTTGGTGCCGAGCGATCGCGTCTGGAACACGCAATAGGGACCGTCGACGATGATCGATGCCGGTGTGAAGCCATTGTCGAGCGCGGCCGCATAGACGAACGGCTTGATCGCCGAACCCGGCTGGCGGTTCGCCTGCGTGGCGCGGTTGAACTGCGACCGGCGCGCGTCGAACCCGCCGACCATGGCGAGCACGCGGCCTGTCGACACCTCCTGCACGACCATGCCGCCGCCGATCTCCGGAATCTGCCGCAGCGCGTAGTCCGTGCCCGCGATCCGCTTGACCGGGATGACATCGCCGGGCGACAGCCGGTCATAGGCAGGCACGCCGACGCCGCGCACCGGCATGGCGGCGTTGCCGCGCGTCATGCGGCCGCTGCTGCCGTCCTCGAAGCCGAGCGTCGCCACCTCGCCGGCCTTGGCGAGAACGACAGCGGCGCGCCAGTCGTCGTAGCCGACCGGCAGGTTGATGCTGCGCAGCCGCTGGTGCCAGCCGTCGCCGAGTGCGATGCGGTCGGTCGCGCCGCGCCAGCCGCGCGGCCGGTCGTACCTGACGAGACCGTCGCGCAGCGCCGCCTCTGCTGCGCGCTGCATGGCGGGATCGATCGTCGCGCGGATCCACAGGCCGCCCGTGTAGATGCCGGTGCTGCCCTCCTCGCCGTAGCGCGCGACGAGTTCGCGGCGGATCGCTTCGATGAAATAGTCGCCGGTCCGGTCGCGCGGTATCTCGGCGCGGTTGATCGCGACCAGTGGCTCCGCCATCGCCGCGCGCGCCTCCGCCTCGCTGATGTAGCCGTTGTCAGCCATCTGGCCGAGCACCCAGTTGCGCCGCGCGACGGCACGCGCATGGCCGCGCGGCCGTGCCGGGTTATAGTTCGACGGCGCCTTCGGCAGCACCGCGAGGAACGCCGTCTGCGCCAGCGTCAGCTCGTCGACGGGCTTGTTGAAGTAGGCGAACGATGCCGCCTGCACGCCATAGGCGCTGCGGCCGAGGAAGATCTGGTTGAGGTAGAGTTCGAGGATCTCCCGCTTCGACAGCGCCTGCTCGATGCGGCGCGCGAGGATGATCTCGCGGACCTTGCGGACGTAGCTGACCTCGTTGGTCAGCAACAGGTTCTTGGCGACCTGCTGCGTGATCGTCGACGCACCGACCGGGCGCCGGTCGGTGCCGATCGCCTGGAAATTGGTGATGGCCGCCTGGAAGATGCCAGGCAGGTCGATGCCGGGATGCGTGAAGAAGGTCTTGTCCTCCGCCGACACGAACGCGCCGATCAGCCGCCGCGGCGTCTGCTCGTAGTCGAGGAAGATGCGCCGTTCGCGCGCGAAGCTGGCAAACGGCGTGCCGTCGATCGCGCGCACGTGGCTCGGCAGCGGCGGCTCGTACTCGGCAAGCGCTGCCGCGTCGGGCAGTCCGCGCTGGAAGATGAGATAGGCGACCAGCACCGTGACCAGGCCGATGGCGAACAGCCCGCCGACGACATAGCTGGTCAGCCGCGCCCAGCGTGGCCAGGAAAGAAACGCCGCGCGCAGGCGGACGGTCAGCGCCGAAGCGGTCATGACGCAAGCCTATAGCAGCCGCGGCAGCCTCCTCAAGCCGCGAGCAGCCGCGATTGCGTCATGCGCGTGTAACGCCTTGGCAAACAAAGCGTCGCCGATGCCTGCTAGCAGCGCGTCATGACCAGTATGCCAGTCCATCCGCGCTGCGCGCGTATCCCCATGCCGGCCAAGGCGTCGCTGCGCGTCATGCTGCTCGCCAAGCATGCCTGCGGCGACGGCAGCCTGCATCCGGTCGACGGCAACCACGCGATCTATCACCACGAGCTGCTGACGACGCTGCGCCAGATCGGGCTCAATGTCGTCGCCGCCGATCGGTTCGAAGTGTTGTTCGATCGGCCGGACGTCGATTTCGTCGTGCCGCTGCTCAATCGCGCCGGCTTCATCAACAGCGAAATGCTGGCGCCGCTGCTGCTGACGCGCGCGCAGCTCCCCTACCTTGGCGCCGGCCCGATTATCCGTGGCCTTGCCGACGACAAGCATCTCGCCAAGCTGGCTGCACGCCAGCGCGGCGTGCCGACCGCCGACTGGCGGGTGTTCCGGCGCGGGACCGATCTCAGCGAGGTCGCAGCGCTCGCGGCCGCGCGGCTGATCGTCAAGCCGAACGCGTCGTCGGCATCGTGGGGCATTGCCGTCGTCGACAGCTGGCGCGACGCGTTGGCGCATGTCGAATTACTGCACCGCGAAGGCCATGACGCCATCGTCGAGCCGTGGCTGCCGCTGCTCGACGTCGCCGTCCCGGTCATTGGCGGGGTCGGTGGCGCGCCGTGGCTGCTGGCGCCGATGGTATACATCCCGTCCGATCCCGATGCACTGCGCGGATACGCGGAGAAGCGATCGCTGGACGGCGCCGTCGCCGACGATCCGCTCGAGGTGCTGGCCAGCCGCCGCGTAGCGGAGCTGGTTACGGCAATGACCCGCGAACTGGCGCGTGACTACTGGCCGTTTGACTATGGCCGGTTCGAGTTCCGCTATGACCCCGCGCGCGAGACGGTGGCGTTCATGGAGGTGAATCTGTCGTGCAACCTGTGGTCGAAGAAGAGCATCTCGCGCTCGGCGGCCACGCTCGGCATCGACCATCACCAGCTTGTCGAATCGATTGTCGCGCACAGCATGGCCCGCCAGGGTCTGTTCGGCGTCGCCGAAGAGCGGCTTGTCGCCTGAGCCGATGACCGTCGATGCCATCGTTCTTGCCGGTCGCCGTGACGCGTCGCCCGATCCGCTGGCCGTCGCCGCGGGTGTTTCGCACAAATGCCTGGTGCCGGTCGCGGGCGTGCCGATGCTGCAACATGTGCTTGCCACCCTGGCGGCAGCGCCCGATATCGGACGCATCGCCGTTTCGGTCGACGCCAGCGCCGCCGTCGATGCCGTCATCGCGCCATGGCGTGAGCGGATCGTCAGGGTCCAGCCCGAGCGCAACATCGTCGACAGCGTGCTGGCGGCGGCGATGGTGCTGCCGCCGCCGCTGCTGATCACGACCGCCGACAACGTGCTGCTGACGCCGTCGGGTGTCGCCGAGATCGTGCAAGGCTCGACCGGAGCCGGGGCGAGCGTGGCGTTCGCCACCAGGGCTTCGGTGCTGTCGGCGCATCCCGATGGTCAGCGCCGTTTCTACACGTTCCGCGACGATGCCTATTCGAACTGCAATGCCTACATGATTGCCGACACCCGCGCGCTGGCCGCCGCCGAGGTGTTCAGGGGAGGCGGCCAGTTCGCCAAGCACCCCGATCGTATCGTCAAGGCGTTCGGATTGTGGAACCTCATCAGTTTCCGCCTTGGGCTGCGCACGCTTGCAGGTTCACTCGCCGCATTCGGTCGCCGCTTCGGCTTCGAGATCCGGGCCGTCGTGCTCAGCGACGGCGCACAGGCGATCGACGTCGACAATGCGCGGACCAAGAGCGTCGCCGAGACGATTCTCGCCGTCCGCACAATGAAGGCGACCGCCTAGACCGCGATCGGTTCAGATTGAATCAATCTGAACCGATCGCGGTCTAGGTTCGTGAATCAGGCTCTAGCGTTGCGCGATGCGGCGCAGGAAGTGCCCCTCAATGGCGCGGCGCACGCCCCGCGCGATGCGCACCTGACCCGCGGGCGAGAACAGGAATTTCGAATCGTCCCCGTTCGACAAATAGCCGGTTTCCAGCAGCACCGAGGGGACATCGGGCGCTTTCAGCACGAGGAAGCCGGCGAAGCGGTGGAACTGGCTTCGTACCTTGATGTCCTGCCGCAGCTCGCGCTGCAGCAGCGCGGCGAATTCGGCCGACCTGTTCATCGTCTCGCGCTGCGCGAGGTCGATGAGGATGTCGGTGACCTCGCTCGTCTCGACGCCAAGGTCGACGCCGGCGATGATGTCGGCGCGGTTTTCCTTCGCGGCGAGCCGCGCCGCCTCGGCGTCGGAGGCGGTTTCCGACAGCGTGTAGACGGTTGCGCCGCTTGCCTGCGGTGTCGGCGCGCTGTCGGCGTGCACCGAAATGAACAGTTCGGCGCGGTTGTGGCGGGCGATGGCCAGGCGGTCGCGCAGGCGCAGGAAACGATCGTCGCTGCGCGTCAGGATCGCGCGCACGCGGCCCGACGCGTCGAGCTCCTTCTTGATCGCCTTGGCGATCGCTAGCGTGACGTCCTTTTCATGGCGGCCGTCGCCAAGCACACTCGGCGCGCCGACGTCCTTGCCGCCGTGACCGGCGTCGATAACGACGACGGGAAGGCCGGTGCGCAGCCTTTGGCGCGGAACGGGGGGACTCGGTTGCGGTGCCGTGGTGGCTGCAGCGGCCGGCGCAGCGCGGGGCGAAGGTGTCGGCCTGGCTGCTGGCGGCTCTGCCGTCGCCGCTGCCTGTTTTTCCGCCGTTTTCGGCGGCGGCTTCGTGACCGGCTTTGGCGGCGCTGCCGCAGCGGCGGTCTCCGTTTCTGGCGGCGGTATCAGCCGTTTGCGGCCGTCGGCCACCTGGCGGGCGAAGGCGGCTTCGTCAATGGGCGCGACGCGGATCGAAAAGCCGCCGTCACGCGCCGCGCCCGACACGATGTGCGCTGGTGCGGCCAGGTCGAGGACGACGCGTACCGTACCGCTGTCGAACTGTGCGCCGCGCACCTTCGCGACGGGGCCACCGCCCGCTGCGGTGATCGCGCCAGTGGTCGCGCCCGGCACGTCGATGACCAGCCGTTTCGGCGCGTCGAGCGCGAACGTCGTCGGCGTGCCCGATCCGCCGCGGACCTCGATCGCGACGTCGGCGCCAGTGGCATCGGCGGCGACGCTGACGGTGCCGATCGTGCCTGCTGCTGCCGGTGCGGCGAAGAGCAGCGCCGTCGTCATGGCAACCACCCGAACCCATCGCGCCGAAGCCAGCCGCATCGCTCCCCCACAACGGCGGCACACGCCCCGCCACAAGCCTTGAAATTCTGCCGAATCTTATGGTTGACAGCCTCGCGGTTCAAGCAATTTGCGGCGAATGTGACGCTTTGTGTTGTTCGTGCCACCCATTGCTGCTAGCAGCATTGCAAGCGGCGTCGGCGACGCTCGCCCCGCCGCCAGCCCCAGGCCCTGTCTCGCATCGGGCATTAGCCAAGGGCGCACGGCTGGTCGTCGACCGGCCGCTACACGAGGTTTTGGCGCATGTCGGTAATGCGACGCATCGGGATTAAAACGGGCGCTGAGCGCCTTGTCTCGGCGCGCTCCGTCGTGCGTGCCACCGCTGTTTCAAACCATCGGAAAGCCGCCGTGCGCGGCGTTCCCGTCATCTGTGCCGACCGCGGGACGACGCCATGCGTAGCCACCGTCGCCGGCGCCCGGAGAATATTCAATGTCAATGCGCATGCTCATCGACGCGCGCCACCCGGAAGAAACCCGGGTCGCCGTCATCGAAGGCAACCGGATCGAGGAGTTTGACTTCGAATCTGCTCAAAAGGAGCAGATCAAGGGCAACATCTATCTCGCCAAGGTCACCCGCGTCGAACCGTCGCTGCAGGCGGCGTTTGTCGACTACGGCGGCAACCGTCACGGGTTTCTTGCCTTCGCAGAAATTCATCCCGACTACTACCAGATCCCGAAGGAGGATCGCGAAGCGCTGCTGCGGGAGGAGCGCGAGGCCGCCGAGGAGCATCAGGCCGAGATCGAAGCGCAACACGGCGACGCCGGCACCGGCGAGGACGACGACGTTGCCGTCGCCGACGAAGGCGACGACGTTCCCCCGCCGCCGGCGGAGGTCACCGACGATCACCATGATGATCACGCCGCCGAGGCGCTGCGCGCCAAGCGTCAGCATCTGCGCCGGCGCTACAAGATCCAGGAGGTGATCAAGCGCCGCCAGGTGCTGCTCGTGCAGGTCGTCAAGGAAGAGCGCGGCAACAAGGGCGCGGCGCTTACCACCTACCTCAGTCTTGCCGGGCGTTATTGCGTGTTCATGCCGAACACCAACCATGGCGGCGGCATCAGCCGCAAGATTTCGAGCCAGGCCGATCGCAAGCGGCTGAAGTCGATCGTGTCGGAACTCGCGCTGCCGGTCGGCATGGGCTGCATCATCCGCACTGCCGGCCTTTCGCGCACGCGCGCCGAGATCAGGCGCGACTTCGACTATCTGACGCGACTCTGGGATGAAATCCGCGAGAAGACCCTGGCGTCGACCGCGCCGGCGCTGATCCACGAGGATTCGGACCTCATCAAGCGCGCCATCCGGGACATCTACAACCGCGACATCGATGACATTCTGGTCGACGGCGAGCAGGGCTACAAGGCGGCGAAGAGCTTCATGAAGCTGCTGATGCCGAGCCACGCCAAGAAGGTTCAGCAATACCTCGACCCGGTGCCGCTGTTCCAGCGCTACCAGGTCGAAGCGCAGCTCGCCGCCATGTACCACCCGGTCGTGCAGCTGAAGTCGGGCGGCTACATCGTCATCAACCCGACCGAGGCGCTCGTCTCCATCGACATCAACTCTGGCAAGTCGACGCGCGAGCACAACATCGAGGAAACCGCGCTCAAGACGAACCTCGAGGCGGCGAAGGAGATCGCCCGCCAGCTGCGCCTGCGCGACATGGCCGGGCTTGTCGTCATCGACTTCATCGACATGGACGTGCACTCGAACAACCGCAAGGTCGAAAAGGCGCTGAAGGAAGCGCTCAAGAACGATCGGGCGCGCATCCAGGTTGGCCGCATCTCGACCTTCGGGCTTCTCGAGATGAGCCGCCAGCGGCTGCGTACCGGGGTGCTCGAGGCGTCGACGCACACCTGCCCCGTCTGCGACGGCGCCGGTATCGTGCGCACGGTACCCTCGGCCGCACTCGGCGCGCTGCGGGTGCTTGAGGCGGAAGCGCTGAAGGCGCGGCACAGCCAGCTGACGCTGCGGTTGCCGTTCGAGGTGGCGATCTACATGCTCAATGCCAAGCGCGGCCAGATCGCGCGCATCGAGGATCTGTACGGGGTCGTTGTCGAGGTCAACCCCAGCGGCGAACTCACCGTCGGCGAGCATGAGATCGATGGCAGCGGCCCCCCGCCCGAACCGCGCGCGCAGGTCGCGCTTCCCGCCCCTGTCGTCGACGAGGATGCAGCGATCGTCGAGGACGAGGCCGAGGAGACCGAGGCCGGCGACGAGCGGCCGCGCGAGGGTCGCGAGCGCGACGGTGGCCGCCGCAAGCGCCGCCGTCGTGGCCGCGGCCGTCGTGAGCGGGAGGATCGTGAGCAGCCCGATCATGACGCCGCTGCCAGTGCCGGCGACGAGGGGGCGAGCGCCGATGGCGAGCGTGCTGCTGGCGCCGCCGCCGACGCCCAGCCGCACGAGGATGGCGATCAGGCCCGCCGCAAGCGCCGGCGTCGCGGGCGTCGCGGCGGCCGGCGCCGCGACGATGACGCCATTTCGTCGGTCGCCGATGGCATCGCCGTCACCGCGCCAGAGGTGGCGGCCGCCGACGCAGTGGCGGCAGCTGCTGCGGAAGCGCCGGACGTAGCCGCCGACACCGTGGCGGCACCACCGAGGCGCAGCCGCCGCAAGACGGCGGTAACGGTCGAAGGCAACGCACCGGCGGCGGTCGCGCCCGAGCCCGCCGTTGACCGCCCGGTTGCCGCCGAAAAGCCCAAGCGCAGCCG
>CAYVVV010000008.1:0-10721 GCA_964455325.1 uncultured Sphingosinicella sp. | reverse complement strand
ATACAACGCTGGCCGACAACGCCACGGCCGCCACGGCGCCACCTGGGCCTAAGGCGTCGCGGCGCAAGGCTGCCGCCAAGGTGAGTGAGCCTGGTGATACGGTCGCGGTGGAGGTGGCAACCGAGGCCGCCGCCAACGATGCTGCCGAAACGCCGGCATCGCCGCGCAAGGGCTGGTGGCAGCGCACGTTTGGCGCCTGAGCGGAGCATCGTTGCCATCGACCGCATGCGTTGAGCGACAAATTGCAGCCGTGTGCGTGTGCGCCCCTTGCCACGGCTTCATGGCGCGTTCACCTTGGCGCTGTTGCAATGACGGCGATGGCGATGCGAACGGTCATGAACGGCGTGCTGCGCGGTGTGTTGGCGGTTGCGCTCGCCATGTCGGCGTTGATGCGCCCGGCATTGGCACAGAGCATATTGCGCGATGCGGAGACCGAGGCGTTCCTGCGCGACGTCGCCAACCCCTTCGCCGTGGCCGCAGGGCTCCGCCCCAACGCGGTCGACATGGTCCTGATCGGTGACAAGGATATCAACGCCTTCGTTGCCGGGGGGCAGGCGATCTACGTTCACAGCGGTCTGCTCCTCGCCGCCGATGACGTCAATGAGCTGCAGGGCGTGGTCGCCCACGAAATGGGTCACATCGCCGGCGGCCACGCCGTCCGCTTCAGCGAGGGAATCGGCCAGGCGACGTCGATCACGCTGCTGTCGATGCTGCTTGGCGCGGCGGCGATCGCGGCTGGCGCCGGCGAGGCAGGCGCGGCGATCTTTGCCGGCGGCCAGCAGGCAGCGCTCGGCAAGTTCCTCGCCTACAGCCGCGAGCAGGAGTCGCGCACCGACCAGGCGGGTGCGGTGTTCCTGGAGAAGGCCGGCGTGTCGGGCCAGGGCTCGATCCGCTTCTTCAAGAAGCTGCAGAACCAGGAGTTCCGCCTCGCCATCCCGCAAGACAACGCTTACGCCCGCACGCACCCGCTATCGGGCGATCGCATCGCCGCACTGGAAAACGTCTACCGGTCATCGCCGCACTGGGACAAGCCGATCGATCCGGCACTGCAGGCGCGATTCCTGCGGATCAAGGCAAAGCTGTTCGGCTTCGTCGAGCAACCCTCGCGGACGTTCCAGAAATATCCGGAGACCGACACCAGCGTTCCCGCCCGCTACGCCCGCGCCTATGCCTGGCACAAGAATGCGTTTCCCGACAAGGCGGCCGCCGAGGTCGACGGCCTGCTCGCGACCGCGCCCGACGATCCCTATTTCCTCGAACTGAAGGGACAGGTGCTGCTCGAATCGGGCCGGGTCGAGGCGTCGATCCCGCCGCTGCGCCGCGCGGTGGCGCTCGCCCCGGACCAGCCGCTTATCGCGGGTCTGCTCGGCCACGCGCTCATCTCGACCGAGAAGGCAGAGCATGCCGCCGAAGCGAAGTCGGTGCTGCGCGCCGCCGTCGCGCGTGACAACCGCAACCCCTTTGCCTGGTACCAGCTGGGCATCGCCTATGCGCGCGAGGGCGACGAGGCGCGCGCGGCGTTGGCGACGGCTGAACAACACAACCTCACCGGCCGGCCGCAACTGGCGCTCACCAGCGCGCGGGCGGCGATGGCGGGGCTGGCGCCGGGGACGCCAGACTGGATCCGCGCGCAGGACATCCTGCTGGTCAGCCAGGCGGAGGTGGAGGACAAGGACGGCAACAGGAAACGGCGACGATGATGCATGTGCTGCGGACACTGCGGGCTCGCTGGCCGGCGGCGGGTGCGTGGCTTGCCGGCGGCGCGCTGCTGCTGCTCGCCGTCGGGCTGCTCGCGCTGCTCACCGGCCGGCAGCCGTCGGAAGCCGCCAACGGTGGTTCGGGCGCGCTGACGAAGGCGCAACGCGCCGAGGTCGAGGCGATCGTCCGCGATTACATCCTGGCGCACCCCGAGATCATTCCCGAGGCGGTGAGCCGGCTGCAGGCGCGTGAGGTGACCAGCCTGATCAACCAGAACCGCACCGAGATCGAAACGCCGTTCAAGGGCGCGTGGGCCGGCGCCCGCGACGGCGATGTGACGCTGGTCGAGTTCTTCGACTACAACTGCCCCTATTGCCGCCTGTCGCATCCCGACGTCGAACGGCTGCTCAAGGAGGACAAGAAGCTGAAGGTCGTCTACCGCGACCTTCCGGTCCTGGGCGATGCGTCGCGCGAAGCTGCGCTCGCTAGCCTGTCGGCTGCCGAGCAGGGCAGGTACCGCAGGTTCTACACGTGGATGTTCAGGGACAAGGCGCGCGTCTCGACGCAGAAGACGATCCAGGGCGTGCGCGCGGCCGGACTCAACGAGGTGCGGACGGCGCGCGACATGAAGAGCGCCCGCCTCGAAGCCGAAATCGAGAAGAACCTCAGGCTTGGCGGCGCGCTCGGCCTGACCGGCACGCCGAGCTATGTGATCGGCGACCGCATCCTGTCGGGCGCGGTTGGTTATGACGAGCTCAAGCAGGCGGTCGCCGAGGCGCGCGACAAGGGTTAGGGGGCGTCGGTCGGGCGCGCCAGACCGCCGCACGGGGGCTGTCCGAGCTGCGGCTGTCCAAGCTGCGCGCGTTCATCGACTACATGCGCGCCAACGCGCCACTGTAGCGCCTTATGGCGTCTAGACCGCGATCGGTTCAGATTGAATCACTCTGAACCGTGAATCGCTGTCTAAGAGTATGAATAGAGACTGATTCACGTTTCCGGTGGACGCGCACAGCGCGTCCACCGGAAACGATCAGGCTCTAACGCCGCCCGAACAGTTTTTCGATGTCGGCGCGGGCGAGTTTCACATAAGTCGGGCGGCCGTGGTTGCACTGGCCGGAATGCGGCGTTGCCTCCATCTCGCGCAGCAGCGCGTTCATTTCGGTGACCGTCAGCGGGCGCCCCGCCCTTACCGATCCGTGGCACGCCATTGTCGCCAGCACCTCGTCGATCCGTTCCTTGAGGCCATGCGCGGCGCCGTACGCGCGGATATCGTCGGCAAGGTCGCGAATGAGCGCCTTCGCGTCGGTGACCCCAAGCAGCGCGGGCGTGGCCCGGACAAGAACGGCGGCAGCGCCGAACCGCTCCACCTCCAGCCCCATTTCGGCAAGCGCGGTGGCGTGCGTTTCGATGGCATCGCAGTCGGCCTCGTCGAGTTCGACGACTTCAGGCAGGAGCAGCGCCTGCGCGCGGACGCCGCCAGCGGCCAGCGCCGCCTTCATCCTTTCCAGCGTCAACCGCTCGTGCGCGGCGTGCTGGTCGACAATGACCAGCGCGTCGTCGGTTTCGGCGAGGATCCACGATCCGTGCACCTGTCCCCGCGCCGCGCCCAAGGGAAACTGGCGAAGGTCGCCTTCGCGCGCGTCGGCATGGACCGCGATCGCGGTCTCCGTCCGTGCCAACGGCGGCGTCGCCATACCGAGTCTGCCGGATGCCGCAGGCATCGCAAAGCAGTGTGCGCCGTCGGCGAACATGGTCTTGGTTGGCGCCAGCGGCGCTGGCGTTTCAGCGCGGAAGGCAGCAAGCGCCGCCGTTCCGATCGTCGTTGACGCCTGGCCGGCCCCGGCATCGAGCGCGCGGCGCAGGCCCGCGACGATGAGAACGCGCACCTGCTCTGGCGCGCGGAAGCGGACCTCGGTCTTGGCCGGATGGACGTTGACGTCGACGAAGTCGAACGGCACGTCCAGGAACAGCGCCAGCACCGGGTACCGGTCGCGGGCGAGGAGATCACGATAGGCACCTCTGACCGCACCCAGCAGCAGGCGATCCTTCACCGGCCGACCGTTGACGAACAGATACTGGTGGTCGGCGGCACCGCGGCTGAACGTCGGCACCGCGGCAAGTCCGCCAAGGCAGAGGCCGTCGCGCTCCATGTCGACGGCGACCGCGTTGTCGGTGAAGTCGGCGCCAAGGATCGACGCCAGCCGGGCGACGCGGGCACTTTCGATCAGCGACCCGGCGGGCTGCACATCAAGGACGCGCCGGCCGTCGTGGATGACGCTGAAGCCGACGTCGGCCCGGGCCATCGCCAGCCGCCGTACCGCGTCGAGGCAGGCGGCATATTCGGTCCGCACGCCCTTCATGAACTTGCGGCGGGCGGGGACGTTGCCGAACAGCCGCTCGACGACGGCGCGCGTGCCGGGCGGAACTGCGGCCGGACCGTCGGCGACGATCCGCCCGTGGTCGACGATGATTTCCCAGCCGGCGGCGCCCGGGGCCCGGCTGGCGATGCGGAAGCGGCTGACGCTGGCGATCGACGGCAGCGCTTCGCCGCGAAACCCCATTGTCGCGATCGAGTCGAGGTCGCCGGTCGGCAGCTTCGACGTTGCGTGGCGCTGCAACGCCATGCGCAGGTCGCCGGCATCCATGCCACAGCCGTCGTCGGCGATCGCGATGCGTTCGAGGCCGCCCTCGCCGAGTTCGACGTCGATGCGCCGTGCGCCGGCGTCGAGCGCGTTCTCGACAAGCTCCTTGACGACGCTTGCCGGCCGTTCGACCACCTCGCCGGCGGCGATGCGGTTGATCAGCGTTTCGGGAAGTCGACGGATGCTCATCGGGGATTTCATGACAGCGCGCCGGGGCTTCAACAACGCTTTCTTAGTTTTCCCGCTCTAGAACGCGGTGAATGTCACATTAACCATCGGACTGTCGCGAATGCGCCACTTGCGCTGCCACCGCCACAGGCTGCATATGCAGCGGCAAGCCGCATGCCGGCAGCGAACCATAACGAAGAAGACCGACTGATGCTCAGCCGCCTTTTCAGTTTCCTCAGCCAGGACATGGCGATCGATCTCGGCACCGCCAACACGCTTGTCTATGTGCGCGGGCGCGGCATCGTCCTCAACGAGCCGTCGGTGGTCGCGATCGAGACGATCAACGGCAGGAAAGTCGTCAAGGCGGTCGGCAACGACGCCAAGCTGATGATGGGCCGCACGCCGGGGAATGTCGAGGCGATCCGGCCGCTGCGCGACGGCGTCATCGCCGACATCTATGTCGCCGAACAGATGATCAACCATTTCATCCGCAAGGTGCACAGCCGCAAGTTTGCCAGCTTCCCGGAGATCGTCATCTGCGTGCCATCGGGCTCGACCAGCGTCGAGCGGCGCGCCATCCGCGATGCGGCCAACAACGCCGGCGCCAGCCAGGTCTACCTCATCGAGGAGCCGATGGCGGCCGCGATCGGTGCCGGCATGCCGGTGACCGAGCCGATCGGCAGCATGGTCGTCGACATCGGCGGCGGCACCACCGAAGTTGCCGTGCTCAGCCTGCGCGGCCTCGCCTATACGACCTCGGTGCGCGTCGGTGGCGACAAGATGGACGACGCGATCGTCAGCTACGTCCGCCGCAACCACAATCTGCTCATCGGCGAAGCGACTGCTGAGCGCATCAAGACCGAGATCGGCACGGCGAAGCCGCCCGCCGACGGCGTCGGTATGACGCTCGACATCAAGGGCCGCGACCTGATGAACGGCGTGCCCAAGGAAATCACCATCAACCAGGCGCAGATCGCCGAGGCGTTGTCGGAGCCCGTGTCGGCGATCGTCGAAGGCGTGCGCCAGGCGCTGGAGAACACGGCGCCCGAACTTGCCGCCGATATCGTCGATCAGGGCATCATCCTGACTGGCGGTGGTGCGCTGCTGGGGCAGCTTGACGAGGTTCTGCGCGACGCCACCGGCCTGCCCGTTTCGGTCGCCGACGACCCGCTGACCTGCGTCGCGCTTGGCACCGGTCGCGCGCTCGAGGATCCGATCTTCCGCGGCGTGCTGACGACCGCGCTGTAAGGGCCGCCGGCAATGGCGTGGCCACCCCGCAGGTCGCGCGGGCGGAGTTCGCGCCGGCAAAGGAACATCGCGCTACTCGGCCGGCTGGCGACGGGCCTCGTCGTCATCGTCGCGCTGGTGCTGCTTGCGCTCAACCGAGCCAGCCCCGGGCGCTACGCGGCGCTGCGGACGGCGGCCTCGGACTTGACCGCGCCGTTCTGGGCAGTGGTGCTCCAGCCGTTGGCCGAACTGCAGGCCGCGGCAGGTTCGGTCGCCGACTATTTCCGCGCGGTCGAGAAGGTTAGGCGACTGGAAGGCCGCGAACGCCTCTACCAGCGCGACCGGCTCCGCTATGAGCAGGCGCTGCGCGAGAATGCCGAACTGAAACGGCTGATGAAGGTGACCGAGCCGGCACGCGAGCGAGTCGGTGTCTTTGCCGTGTCCGGGGCATCGACCGGCGCTTTCGTCCGCGATGCGATGATCAGCGGCGGTGCGCGCGACGGCATCAGGCCAGGCCAACCCGTGCTTGCTGCCGACGGCCTGATCGGACGGACTGTCGACGTCGGCGTGCGGTCGTCACGCGTCATGCTGCTGACCGATATTTCGAGCCGTGTTCCTGTTCGCGTCGTGCGCACCGGCCTGCCCGCGCTGCTGATCGGCAAGGGCCTGCCACGCGTCGACGTGGATCTGGCGGGGCCAAGCAACGCTGACATTCGCCTCGGCGACCGGCTGGTGACGTCGGGTGACGGCGGGCTGTTCCCGCCCGGCATCCCTGTCGCCACGATCGTCGCGATCGGCGACGACATGCCCGAGGCACGTCCGACGGCCGCGCCCGACGGACTCGGCTACGTCGTCGTCGAAAAACCCTACCTGCCGCCGCTGGCGATCGACAAGCCGGCAGCCGCGCGCGCGCTGCATCCCGAAGCGCAGTTGCAGCAACAGATCGAGGCCGGCCAGTGACGGCGACGCCATGGCGACAGATGACCGGCGCCGAACGCTTGCGCTGGGTGTGGGACCATTGGAAGCTGGGTCTGCCGATGATCGCGGTGATCATCGCGTCAATTCTGATGACGGTACCAATCTTCACGCCGCTGACGGTGATGCCCAACCTGGCGCTGCTGCTCGTGCTGTTGTGGACGCTGTACCGGCCGCAGCAGATGCCCGACTGGTCCGGATTCATCGCCGGGCTTGCCAGCGACGTGTTGCTCGGTACGCCGATCGGCGCCAACGCGCTGTTGATGCCGCTGTTCATGCTGCTCGTCGCCTTCGCCGATCGCCAGTTGCGCCGCGTCAGCTGGCGCGAGGATTGGCTGTTCAGCGTGCCGCTCGTCCTCGCGTACCATGTCGCCTTGTGGAAACTCTGTGCATTCGCCGGCCCGCCGATCCCGTTCCTGCCGCTAGCGACGCAGGCGGCCGCGACCGTGGCGATCTATCCGCTTGCCGCGCACCTGTTCGCGCGCGCGCAACGGAGGTGGGCGCCATGACGTTGACGTCCGAGGCCGCCCGTGAGCAGATGTTCTCGCGGCGTGCGCTGTTCATCGGCGCGGTGCAGGGTGGGCTTGGCCTGCTGCTCGCCGGCCGCATGGCCTATCTGTCGATCTTCGAGAACGAGAAGTACCAGCTTCTCGCCGAGGACAACCGCGTCTCGGTGCGCCTGATTCCGCCGCGCCGCGGCTGGATCGTCGACCGCAACGGCAAGCCGCTCGCCGTGAACCGGCCCGACTATCGGCTCGAACTCATCCCCGAACAGGTTGGCGACCTCGAGGCGACGCTGACCGAGTTGTCGCAACTGCTGCGGCTGCCCCCCGACGAGATCGCGCGCATCCGCGACGCAGTGCAGACGCAGCCGAAGTATCTGCCCGTCAGCATTGCATCCGGGATCGACTGGCAGGCGTTCGCCGCAGTCAATGTCCGTCTGCCCGAGTTCGACGGGGTGCAGCCCGTGCGCGGCTTCACCCGGCATTATCCCGACGGTCCAGCGGTCGGTCACCTGCTCGGCTACGTCGGTGCGCCGACGCGCGAGCAGTATCTCGATGCCGGCAAGGATCCGCTTTATCTGCATCCGGCATTCAAGCTCGGCAAGGACGGCATCGAGAAGGTCATGGACGCGCCGCTGCGTGGCCAGGCCGGCGCGCGCCGTGTCGAGGTCAACGCGCGCGGGCGTATCATCCGCGAGCTGTCAACGGTGAAGGACACGCCGGGGGCCGTCGTCAAACTCACCATCGATCGCGACCTGCAGGCGTTCGCGGCGCGGCGCATCGGTCCCGAATCGGCGAGCGTGGTCGTCATCGACGTCTGGACCGGCGATGTCCTCGCCATGGTATCGATGCCGGCGTTCGACCCCAACAGCTTCTCCGACGGTATCAGCCATGCCGAATGGAACGCGCTGATGGCCGACGACCATAATCCGTTGATCAACAAGACCGTGCAGGGCCTTTACCCGCCCGGCTCAACGTTCAAGCCGGTGACCGCGCTTGCCGCGCTCGAGTACGGCATCGATCCCGAGGCGACGGTCGGCTGCCGCGGCGGCTACTACCTTGGCAGTCATCGCTTCGCATGCTGGCGGCGCGGCGGCCACGGTGCCGTCAACCTCGACAAGAGCATCTTCCAGAGCTGCAACGTCTATTACTACACGCGTGGCCGCGAGATCGGTGTCGAGCGCATCGCCGCGATGGCGCGGCGGCTGGGGCTGGGGCAGGAATACGCCGGCCTGTCGCTGCCGTCACAGCGCGACGGACTGGTGCCAACGCCGGAATGGAAGCGGCGCCGCTTCGATGCCGAGTGGCAGACCGGTGAAACGCTCAACACTGCGATCGGCCAAGGCTATATGCTGACATCGCCCCTGCAGCTTGCCGTCATGACCGCGCGCATCGCCTCTGGGCGGGCGGTCGAGCCGCGCCTCGTGGTGGGCGATGGCACGCCGGGCGCGGCGCTGATCGACGTTGACCCCGCCCACCTGGCGCGCGTCCGTTTCGCCATGGGGCTGACGGTCAACGGACCGCAGGGGACCGCCGCCCGGTCGCGGCTGCCGATCGCGGAGGTGCAGATGGCGGGGAAGACGGGCACCGCGCAGGTGCGCCGCCTGACCGCGGCGACACGCGGCGCCAATTTCAGGTCGATCCCGTGGAAGTACCGCGACCACGGCCATTTCATCGCCTTTGCTCCGGTCGATGCGCCGCGCTATGCGATCAGCGTCGTCGTCGAGCACGGCGGCGGTGGTTCGATCGCGGCGGCGCCGATCGCCAGGGACGTAATGACCTTCCTGTTCGCGCCAGAGGTTGCGATGAAAGCACTCGAAAAGCTGGAGGAGAACTGGAACATCCAGCGTCTGCGCGAACAGGCGGCGGCGCGCGCCGCCGCCGATGCGGCTGCGGCGGCGGCCGCGCAACCGGTGACAAGCGATGCTCAACAGCGCGATCCCCGACCGGCTTAATGCGCTGCCCTGGCGCGTGCTGCTGACGCTGCTGGCACTCGGCTGCTTCGGCCTTGCTGTGCTGTTTTCGGCTGCGGGCGGCAGCATCGATCCGTGGGCGCTGAACCAGGGGATCCGCTTTGCGATGTTCTTCGCGCTGGCACTGGCGATGAGTCAGGTGCCGCTCGGCGTGTGGCTGCGTGCCGCTTATCCCGCCTATGCCGTCGTGCTGCTGATGCTGGTTGGGGTCGAGGCGCTGGGCGCCGTCGGTGGTGGCAGCCAGCGCTGGCTCGACCTTGGTATCATCCGGCTGCAGCCGTCGGAGCTGATGAAGCTGGCGATCATCCTCGCGCTCGCCCGCTACTTCCATTACCTGCCGCGCGTCGAGACGCAGCGCTGGGCAAGCCTGGTGCCGCAGGCGGTGCTGACCGGGCTGCCGGTTGCGCTCGTCATGCTGCAGCCCGACCTCGGCACGGCGCTGTCGATCGTGTTCGGCAGCGTGTGCGTGATCTTCCTTGCCGGTGCGCGGCTGTCGCTGTTCGTCGGCGGCGGTGTCGCGCTGGCGGCGGTGATCCCGGTCGCGATCAGCTTCCTGCACGATTACCAGCAGCGCCGCATCCTCATCTTCCTCGATCCCGACGCCGATCCGCTCGGCGCCGGCTATCACATCACCCAGTCGAAGATCGCGATCGGATCGGGCGGCCTTTCGGGCAAGGGTTTCCTGTCGGGCACGCAGAGCCATCTGCAATACCTGCCCGAGCTGCACACGGACTTCATCTTCGCGACGATGGCGGAGGAGTGGGGGCTCTTCGGCATGCTCTTCGTGCTTGCCTGCTATGCAGCGCTGATCGGCTGGGGTGTCCGCGTTGCGCTCGCTGCCCGCAACCAGTTCGCGCGGCTGGCAGCGATGGGTCTGGTGTGCACGTTTTTCTTCTATGTGTTCGTCAACCTGGCGATGGTCATGGGCCTCGCGCCCGTCGTTGGCATCCCCTTGCCGCTGCTGTCGTATGGCGGCTCAGCGATGATGACGGTGATGCTGCTGATGGGCATCCTGCTGTCGATCGACCGGCAGCGCGACCTGCGAATGATCGGCGAAGGCCCCGCTGCGCTTTAGGGTTGCAAGCCCTGTCAGCCCAAGCTATAGCGCCCGCCTTCGCGGTTGCCGGCGGCATCGTTGCCGCCATGTCCGAACGGCGTGGACGCATAGCTCAGTTGGTAGAGCAGCTGACTCTTAATCAGCGGGTCCTAGGTTCGAGCCCTAGTGCGTCCACCATATTTTCCTCCCATAAATTAGTTGGTTATGACTGCACGACAAAGTGTGTGCGAGCGGCTCGCCACTTCTAGGTAGCTTTCTAGGCCGTGTTGACAAAAGACTTCAGCCATAGGCGTGTGGCGGCGAGGTTGAGGAAGCTCTCGAACGAGAGGATGGTCTTGTCGTAGCGGGTTGCGATGCGGCGCTGCTGCTTGAGCTTGCCGAACATGCGCTCGACGCGGTTGCGGTCCCGATAGCGGCGATAGTCGGGATGCTCGGGCACCTTGCGGTTCGCGCGCGGCGGGATGATCGGCAGGATGCC
>CAYVVV010000007.1:0-26978 GCA_964455325.1 uncultured Sphingosinicella sp. | reverse complement strand
GGGGGGCGGGGGGGCGTTGTCTGCTGCGCCCCCCGCGCGCCGACGCAGCCGTGCCACCGCCAGATCGACTTCGACCGGCTGCCCGAGACGGGCGAGCCAGGTGGCTGCGACACCGCGATCGCGTGCCTTGGCACCACCATCCGCGCCGCCGGCAGCAAGTCGGCGATGCGCCGCGTCGACCACGATTACGTCGTCGCCTTCGCAATGGCTGCGCGGGCGGCGGGCGCGCGCCAGTTCATCCTGGTGTCGTCGGTCGGCGCCGATCCGGCGTCGGCGAACTTCTACCTGCGGCTGAAGGGCGAGAGCGAGCGCAATGTCGTCGCCGTCGGCTTCGAGCGCGTCGATGTCATCCGCCCCGGACTGCTGCTCGGCGACCGCAGGCAGTTCCGCCCCGCCGAACGGTTCGCGGCGCTGCTCGCGCCCGTCGTCAACCCGGCGCTGGTCGGGTCGCTGGCGCGCTACCGCGCCATCCGCGCCGAGACGGTTGCCGGAGCGATCGCCCGCCTCGTCGGTGCGAAGGGGCGGGGTACGATCGTTCACGAGGGCGCGGCGCTCCGCGAACGCGGTCCGGTCGCGCCCGACTCTTCGACTTGACGTTTACGTAAACGTAAAGTAAGTGCGCAGACATGCCTGCTTCGCCGCGCGATTCGTCCGATCCTGCCGTGCTCGACCGCGGGCGCGCCACTGACGGCGACAGCTTCACCATCACCGACCTTGCCGCGCAATTCGGCGTCACACCGCGGGCGATCCGCTTCTACGAGGATCAGGGGCTGATCCAGCCGCGGCGTGTCGGCCTCAGCCGCGTCTATTCGCGGCGTGACCGTGGCCGGCTGGCATGGATCCTGCGCGGCAAGAACGTTGGCTTCAGCCTCGCCGAAATTCGCGAGCTGCTCGACCTCTATGACGCCGGCGACGGCGGCGTGCGCCAGCGCGAACGGACGCTGGAAGCGTGTCGGCGACGCATTGCCGCACTTGTCGAGCAGCGCAACGACATCGATGCGACGATCGACGAACTCGAAAACTTCGTCGCGGTGGTCGAAGGACTGCAACCCACCGCTACAGCCAAGGAGTAACTGATGCCCACCTACCGCGCGCCCGTCCGCGACACCAAGTTCGTGCTTGACGAGGTGATCAATCTCGACCGCTATTCGAACCTGCCCGGCTTTGCCGAGGCGACCCCCGACATGGTGTCGGCGATCCTCGAGGAGGGCGCCAGATTCGTCGAGGGCGTCATCCAGCCGATCAACGCGAGCGGCGACCGCGAGGGCTGCACGCGTCATCCCGACGGCAGCGTGACGACGCCCAAGGGCTACAGGGAGGCCTATCGGGCGTTCGTCGACGGCGGCTGGGGCACGCTGCACATGAACCCTGAATACGGCGGTCAGGGGCTGCCCTACACGATCAGCATGGCGTTCGAGGAGTATCTGTCGGCGGCCGGCATGGCGTTCGCCATGTACCCCGGTCTTACCGCCGGCGCGATCGCGTCGATCGAGGTGAAGGGATCGGCCGAGCAGAAGGCGAAGTACCTGCCCAACATGGTTGCGGGCAAATGGTCGGGGACGATGAACCTGACCGAACCGCACTGCGGCACCGACCTCGGCCTCATCCGCACCAAGGCGGTCGAGCAGGCCGACGGCACCTACAAGATCACCGGCACCAAGATCTTCATTTCCGCCGGCGAACACGATCTAACCGAGAACATCATCCATCTCGTGCTGGCGAAGCGCGAGGGCGCCCCCGATACGGTGAAGGGCATTTCGCTGTTCATCGTGCCCAAGTTCATCGTCAATGACGATGGCAGCCTGGGGGCGAGGAACGGCGTCAGCTGCGGATCGATCGAACACAAGATGGGCATCCATGGCAACGCCACCTGCGTGCTCAACTACGACGCGGCGACCGGCTATCTGGTCGGCGAGCCCGAGCGCGGCCTTGAAGCCATGTTCATCATGATGAACGTCGCGCGGCTCGGCGTCGGCGTGCAGGGCCTGGCGCAGGGCGAGGTTGCCTACCAGAACGCGGTGACCTACGCGCTCGACCGACGGCAGGGCAGGGCGTTGACCGGCCCGGCCGACCCGGCGGCGAAGGCCGACCCGATCATCGTGCATCCTGACGTCCGCCGCATGCTGATGGATGCGAAGGCCTTCACCGAGGCGGCGCGCGCGCTCGTCCTGTGGGGTGCGCTGCAGGTCGACCTCAGCCACAAGGCGCAGACCGAGGAGGAGCGCACCGCTGCCGACGAGCTGATCGGGCTGCTGACCCCGGTGATCAAGGGCTATCTTACCGACAAGGGCTTCGAAACCGCAGTCAATGCGCAACAGGTTTATGGCGGACACGGTTACGTCGGCGAATGGGGCATGGAACAGTTCGTGCGCGATGCCCGTATCGCGCAGATCTACGAAGGCACCAACGGCGTGCAGGCGATGGATCTCGTCGGCCGCAAGCTCGCCCGGCACGGCGGTAAGGGACTCATGCTGCTCTCGGCAGCGGTCAGCGAGGACATCGCCGCTGCCAAGGGCGACGCGCGACTGGCGCCGCTGGCGGAGCGGCTGGAGAAGGCGGCCGGCGAGATGCAGGCGGCAACGATGTGGCTGATGCAGAACGGCATGGCGAACCCGAACAACGCCGGCGCCGGCGCGGTGCCCTACATGCACCTGATGGGCATCGTCGTGCTCGGCTGGATGTGGCTCAAGATGGCGCGCGCGTCGGCTGTGGCGCTGGGCAATGGCGTGTCGGACCCGTCATTTTACGAAGCTAAACTTGCTACCGCGCGCTACTATATGGACCGCTACCTGCCTGACGCCGGCGCGCTGCGCCGGAAGATCGAGGCGGGAGCCGATTCGCTGATGGCGTTGCCCGAAGACGCGTTCGCGCGTGCCTGAACCAGGAAGGACCGACGATGGCCGAAGCCTTTATCTACGACGCCGTTCGCACGCCGCGCGGTCGCGGCAAGCCCACGGGCAGCCTGCACGAGATCACGCCGACCGCGCTCGCGACACAGGTGCTGCAGGCGATCCGCGACCGCAACGGCATCGACACCGGCGACGTCGACGATGTCGTGCTC
This sequence comes from uncultured Sphingosinicella sp., assembly GCA_964455325.1. Lineage (GTDB taxonomy): Bacteria > Pseudomonadota > Alphaproteobacteria > Sphingomonadales > Sphingomonadaceae > Sphingosinicella. Next base: position 23,917 of record CAYVVV010000007.1, on the reverse strand, counting down.
GGCTGCGTCGGCCCGGTGGGCGAGCAGGGCGCCGACATCGCCCGCACCGCGGTGCTGATGGCGGACTATGCGCAGACGACGGCGGGCGTGCAGATCAACCGGTTCTGCGCGTCGGGGCTGGAGGCGGCCAACATGGCCGCCGCCAAGGTGATGGCGGGCGAGGCCGAGTTCGCGATCGGCGGCGGCGTCGAATCGATGAGCCGCGTGCCGATGGGCTCCGACGGCGGCGCCTGGGCAATGGACCCCGCCGTCGCGCACAAGCTCTACTTCGCGCCACAGGGCATTGGCGCCGACCTCATCGCCACCAAATACGGCTTCAGCCGCGACGACGTCGATGCCTACGCGGTCGAAAGCCAGAAGCGCGCTGCGAGGGCGTGGGGCGAAGGCCGCTTCACGAAGTCGATCGTGCCGGTCAAGGACGTCATCGGAGAGGTCGTGCTCGACCACGACGAGCACATGCGTCCCGACGCCGACATGCAGTCGCTGGGCTCGTTGAAGGCGAGCTTTGTCGACATCGGCGAAAGCATGCCAGGCTTCGACGCGATCGCGCTCATGAAGTACCCCGAGGTCGAGCGGATCAACCACGTCCACCACGCCGGCAACTCGTCGGGCATCGTCGACGGCGCCGCCGCCGTGCTGATCGGCAACCGCGAGATCGGCGAAAAGTACGGGCTGAAGCCGCGAGCGCGCATCCGCGCCATGGCCTCGATCGGTTCCGAACCGACGATCATGCTGACCGGGCCGGAGTTCGTCGCGGCGAAGGTGCTGAAGCGGGCCGGCATGTCGAAGGACGACATCGACCTGTTCGAGCTCAACGAGGCGTTCGCGTCGGTCGTGCTGCGCTACATGCAGGCAATGGACATCGACCACGACCGCATCAACGTCAACGGCGGCGCCATCGCCATGGGCCATCCGCTCGGCGCGACGGGCGCGATGATCCTTGGCACCGTGCTCGACGAGCTGGAGCGGACCGGCAAGGGCACCGCGCTCGTCAACCTCTGCGTCGGCGCCGGCATGGGGACGGGCACCATCATCGAGCGGGTCTGATGCCGAAAGGCATCCGCTGAACGCGCCTGGGATCAGCGGAAAACGTGGATTTGAGCAAGGGGACTTGCAGATCATGAACACCGAAACCATCAAGTTCGACCTCGACGCCGACGGCATCGCGACGCTCAGCATCGACGTGCCGGGGCAGACGATGAACGTCATCACCGGCGAGCTTACGCGCGATCTTGCGACGATGATCGAGCGGATCGAGACCGATGACGCCATCAAGGGCGTCGTCATCACCTCGGGCAAGGCGACCGGCTTCATGGCCGGTGCTGATCTGAAGGGCATGGGCGGCGCATTCGCCGGCAGCGCGGGCGACACTGGCGGCAAGTCCAGGATGGCGCGGCTTTTCGACAGCGTGTTCACGCTGAACGCGCTGTTCCGCCGGCTGGAAACGGCGGGCAAGCCGGTCGCCGCGGCGATCAACGGCCTGGCGCTTGGTGGCGGACTCGAGCTCTGCCTTGCCTGCCACTACCGCGTCGTCGCTGACAATCCGAAGATCCAGCTCGGGTTGCCCGAAGTGTTGGTCGGACTGTTCCCCGGCGCCGGTGGCACCCAGCGGCTGCCGCGGCTGATGGGCATCCAGGCCGCTTCGATGTACCTCCTGCAGGGCAAGTCGATGTCACCACAGGAAGCGCTCGGTTTCGGCGTGGTGCACGAGGTCGCGCCGGCAGCCGAACTCGTCGACCGCGCCAAGGCGTGGGTGAAGGCGAACCCCAGGGCGCAGCAGCCGTGGGACGCCAAGGGCTTCAAGTTCCCCGGCGGCGCCGGCATGTTCAACCCGAACTTCGTGCAGACCTTCATCGGCGGCAACGCCATGGTGCTGAAGAACACCCATGGCAACATGAACGCGCCCAAGGCGATCATGTCGGCGGTGTACGAAGGCGCGCAGCTGCCGATGGACCTCGCCATCCGCATCGAAAGCAAGTATTTCGCCAAGGTCGTCGCCGACCCGCAGGCGGGCAACATGATCCGCTCGCTGTTCGTCAACAAGCAGGCGGCGGAGAAGGGCGCGCGGCGTCCCGCAGGTATCGAGAAGATGCCGACGAAGAAGCTCGGCATGCTCGGCGCCGGCATGATGGGCGCGGGCATCGCGCTCGTTTCGGCGAAGGCGGGGATCGAAGTGGTGCTGCTCGACCGCACGCTCGAAGCCGCCGAGAAGGGCAAGGCCTACACCGCCGACAAGGTGAAGAAGCTGCCCGCTGACAAGCAGGCGGAGATCCTCGCGCGCATCCATCCGACCACCGATTTCGCCGACCTCGCCGGCTGCGACTTCATCATCGAGGCGGTGTTCGAGGACCGAGCCATCAAGGCGGACGCGACGCAGAAGACCGAGGCCGTCGTCGGCGCCGATACCATCTTTGGCTCGAACACCTCGACCTTGCCGATCACCGGCCTCGCCAAGGCATGGTCGAAGCCGGAGAACTTCATCGGCGTCCATTTCTTCTCGCCGGTCGAGAAGATGCCGCTGGTCGAGATCATCGTCGGTGAGAAGACCGGGCCGCAAGCCATTGCCAAGGCTCTGGATTACGTCGCGCAGATCAAAAAGACGCCGATCGTCGTCAACGACAGTCGCGGCTTCTACACCTCGCGCTGCTTCGGAACATATGTGATGGAGGGCGTGACCATGCTCGGCGAGGGCGTCAATCCGGCGCTCATCGAGAATTGTGGGCGCCAGATGGGCATGCCGGTAGGGCCGCTCGCCGTTTCCGACGAGGTGTCGATCGAACTCGGCTGGAAGGTGATGCAGCAGACGAAGAAGGACCTCGGTGACGCCTACAAGCCCGGCCCTGCCGATCAAGTCGTTGAAAAAATGATAGAAATGAGCCGGGTTGGGCGCAAGGGCGGCAAGGGCTACTATGACTATCCCGAAGGCGGCAAGAAGCAGCTTTGGCCAGGTCTGTCCGCGACCTTCGAGAAGTTGGAGCCACAGCCGTCCGCCGACGAGGTCAAGACGCGCCTTGCCTACCGCCAGCTCGTCGAGTGCGCCCGTTGCATTGCCGAAGGCGTGCTCGAAACGCCCGAGGACGGCGACCTCGGCGCCATCTTTGGCTGGGGGTTCATGCCGCACACCGGCGGGCCGTTCAGCATGATGGATACCATCGGCCTCGACGAGGTCGTGCGCACGCTCGATCGCCTGACGCAGCAGTACGGCGAACGCTTCGCGCCGCCGCAGCTGCTGCGCGACATGGCGGCGAAGGGCGAAAGCTTCCACGGTAACGCCGCCAGATTGAAGGCCGCCGCCTAGTGCCTGACCGGTCGCGACGGAAGCGGACAGCGCCTCCGTCGCGACGACGCCTAGACGTGCGTCTGCCGCCGTTCAACTCTCCTTAACAGCGGCGATGCCATCATCTGCCCGCTGTCGGGGACTTGCCGATTCTTTTCGGCGCCGTTTCGACTCGCTTCGTCGCGGCGTCGCGCGGCGACTGGCATAGCGGCTTTTCAAGGCCGTCGTTTTGATTCATTCTTCTCGCGGGCGGTGGGAGTGAGTGAATGATGCGAGTAGCGAAGGCTGACGTCGTTGCGTCGGCCGTGTTCGGCAAGGTGTTGCTGGCGCGACTGATGCTGTTGTTGCTGTTCGCGGCATTGTTCGTCGCGCCGCGCGCCGAGGCCGTCAGCCTTGCGAGCGTTCCCAGATACGCGGCGATCCTGGTCGATGCCGACAGCGGCGAAGTGCTCTATGCGCGCAATCCCGACGAGGCGCGCCATCCCGCCTCCATCACCAAGGTGATGACGCTCTATCTCGCCTTTGAGGCGCTCGAAAGCAAGCAGCTGAAGCTCAGCGACCGGTTGTACTTTTCGGCGAATGCCACGGCGCAGCCGCCATCGAAGCTTGGCATCCCGCGCGGCCAGTCGATTTCGGTCGAGCAGGCGATCGGCGCGCTGACGACCAAGTCGGCGAACGACGTTGCCGTGGCGCTGGCCGAACGGCTCGGCGGTTCCGAGATCGTGTTCGCGCGCGCGATGACCGAAAAGGCGAAGGAACTCGGCATGCACAGCACCGCGTTCTACAACGCCTCAGGCCTGCCCAACGCCGCGCACCACACGACGGCGCGCGACCTCGCCATCCTGTCGAAGGCGCTAATCCGCAACTTCCCGCAGTATTACGCCTATTTCAAGGAGCAGCAGTTCGAGTTCGGCGGCCGCGTCATGCCCAGCCACAACAAGCTGCTCGGCAAGGTCGTCGGTCTCGACGGCATCAAGACCGGATTCACCAACGCCTCGGGCTATACGCTCGCGGCGTCGGCGCAGCGCGACGGCAAGCGACTGATCGCCGTGGTGCTTGGGGCTCCGTCGTCGGCGTCGCGCAACGCCAATATCGAGGCACTGATTGAGGCTGGCTTCAAGGTGCTCAAGAAGCGCAAGCTCGGCGAACAGCTGACCGTGGCAGAGTCGATGCTGGAACTGCCGCAGGGGCTTGACCTCGGCCAGGCGATCATGGAGCAGGGTTCGTCCGACGATGTCAGCGTCTGGCGCAGCGCCATCCGTTCCGACAAGGGCGCACCGGCAACAGCGGCGCCCAACTGACGCCCTCCGACCCGGCGTCGAGACCGCGATCGGTTCAGATTGAATCGATCTGGACCGTGAATCGCTGTCTAAGATTATCAATAGAGACCGTTTCACGGTTCAGGTGGAAGCGCACAGCGCGTCCACCTGGAACGATCAGGCTCTAGCCGAACACTTCCGCGAGGAACGCCAGCATCGCCGCGCGTGAGCGGCGGTCGGCGTTCGCATCGTACTGGATGCCGCTTTCGGGGGCGTTGGCGCCGACAGCGGTGAACGCGTGCATGGCGTGGCCATAGGCGTGGAGCTGCCAGTCCGCTCTTGCCGCGGTCAGTTCGGCGGCAAGGCCGACGACCGCGTCGGGTGTCGCCATCGGGTCATCCCAGCCGTGCAGCACGAGCACCTTCGCACGGATGTCCGGCTGTGGGCCGATGTCGGGCGGCGCGAAGATGCCGTGCAGGCTGACCGCGCCCCTGACGTCGGCGGTACCACTGCGCGCGACGTCGAGCGCGCACAGGCCGCCGAAGCAATAGCCGATGACGGCAATGCGCGCGGGATCGACGCGCGGGTGAGCCTTCGCCGCAGCGACCGCGGCGAGCAGGCGCCGGCGCAGCGCCGCCCGGTTGGCGAGCCATGGGTTCATGAGCGCACTGTTGTCGCTCATCGGCTGGCCGCGCCGGCCCTTGCCGTAGACGTCGATGGCAAAGCCGACATAGCCAACCTCGGCGAAGTGCTCGGCTGCACCGCGCTCGTGGTCCGACAGGCCCGCCCACTGGTGCGCGACGAGCACGCACGGCCGGCGGCCGTCGCCCAGCGGATAGGCAAGATACCCCTCGCAGGTCGTCCCGGCGTCGGCATAGTCGAAATGTTCGGTGCGTAGCGTCGTCATCATCTCACCTCGATCGGCAGGCCGAGCGATTGCAGTTGCGGTTCGACCTGGTTGCGGTCGCCGACCACCACCCAGATCAGCTTGTCGGGATCGATATACTGCTTCGCCGCTGCCGCAAGTTCGGCCTGCGTCAACGCGCTGACGCGTCCGGCGTAGGTTTCCTGATAGTCGTCGGGCCGGCCCAGCCGCGCGTTCGATTTGAGCGCGTCGAGCACGGCGTTCGACGCTTCATAAGCGCCGGGCAGACGACCGGTAAGGAAGGCAAGCGTGTTCGCTGTTTCCTCGGCCGTGATCGGGGCGCTGCCGACATAGGCGGCGATGTCCTTGCGGATTTCGGCAATGGCGGCGCCCGTCTTGTCGGCCTGGACGGGCGCGAAGACGTAGAACGGCATCTGCTCGGCGGTCTGCGACACCGACGTGCTGACGCCGTACGACCAGCCCCTGGTCTCCCTAAGGTTGGTGTTGAGCCGCGAGGTAAAGATGCCGCCCAACGGCACATTCGCCGTGGTCAGCGCCAGCTTGTCATCGCGGCCGCGCACCGGCAGCGGATAGCCGGCAAGAACGAACGACTGCGGCGAACCCGGGCGGTCGATCAGCACGATCCGGCTTGCCGATGGCGGTGCCACCGTCGTGAACGTCTTGCTGCCCTTGGCTACGCCGCCCGGTGCCCAATCGCCGAAGCGCTTTTCAAGCAGCGGAACCAGTTCGGCGAGCGTCGTTGCCCCAGACGCGAAAATGGTAGCGTTGTCGGGGCGCAGCCAGGTCTGGTGGAAGTTGAGCAGGTCCGCGCGCGTCGCCGCCTTGACGCCCGCGACGGTGCCGCTGCCGGTAAGCGGCTTGCCATAGGGGTGGGCGTCGCCGAACAGCAGCGGTGGCAGCAGCCGGATGCCAAGGCTCTGCGGGTCGTTTTGTTCCTGCTCGATGGTGGCGAGCTGGATGTTGCGCACACGCTCGACTTCGGCTGGGTCGAACTTCGGGTTGCGGATGACGTCCGCCCAAAGGTCGAGCGACGGCGCAAGGTTGGTCGACAGCGCGGTCAGTGTCACTTCGGTCGTGTCATTGCCTGCCCCGGCGTCGATGTCGGCGCCCAGCCGCTCCTCCGTCTCGGCGATCTCGACCGCCGAGCGCGTCGCGGTACCTTCGTCGAGCAGCGCGAGCATCAGCGCCTGCGTGCCGAGCTTTGCCCTGTCGTCGGCAGCGTTGCCGGCGTCGAAGACCATCGACAGGTTGACGACGGGCACCGTGTCGCGCCTGGCGAACACGACGTCGATGCCGTTCGACAGTTTCGCACGTTCGACGTCCGGGAAGTCGAGCGCGGGTGCGGCAGCGACCGCGGGCAGGCGCGACCGTTCGACACCCTCGCCGGCGACCTGCTGCAGGTTTCCGTACGGATCGACGCGCAGCTGATAGTCGCCCTTCGCGATCCAGCGCCGGGCCGCCGCCAGCACGCTGGCCGGGGTGGCGGCGACGTAGCGGTTGAGGCTGGTCTTGAAGTGGTGCGGGTCGCCCGCATAGAGTTCGCCTTCCGCCAGCGTCACTGCCTTGCCGCCGAAGCCGCCGACCGCTTCGAGGCCGCGGATCGTGCCCGCGACGGCGCGCATAGCGACGCGGCCGACCTCGTCCTTGGTCGGACCCCTGGCGAGGAAGTCGGCAACGAGTTCGTCGAGCCTGGCGTTGACGACGGCGGGGTCGACGCCGGGCTTCACGTCGACTTCGAGCTGGAAGATGCTCACCGCCTCGAAGTCCTGCATGTAGCCGTTGACCGCGATGGCGAGCTGCCGGTCGCGGACCAGATCCCTGTAGAGACGCGAACTCTCGCCGCCGCCAAGCGTCGCTGCGACGATGTTGAGGTCGGCATTCGCGGCGTCGTTGCGTCCCGGTACGGCCCATACACGGTACAGGCGCGTGTTCGACACCTGATCCTGCATTCGCTCGCGCACGGTTTCGCTGCGCTCGGGAACCCAGGCCTGAAGCCGACGCGCGATCGCAGGCCCCGCCGGGATGTGACCGAAATATTTTTCGACCAGCGGCTTTGCCGTTGCCGCGTCAATGTCGCCGGCAAGCACGAGCACGGCATTGTTGGGACCGTACCAGGTCCGGAACCACGACTTCACGTCGTCGAGCGTTGCCGCCGACAGATCCTCCATCGAGCCGATGGTCGAATGGCGGTAGGGGTGGCCGACCGGAAACAGGCCTTCGAGGATGCGGTACTCGGTCCTGCCGTAGGGCTGGTTGTCGCCCTGCCGCTTTTCGTTCTGGACGACACCGATCTGGTTGGTCAGCTTCACCTGGTCGACCGCGCCGAGCAGATGCCCCATGCGGTCGGATTCGAGGAACAGGATGCGTTCGAGCGCCGGCGTCGGCACGTTCTGGAAATAGTTGGTGCGGTCGAACCACGTCGTGCCGTTGTAGGCGGTGGCACCGATTTCCTGGAGCGCGACGAACCAGTCCTTGTTGTAGTGCTCGGTGCCGTTGAACATCAGATGTTCAAACAGGTGCGCGAAGCCGGTCTTGCCGGCGGGTTCGTCCTTCGAACCGACGTGATACCAGACGCTGGTGGCGATGATCGGCGCCTTGCGGTCGGTGTGGACGATGACGCGCAGGCCATTGGCGAGCGTGAAGCGTTCGTAGGGAATGTCGACGGCGGCGACGAGCGCCGGTGTGGGCCCCGCCAGCTTTGGCGCGGCGGCGAGCGGCGCGGCGAAGCCGATCGCCAGCGCCATGGCAGTCCCCAGAAAAACGGATTTCATGATGTTGCGCTCTCCCCTGACGTGATGTCTGCTGCCACTGGCCGAGGCATAAGACGGCGGCAAGGCGGCGGCAAGCCGACGCGGCTTGCGCTGACACTTTGCCGCTTCTATCAAAGCGCCGCTTCAAGCCCGTCCGTCTCAGCCGCTGCAAGGATCCAACCCCGCGCCATGGCCCGCATCGTTATGAAATTCGGCGGCACATCGATGGCGGGCATCGAGCGAATCCGCAACGTCGCGGCGCGCGTCAAGCGCGAGGTTAATGCCGGCAACGAGGTGGCGGTGGTTGTCTCGGCGATGGCGGGCGAGACCGACCGGCTGGTCGGCTTCTGTCGCGAGGCCGCAGCGCTGCACGACACCGCCGAATATGACGTCGTCGTCGCTTCGGGCGAGCAGGTGACGTCGGGACTGCTGGCAATCACGCTGCAGGCAATGGGCGTGCCGGCGCGCAGCTGGCTCGGTTGGCAACTGCCGGTGAAGACGTCGAACGCACACGCCGCCGCGCGCATCCGCGACATCGACACCAGGGCCATGCTTGCCGACATGGCGAAGGGCCGCGTCGCGGTCGTCCCCGGCTTTCAGGGCTTGGCCGACGACGGGCGCGTGACGACGCTGGGACGCGGCGGCTCCGACACCAGCGCGGTCGCGGTGGCAGCGGCGCTCAAGGCCGACCGCTGCGACATCTACACCGATGTTGACGGTGTCTACACCACCGACCCGCGCATTGTGCCGCGCGCGAAAAAGTTGCAACGGGTGACGTTCGAGGAAATGCTTGAACTGGCGAGCGTCGGCGCGAAGGTGCTGCAGACGCGATCGGTCGAACTCGCCATGAAGGAACATGTCAAGGTGCAGGTCCTGTCGTCGTTCAGCGACGCGCCGGGCACGCTGGTTGTCGACGAGGAAGACGCCGTGGAACAGGAACTCATCACCGGTATCGCCTACAACCGCAACGAGGCGCAGGTCACGGTGACCAGCGTTGCCGACACGCCGGGAGCCGTTGCGCACATCTTCGAGCCGCTCGCCGCCGCCAACATCAACGTCGACATGATCGTGCAGAACGTTGCCGCCGACAGCGGTCGCACCGACGTCACCTTCACCGTGCCTCGAACCGAACTCGTGCGGGCGCTCGACGAGATCGCCAAAGCCAAGGCTGCCATCGGCTATGACGAGCTGAAGTCCGTCGACAACGTCTGCAAGGTGTCGGTGGTCGGCGTCGGCATGAAGAGCCACGCCGGAGTCGCGCTCACCATGTTCAAGGCACTTGGCGACCGTGGCATCAACATCAAGGCGATCACCACGTCAGAGATCAAGATTTCGGTGCTGATCGCCGAGGAATACACCGAGCTCGCCGTGCGCGTGCTGCATACGGCCTACGGGCTTGATGACCACGAGGCGGCGGCGTGAGGGGGGTGCGTCCCTCGACTTCGCTCGGGATGAGCGGCCTTGGTGGAAGAAATTCGCTCTTCCCGCGCGATGTCGAGGGACGCACCTTCAAGCAAAGGAGCGGCCGATGACCAGCCTAGGCCGCGAGCGCCTTGACGCGCTGATGGCGCGTGGTGCTGCCTTTCTCGGCAGCCGTTACGCGATCATGGGCGGGGCGATGTCGTGGATTTCCGAACGGCACCTTGTCTCGGCGATGTCGAATGCCGGCGGTTTCGGCGTCATCGCCTGCGGGGCGATGCCGGTGGAGCTGCTCGACGCGGAGATTGCCGCTACCAAGGCGATGACCGACAAGCCGTTCGGCGTCAATCTCATCACCATGCACCCGCAGTTGATGGACCTCATCGCCGTCTGTGCGAAACACCGGGTCAGCCATGTCGTGCTGGCGGGTGGGCTGCCGCCGCCGGGATCGCTCGACGCGGTGAAAGCGATGGGCGCGAAGCTGGTCTGCTTCGCCCCGGCGCTGGCGCTCGCCAGGAAGCTGATCCGTTCAGGCGTCGACGCGCTCGTCATCGAAGGCATGGAGGCAGGCGGCCATATCGGGCCGGTGTCGACGTCGGTGCTGGCGCAGGAGATTCTGCCGGAGGTGGCGGCCGAGATTCCCGTGTTCGTTGCCGGCGGCATCGGCCGTGGCGAGGCGATCGCGGCATTCCTCGAGCAGGGCGCCGCAGGTGTCCAGATTGGCACACGCCTCGTCTGCGCGCACGAGTGCATCGCCCATCCCAACTTCAAGAAAGCGTTCCTGCGAGCATCCGCGCGCGACGCCGTGGCGAGCGTGCAGATCGACCCGCGGCTTCCGGTCATCCCGGTGCGCGCGCTCAAGAACGCTGGCACCGAGGCGTTTACGAAGAAGCAGGTCGAGGTCGCGCGGCTGCTCGACGAAGGCAAGGTCGACATGGCGGCGGCACAGCTCGAGATCGAGCATTTCTGGGCCGGCGCGCTGCGCCGCGCGGTGATCGACGGTGATGTCGAAGGCGGTTCGCTGATGGCGGGCCAGTCGGTCGGCATGGTCAAGCGCGAGGAGCCGCTCGCCGTCATCATTGACGAACTCGTTGCCGAAGCGGCCGCAACACTCGAACGGCGCGGCGTCGGCGCCCAGCGGGCGGCGTGAGCACGGCGCCGGCAATTTCGGCGACCAGCGCCGCGCGCGAAATCCTGCGGCGGCTTCACGATGTGATGGCTTCGAAAGCGGGCGCGCAGGCGAAACTCAACCGCGTCGTCGACATCATCGCCGAGGTGCTGTCGTCGGAAGTGTGCTCGATCTACCTGCTGCGCGACGGCGTGCTCGAACTGTTCGCCACGCACGGTCTTGCCCAATCGGCGGTGCACGTGACGCGGCTGGCGGTGGGCGAAGGCCTGGTCGGGACCATCGCGCGGACGCGCGAGCCGCTCAACCTCGCCGAGGCGGTGGCGCACCCTGACTTCGCCTACAAGCCCGAGACCGGCGAGGAGAGCTTTCACAGTTTCGCCGGCGTGCCGATCATCCGCCGCGAGACCGCCGTCGGCGTCGTCGCGGTCCAGCACGTCGAACCGCGCGAATATGCCGACGTCGAGATCGAGGCGCTGCAGACGACGGCGATGGTGCTGGCCGAACTCATTGCCTCGGCAGGTCTCGTCGACGACCTGACGGTGGCACAGGCGCGCGAGAGCAAGCCGGCGCGCATTTCGGGACTGAAGCTGGTCGACGGCATGGCCCGCGGCCAGGCGGTGTTTCACCAGCCGCGCGTCATCGTCGAACATACCGTCGCCGACGACATCGAGGCCGAGCGTAAGCGTGTCTACGATGCCTTCGTCATGATGCGCGAGCAGATCGACAGCATGATGGGCCAGGCGGAGTTCGCCGCGCCGGGCGATCATGACGAGATCCTCGAGACGTACAAGATGTTCGCCTACGACGAGGGCTGGTCGCGGCGGATCAACGAGGCGATCGACAGCGGCCTTACAGCCGAAGCGGCGATCGAGCGCGTGCAGATGAAAACGCGCGCGCGCATGCGCGCGACCAAGGATCCGTTCTTCCAGGAGCGGCTGCACGACCTCGACGACCTGTCCAACCGGCTGTTGCGGATCGTGTCGGGGCAAATGGATACGGCGGCAAAGCGTGGTCTGAAGCAGGACATGATCCTGCTTGCCCGCAACCTCGGACCGGCCGAATTGCTTGAATATGACCGAACTTTCCTGAAGGGCGTGGTGCTCGAGGAAGGCTCGCTGACGGCGCACGTCACGATCATCGCGCGCGCCATGGGCGTGCCGCTGCTTGGCCGCGTCCCCGACCTAAGGGCCAACATCCAGGAAGGCGATCCGCTGCTGCTCGACGCGCAGCGCGGTGCGCTGTTCGTGCGGCCGCCGGAGCCGGTCTTGCGCCAGTTCGAGGAGCAGGCGGCGCTTAAGCAGAAGCGGCAGGCAGAGTACGCCAAGCTGCGCGACCTTCCTGCCGCGACGGTCGACGGCGCGCGCATCACGCTGATGATCAACGCCGGACTCCGCGCCGACCTTGAAGCGCTCGACATCACCAACGCCGACGGCATCGGGCTGTTCAGGACCGAGTTCCAGTTCCTGGTGTCGGCGACGCTGCCGCGCCGCGAAAGGCAGACGCAGCTCTATCGCGCCGTCCTCGACGCCGCCGGCGACAAGCCGGTAACCTTCCGCAGCGTCGACATCGGCGGCGACAAGGCGGTGCCGTACATGACCGGCACGGGGCAGGAGGAGAATCCGGCACTCGGCTGGCGCGCGCTTCGCCTTGCGCTCGAACGCGACGGGTTGATGAAGGTGCAGGCGCGTGCGCTCATCGACGCCGCCGCCGGCCGGACATTGCGGCTGATGTTTCCGATGGTGTCGGAACCGTGGGAGTTTGACCAGGCGAAGTCGCTCGTCGAGGCGCAGCTTTCACGGGCAGTGGCGCGCGGCAAGCCGGTGCCGAGCAAGGTCGAGTTCGGCTGCATGCTCGAAGTGCCGGCGCTCGCCGAAGCGCTCGATATACTGCTGCCCAGGGTCGACTTTCTGTCGATCGGCACCAACGACTTGACGCAGTTCCTGTTCGCCGCCGACCGCGCCAATCCGAAGCTGGCCGACCGTTACGACTGGCTGTCGCTGTCGGTACTGCGCTTCTTGAAGCGCGTATCAGACCAGGCGCGCGCGGCGCGGCGGCCTGTCACCGTCTGCGGCGAGATGGGTGGACGGCCGCTGGAAGCGCTCGCGCTAATCGGCATCGGCATCGAACGGCTGTCGATCACCCCTGCCGCGGTCGGACCGCTGAAGGCGATGATCCGGTCGATGGCGCTGGCGCCACTGCAGCACGAAATGCAAGGCTGGCTGCGTCGCGGTGTCGATATTCGGGCGGCGCTCGCCGACTATGCGGCAAACCGGGGAATTGCCGTCGGTTGATCGCCGCCGACGCCGATCGGCGTTGACAGGGCGGTTGGTGCGGGCGAAGCAGCACGATGAGTCCGCACGGGGCAACAGGGGGCGATGGAGGGTCGCAGGTGAACGGGGACGAATTCGCGGACGACGGCACGTCGGGGCATGTGCCCGATGATCATGTCGGCATCGCGCTTAGGCAGCGCCGGATCGAGCAGGGCCGCGAGCTGGCGGACATTGCCCGGCAGACGCGCATTCCGCTGCGCCACCTGGTGGCGATCGAGGAAGGCAACCACGACGCTCTGCCGGCGCTGCCGTACACGATCGGCTTCGTCAAGGCATATGCGCGCGCGGTGTCGCTCGATGCCGGCGCTGTGGCAGAGCGTTTTCGCGCCGAGACAACGAAAACCGACCGCATCACGCCGAGCATCGTGCACGAGCCGATCGAGGACGCGCGCGTGCCGACGCGCAGCGCCGCGCTGATCGGCGTCGCGCTGCTCGCCGCCGTCGTGCTCGCCGTCGTCGCCTACGGCGCCGGATGGTTCAGCGATGACGACACGGCCGACGTGCCGGTCGCCGCCGCTGGGGGCGAAGGCTCCGACGACGGCCAGCCGGTTGCCGCCGAACCGGCGCCGCCGACGGTCGCCGCCGCCACGCCGCCGCCGACGGCTCCGGCCGCTGCGACGCCAGCGGGAACGGCGGCCGCGGCCGGTCAGGTGGTCATCACCGCGCGCGAGGATGCCTGGGTCAAGGTCTACGACCGCTCCACGGGCCAGTCGGTGTTCATGGGCGTCATGGCCGCCGGCGACCGTTACGAGGTGCCCGCCGAGCGGCAGGATCTGCTGCTGTGGACGGGGCGCGCCGGCGCGCTCGACGTCAGCGTTGGCGGTACGCCGATCGCGCCGCTCGGCGCGCCGACGCAGACCGTGCGCGACGTGCCGCTGACCGCTGCGGCGCTGCTGGCGCGGGGGACGCAACCGCCGGGGCAGGTACAATAGGCCCGGGCCGCCGATGCTGTCGGCGTGACGCTGACGACGAGTGTGGGAGCAGTGATGGGATCGATGACGATTGTGCGGGCGCTGCTGGTGCCGATGCTGCTTGCGGCTGCGGCGCCATCCGCGGCGCAGACGCTTGAGCGGGTCGAGGGGCGCGTCAAGAAGCTGGAAAGCGAGATGCGCGCGGTGCAGCGCAAGGTGTTTCCCGGTGCTTCCAAGGACTATTTCGAGCCTGAGATCACGGCCCCGGCGGCGCCGGCGACCGCGCCCGGCATTCCGGCGTCGAGTCCGATCAGCGACCTCACCCAGCGCGTCAACTCGCTCGAGCAGCAGATGACGACGCTGACTGGTCAGGTCGAGGAAGCTACGTTTAAGCTGCGCCAGCTTGAAGCGCAGCTCGCCAAGTTCAAGAGCGACGCCGATTTCCGCCTGAGCACGCTTGAAGGCGGGACACAGCCGTCCGTTGCGACGCCAGCCGGCGCAGCCGCTGTGGCTCCTGCCGGGCAGACGGCGCCGAAACCTTCGGCAAGCACTGCCACAGCGTCCGAGGCGCCGCCGCAACTTGATCCGATTGAGGCTGAATATCGCGCTGGCTACGGCTTTGTTGCCGCGAAGGACTACGCTAAGGCGGAAACGGCGCTGGCTGCATTTCTCGCCAAGCATCCTGCGCATGCGCGCGCCAGCAACGCGCAATACTGGCTCGGCCGCACCTATTTCGCGCAGAACCGGCCGGTGCAGGCGGCGCGTACGCTGCTTGAAAACTACCAGAAGCGTCCCGAGGGCGAGCGCGCGCCCGAAAGCCTGTTGTGGCTTGGCAAGTCGCTGATGGCGTTCAGCCCGCCGAGCCCGGCCAAGGCGTGCGAGGCCTATGACCAGCTCGATGCGAGCTACGGCGGCAAACTGTCGGCAAGCCTGCGCGCGCAGCTTGCCGAAGCGCGTGCCGCGGCAAAGTGCGGCTAGGTCTTGTCGCTGGTCGACGCCCGGCGGTTTGCCGACGCGCTTGCGCGCATCGCGCCCGATCTCGCCGCCGCGACGCCGCTCGCGCTGGCGGTTTCGGGAGGGCCCGACAGCCTCGCCATGCTGTTGCTTGCGGCCGACGCCGGGTATCGGATCACGGTGCTGACCGTCGACCACGGCCTTCGCCCCGCGGCAGCGAGCGAAGCGGCCTATGTCGCCGAGATCTGCGCCGAGCGGCGAATCCCGCAGACGACGCTGCGCGTCACGGTCGCCGCCGGCGGTGAGGGCGTGCAGGCGGCGGCGCGCCGTGCGCGCTATGCCGCGATGGGTGGCTGGTGCGTGGATAACGGCGTGCGCTTCCTGCTCACCGCGCATCATGCCGACGATCAGGCGGAAACGATGCTGATGCGGCTGGCACGCGGCAGCGGCCTCGCCGGCATGGTCGGCATCCGCGCGCGCCGGCGGCTCGACGGTTATCCGGTCGATCTGCTGCGGCCGCTGCTCGGCGTGCGCAAGCTCGACCTGGTGGCACTGGTCGAGGCGGCCGGCCTGAGGCTGATCGCCGACCCGAGCAATGACGAGCCGGGTTATGACCGGACGATCGCGCGGCGCCTGCTGCTTGGCGGTGGTATCGACAGCGCGCGAGCCACGGCGACGGCGGCGCATCTCGCCGACGCCGAAGCGGCATTGGCGTGGACCGCCGACGAGGCCTGGGCCGGGCGCGCGCGGGTTGACACCGCCGGCGTCGAGCTTGACGCGCGTGGGCTGCCCGACGAGCTTGTCCGACGTCTGGTCATGCGCGCGATCGTCACGGTCGTCCCGTCGGCCACACCCGACGGACCCGCCGTGGCGCGGCTGATCGCCGGCCTTGCCGGCGGCGCGCCGGGTAACCTGGCCGGGGTCGCCGCCGAACCCGGGGCGCGCTGGCGCTTCCGCCGCGAGGCGCCGCGCGCGGCGAAACGCCGCCAGGCCGACGATTAGGCGTTGTCGTTAACGCATCGATGCCTATCTTAGCAGCAACACACTTTCAGGACTGAAGCGACGATGGACGAGCGACCGAGACGACCGACCGGACCCTGGGGCAAGAGCCTCGCCATGTGGGCGGTCATCCTGCTCGTCGTGGTGGTGCTGGTCTCAGTCTATAATGCGCCGTCGTCGCAGGGCGCGGTGCAGCAGGTCGCCTATTCGGAATTCCTGGCCAAGGTCAACGAAGGCTCGGTCAAGGAAGTCGAGATCAGGGGCCAGGAGATCGCCGGCCGTTTCTCGAACGGGCAGGTGTTCAGCACCTATTCGCCGGGCGACAACGGCCTCGTCGAGCGGCTTGAGGCGCAGGGCGTCAAGTTCAAGGCGCAGCCCGAGGAAAGCCGCTCGCTGCTTGCCGCCATACTCATCAACATCCTCCCTTTCGTGCTGGTGCTCGGCATCTGGATCTTCGTCATGCGGCAGATGCAGAACGGCGCCGGCAAGGGCGCCATGGGCTTTGGCAAGAGCCGCGCGAAGCTGCTGACCGAAAAGCAGGGCCGCGTCACCTTCGCTGACGTTGCCGGTATCGACGAGGCGCGCGAGGAGCTGGAGGAGATCGTCGACTTCCTGAAGGATCCGCAGCGCTTTTCACGCCTTGGCGGCAAGATTCCGAAGGGTGCGCTTCTCGTCGGCTCGCCGGGCACAGGCAAGACGCTGCTCGCGCGCGCCATTGCCGGCGAGGCGAACGTGCCGTTCTTCACCATTTCGGGTTCCGACTTCGTCGAGATGTTCGTCGGCGTCGGCGCATCCCGCGTGCGCGATATGTTCGAACAGGCGAAGAAATCGGCGCCGTGCATCATCTTCATCGACGAGATCGATGCGGTCGGCCGCCACCGTGGCGCCGGCCTTGGTGGCGGCAACGACGAGCGCGAGCAGACGTTGAACCAGCTGCTGGTCGAAATGGACGGCTTTGATGCGAACGAAGGCATCATCATCATCGCCGCGACCAACCGGCCCGACGTGCTCGACCCGGCGCTGCTGCGCCCCGGCCGCTTCGACCGGCAGGTGGTGGTGCCGCGCCCCGATATCGAGGGGCGCGAGAAGATCCTGCTCGTGCACATGAAGAAGGTGCCACTCGCACCCGATGTCGATCCGCGCGTCATCGCGCGCGGTACGCCCGGCTTTTCGGGCGCCGACCTCGCCAACCTCGTCAACGAGGCGGCGCTGATGGCAGCGCGCAAGTCGAAGCGCCTCGTCGGCATGCAGGAGTTCGAGGACGCCAAGGACAAGGTCATGATGGGCAGCGAGCGCCGCTCGATGATGATGACCGACGACGAGAAGAGGATGACCGCCTATCACGAGGCCGGGCACGCCATCGTCTCGCTCAACGAGCCGGCGTCCGATCCGATCCACAAGGCGACCATCATTCCGCGCGGCCGCGCGCTCGGCATGGTCATGCGCCTGCCCGAACGCGACCAGTACAGCTATCACCGCGACAAGATGTACGCGAACCTTGCCGTCGCCATGGGCGGCCGTGTCGCCGAAGAGATTATCTTCGGCTATGACAAGGTCTCCTCGGGCGCGTCGTCAGACATCCAGTACGCCTCTGACCTCGCGCGCAACATGGCGACGCAGTGGGGCATGTCCGACAAGCTTGGCCCGATCAAGCTTGCCGAGAACCAGGAGGAAGTCTTCCTCGGCCACAGCGTCACGCGCACGCAGAATGTGTCGGAGAAAACCGCGCAGCTCATCGATAGCGAGATCAAGGCGATCGTCATGACCGGCTACGAGCGCGCGAAGACAGTGCTGACGAACAGGATCGACGACCTGCACACGCTGGCGAAGGCGCTGCTTGAGTACGAGACGCTGACCGGCGAGGAGATCAAGACGCTGCTTGCGGGCGGTACCATCGACCGCGGCGGCCCCGCGAAGCCGACGGCGCCGGCGGTAACCACGGGTGTCAGCGCCATCCCGAAGACCGGCCGCCGGCGCGGCCTCGGCGGCGAGCCGAAGCCGGCGGGAGCTTAGCGCCAAAACGACCTCCCAAATCCGGCTGTTTGGACGTGGGCCTGCGATCGCGCTAGACTGCTGCTCAAAGCTACCGATTTGAGGGAATCGCGCCATGGCCACTGCTGCCGTCCTGCCGAGTGAAGCGAAGTCGATCGAGGCGATGGAGGCACTGCTGGCGCGGCAGCGGGCGGCGTTTATGGCCGAGCTGCCGGTGACGGCGGCGGCGCGCAAGGACCGGCTGAAGCGCGCGATCGATCTGGTGCTGACGCACAAGGACCGCTTCGTGAAGTCGCTGAGCGACGATTTCGGCCACCGCAGTGCCGAACAGACGCTGGTCACCGACATCATGGCATCGGTGAAGCCGCTGAAGCACGCGCTGAAGCACGTCGACGCATGGATGAAGCCAGAAAAGCGCAAGCTGGACTTTCCATTGGGCCTGCTCGGCGCCAGGGCGCATGTCGAATATCAGCCGAAGGGCGTCGTCGGTGTCATCTCGCCTTGGAACTTCCCGGTGAACCTCACGTTCGCGCCGCTGGCCAACATCTTCGCGGCGGGCAACCGGGCGATGGTTAAGCCGTCGGAGTTCACCCCGATCACGTCGGAACTGATGGACGAGCTGGCGCGCACCTATTTCGACGAGACCGAGCTTGCCTTCGTCATCGGCGGGCCGGAGGTCGGCAAGGCGTTCGCCGGGCTGCCGTTCGATCACCTGATCTTCACCGGCGCCACACCGATCGCGAGGCACATCCTGCACGCCGCCGCCGACAATCTGGTGCCGACAACGCTGGAACTTGGCGGCAAGTCGCCGGTCATCATCTCGAAGTCCGCCGACATAGCGGCGGCGACCGAGCGCGTCGCCATGGGCAAGATGATGAATGCCGGTCAGATCTGCCTTGCCCCCGACTATGTGCTGGTGCCCAAGGATGCCGAGCACAAGGTGATCGCCGGGCTGCAGACGGCGGTCGCGAAGATGTACCCGACGCTGCTCGCCAACGATGACTACACCTCGGTGGTCAACGGCCGCCACCGCGACCGGCTGCAGGGCCTGCTCGACGATGCAAGGGCGAAGGGGGCCGAGGTGATCACGGTCAACCCCGCCGACGAGGATTTCGCCAATACCAATTCGAACAAGATGCCCTTGAGCATCGTGCGCAACGTCAGCGACGACATGCGCGTAATGCAGGAGGAGATTTTCGGCCCCATTCTGCCGGTGAAGGCCGTCGAGTCGACCGAGGAGGCGATCGGCTACGTCAACAGCAAGGACCGTCCGCTTGGCCTTTACTACTTCGGCAGCGATGAGGGTGAGGAGCGGACCGTGCTCGACAGGACGATCTCGGGCGGCGTCACCGTCAACGACGTCATCTTCCACGTATCGGCGGAGGATCTGCCGTTCGGCGGCATCGGCCCGTCGGGCATGGGCAATTATCACGGTCACGACGGCTTCAAGACGTTCAGCCACGCCAAGAGCGTCTACAAGCAGCCGAAACTCGATTTGGCCGGGCTTGCCGGATTCAAGCCGCCCTATGGCAAGAAGACGCACGCGTTACTGGTGCGCGAGCTGAAACCTTGACGATGCGAGTATTCCACCTATTCCACCAGACCCGCTCATCCCGAGCGGGTGCGTGATAGCGGGCAAGTGATCCGCGCCCGCATCGAGGGACGCCGCCGCGACCTTGGCGGCGGCTTCGTGGTGCGCAGGGTGCTGCCGGCGCCGGAACTGCGGATGGTTGGGCCGTTCATCTTCTGGGACCATTTCGGGCCGGCGACCTACGCGCCCGGCGAGCGCTTCGACGTGCGGCCGCACCCGCACATCAACCTTGCCACCGTCACCTATCTGTTCGAAGGCGAGATCTTTCACCGCGACAGCCTGGGCAGCGCACAGGCGATCCGCCCGGGCGCGGTCTACTGGATGACCGCCGGCAAAGGCATCACCCATTCGGAGCGCACTTCGCCCGAGGTCGAGGCGAGCGGCCAGCGCATGGAGGGCATTCAGGCGTGGGTGGCGCTCCCGAAGCACCACGAGGAAGCCGAGCCGACGTTCGCCCACCACCCCGCCGAAAGCCTGCCGTCGATCACCATCGACGGAGCGCGGCGCACGCTGATCGCGGGAACGGCCTTTGGCGCGCAGTCACCGGTCGAAGTACACTGGCCGACCTTCTACATCGATGTCGAGGCGGAATCGGGCGCGACCGTCTATGTACCGCCGCAGCACGAAGAGCGCGCCGTCTATGTTGCGAACGGCGCCATTGACCTCGGTGGCGAGCGGATCGAGGAAGGGACGATGGCGGTGCTCGAACCCGGCGGCGAGCCGCACTGGACCACCGACGCCAGCGCGCGTGTGCTGATGCTGGGCGGCAAGGCGATCGACGGGCCGCGCTACATCTGGTGGAACTTCGTCTCCTCGCGGCTCGACCGGATCCGCGAAGCGGCGGACGATTGGGCAAACGAACGTTTCGCGACGATCCCCGGCGACGACGAGGAGCGCATTCCGCTCCCGAACGACCCGATGCCGCAGGCGGATCGGATGCGCTAACCCGCTGGGAACTGCGTCTCCACCATCGAGCTGCGGCCTGCCCAGTCGTCGTGCAGCTTCGTCAGCTCCGACCGACCGCGCTTCCATTCGAGGATCGGATGGCGGAAATCGAGGTAGTCGAGCGCGATCACGCTCAGCATCTCGGCATAACGGCGATAGGCGGGGGCGGCGTCGAGCATGGCGGGCAGGGCATCGAGCGCACGCTCGATCTTGCCGCGCCAGCGTCCCTGCCAATAGATCGACCGTTCGCCGGGCTGACGCTGCGTTTCCATGCGCCAGGCGACGGCGGCGTCGAGGATCGCGTCAATGTGCGAGGCGAGCGTCATCGCCGCCCAACGCTTGGGATCGCCCGGTGCCGGATAGAGGTCGCCCGCGTCCTTAAGGCTTGCAAGATAGGCGAGGATGACGCGGCTGTCGTGCACCGACTGGCCGTCGTCGGTGACGAGCGCCGGGATCTTCGACACGGGGTTGACCGAGATCAGTTCCTCGGGATCCTCGAGCGCGTTGACCGGCACCTCGTCGACGACATCCTCGAGGTCGAGCTCGCGGACAAAAACGCGCACCTTGCGTGCATAGGGCGAGGTGTAGGACATGTAGAGCTTCATGGACGATTCCCCGAACGATTTAGGCTTAGCTAGCGGTAGCGGCCAAACAAGGAAAGCGGGTCCACTCGCCGATCTGCTGATCGTCGACCTGTCGCGCGTACTCGCCGGCCCCTACGCGACAATGGTGCTTGCCGATCTCGGCGCGCGCGTGATCAAGGTCGAACAGCCCGGCACGGGCGACGACAGCCGCCATATCGGGCCGTTCAAGAACGGCAAGAGCGCCTATTTCACCTCGATCAACCGCGGCAAGCAGTCGATCGCGCTCGACTTGAAGGCGCATGCCGACCGTGTCGTGTTCGAAGCGCTGCTAGACCGTGCCGACGTGCTCGTCGAAAACTTCCGGCCGGGGGTTATGGCAAGGCTCGGCTATGGCTGGGAGGTGCTGCGCGCGCGTTACCCGCGTCTCATCTACGCCGCCGCCAGCGGCTTTGGCCACACCGGACCCGACAGCGGCAAGGCCGCTTACGACATGGTTGTGCAGGCGATGGGCGGCATCATGTCGGTGACCGGCCACCCGGGCGGACCGCCGACGCGCGTCGGCACCTCGATCGGCGACATCACCGCCGGGCTGTTCACGGCGATCGGCATATTGTCGGCGCTGCACGATCGCAGCGCGAGCGGCGAGGGTCGCTTCGTCGACGTCGCCATGCTCGACGGTCAGGTCGCCATCCTGGAGAACGCCATCGCGCGCTACGCGGTGACCGGCAAAGCGCCGGGGCCGCTCGGCGCGCGGCATCCGTCGAACACGCCGTTTGCGGCTTATGCCTGCAAGGACGGCCATGTCGTCATCGCGGCGGGAAACGACGCGCTGTTCGCGACGCTGTGCCGCGCGCTCGGTCTCGACCGGCTGCCCGACAATCCGCGCTTTGCCACCAACGCCGCGCGCAGCGAGCATGCCGACGCGCTCGCCCGCGTGCTCGAGGCGCAGCTCGTCGAGCGGCCGGTGGCGCACTGGCTCGGCGTGCTCGAAGCGGCCGGCGTGCCGTGCGGGCCGCTGCACGATGTCGCCGAGGTGCTGGCGCACCGGCAGGTCGTCGCCCGCAACATGGTCATCGAGACGGCGTTCGAGGATGGAACGCCGCTGAAGGCAGCAGGCAATCCGGTGAAGATCTCGGGTTTCGACGATGCGCGGACGCGCCCGCCCGCGCCCGCACTCGACCAGCACCGCGAGGCCATTCTCGCCGAACTCGGGCTGTGAGCTACGCCGTCGACCGTGCCTTTGCCGAGCGGCTCGCCGACGCCGCCGGCGCCGCCATACGGCCGTTGTTCCGCCAGCGCGTAGAGGTCGAAACCAAGCTTGACGCAACGCCGGTGACCACCGCCGACCGGGCCGCCGAAGCGGCGATGCGCGCCATCATCGAGGCCGAGCGCCCGGGCGAGGGCATCATCGGCGAGGAATACGGCGCGCACATGCCCGACGCTGAGCGTGTCTGGGTGCTCGACCCTATCGACGGCACGCGCAGTTTCATCGCCGGCAGGCCGATCTTCGGCACGCTGGTCGGCCTGATCGAGGCCGGCCGGCCGGTCGTCGGCGTGATCGATCAGCCGATCATTGGTGACCGCTGGGCGGGGGCAGCCGGCGAGGCCACCACGCACCTGGGCCGATCGGCGCGCACGCGGGCGTGCCGCGAACTGTCGCGGGCGCTCGTTGCCACCAGCGGGCCGCAATATTTCCTGGCCGAGCAGCGTGCGCGGTTCGAAGCGCTGGCCGCCGCCGCCGGGCAGCTGCTGTATGGCGGCGACTGCTACAATTACGGTCTGCTGGCGAGCGGCCATCTCGACATCGTCGTCGAGGCCGGGCTCAAGCTGCACGATTTCGCTGCGCTCGCCCCTGTCGTCATTGGCGCGGGTGGCGCGATGACCGACTGGGAGGGGCGGCCGCTGTCGGCTGCGAGCGACGGCCGTGTCATCGCGGTGGGCGATGAACGCCTGCTCGACGCGGTGCGGGGGTTCCTGTGAAAACGCGCCTGCTTGTCGCGCATATCGACACGCCGACCGGACGGATGCTGTGCGTGACCGGCGACTATGGCCGGCTGAAGGCGCTTGAATGGGACGATCACCGCGATCGGCTTGACCTGCTCTTGCGCCGCTACCAGGGCCGTGACGTCGAACTTGCGCGCGTTCCGGATGCGCCGGCGATGGTCATCGATGCTCTGCGCCGCTACTTCGCCGGCGAACTGGCAGCGATCGACGCGCTTGAAACCGATCCCGGCGGCACGCCGTTTCAGCGCGAATGCTGGGCGGCGCTGCGCCGCATCCCGGCGGGACAGACGCGCAGTTACGCCGAGCAGGCCGAAGCGATCGGGCGTCCGGCGGCGACGCGCGCGGTCGGCCTGGCCAATGGCGCCAACCCGATCGCCATCGTCGTGCCCTGCCACCGTGTCGTCGGTGCCGACGGCAGCCTCACCGGCTATGGCGGCGGGCTTGAGCGCAAGCGTTGGCTGCTGGCGCACGAAGGCGCCGCATTGGCAGCGGCGCAGCCGGGACTATTCTGACGGCTTGCTCACGTCGTCGGGCTTGACCGGCGGCACGGCGGGCGGCGGTGGCAGCGCGCAGCCGCGCGCGGTGGCGACACCCTTGAGGAAGCTGCGGCGGGCGACGCCGGTGACGATCGCGGCCTCGTAGTCGCGTTTCGCCTCGGCGCTGCCAGAAACTTCGCGCACCACGCCGCGAAACGGCAGGATCAGATTTGACAGGAAATTGCCCGACAGCCGAATGACGGTATCGCGCCGCTTCTTGCCCTTGTCCTCGGGCATGTTGACGTCAATGTCGGGGCCGAGTACGTCGTCGAGCTCGACGATCGCCGCTGCCAGCAGCTTGCAGCGCCCAAGGCCGTCGAGCGAGTAGGGGTCATCGAGGATCTGCTCGAT
>CAYVVV010000006.1:16880-29264 GCA_964455325.1 uncultured Sphingosinicella sp. | reverse complement strand
CGGTGGCGATCGCACCCGACAGCGCCACCGGTCCATCGAACCATTCGCGGATTTCCTGAACGAGCGCGAACGGCGAGATGGTGCCGGCATGACCGCCGGCACCAGCCGCGACCGGGATGAGGCCGTCGGCGCCTTTCTCGATGGCCTTCCGGGCAAAGCGGTCGTTGATGATGTCGTGGAAGACGAGTCCGCCGTAACCATGGATCGCGGCGTTCACATCCTCACGCGCGCCAAGCGATGTGATGATCAGCGGCACCTTGTACTTCACGCAGAGCTCAAGGTCGGCCATCAGCCGGTCATTCGACTTGTGCACGATGAGGTTGACCGCGAACGGCGCGTCGCGCTCGGTCAGTTCGGAGGTGATGCGCTGCAGCCATTCCTCGAACTGCGGCAGCGGCCGGGCATTCAGCGACGGGAACGAGCCGACGATGCCGGCCTTGCACTGCGCGATCACCAGGTCGGGGTTCGAGATGATGAACAGCGGCGAGCCGATGACCGGGATCGACAGGCGGTTGTTGAACAGGGCCGGCATGCTCATATGGCGATTGTCTCCGGGTGATGCGGCGGTGATGCCGCGACCCGGCACCAGGGCGCCACTGTGCAAATAGCTGACTATTCCTCGTCGCCGTAGATGCCGACAACGAAGTCGCCGGCGGACGTGGCACGGCCGCGGTACATGCCGGGCGTGTTGAACGACCAGGCCGGCGTGCCGTCGGCGGCGACCGCGATGACGCCCCCCGCGCCGCCGAGCGCCTGCGTTTCGGCCTGCACGGCGTCGGCTGCTGTCTGGATATCCTGCTTGCCGAAGCGCACCCGCGCGCAGATTTCGTGGGCGACGCCGACACGGATGTAGAACTCGCCCGATCCCGTCGCCGACACGGCGCAGCCGCGGTTGTCGGCATAGGTACCCGCGCCGATGATCGGCGAATCGCCGACGCGGCCCCAGCGCTTGCCGGTTAGACCGCCGGTCGACGTCGCGGCGGCGAGGTCGCCCTGGCTGTCGCGCGCGACCGCGCCGACGGTGCCGTACTTGACCTCGGCGTCGAAAACAGCGCCGGCCCTGGCCGACGCTTTCAGTTCCTCGAGCTGGCGCCAGCGTTCCTCGGTACGGAAATAGCTCGGGTCGACCTGATCGAGACCGCGTTCGCGCGCGAACTTGTCGGCACCAGGGCCCTGCAGCATGACGTGCGGGCTTTTTTCCATGACCGCGCGCGCGGCGCTGACCGGGTTGCGCGTGCGGGTGAGACCGGCGACCGCGCCGGCACTGCGATCGCGGCCGTCCATGATTGCGGCGTCGAGCTCGTTGATGCCCTCGTAGGTGAACACCGCGCCGCGTCCAGCGTTGAAGCCGGGATGGTCCTCGAGCACCCTGACTGCGGCTTCGACCGCGTCGAGTGCGCTGCCGCCGCGCGCCAGGATCGCCTTGCCGGCGTTGAGCGCGTCGGTTAGCCCGGCGCGCTGCTGGTGTTCGCGCTCGGGCGTCATCCGCGCGCGCTCCATCACGCCGGCGCCGCCGTGGATGACGAGCGTCCAGTCCTGCATCGCGTATGCCTCGTTCGAAAGTGCGCAGGCGGCAAGGACAAGCGCCGCGCGAATGCTGTTCGGGTTCATTCGCGACGGCTTATAGAGCGGCGGTTGACCGGTCCAGCCCCCACGCCTATATGCAGCGCGCCGAAAGCGCCCGGGGCGGAGTAGCTCAGCTGGTTAGAGCAGCGGAATCATAATCCGCGTGTCGGGGGTTCAAGTCCCTCCTCCGCTACCAATCCTTTTCAGTATCTTCGCCTGATCTTGCGGTGCCACGGCCATTTTGGCCGGCGCCGGGCCATCGTGCTGATGCGCCCGGCTGAGTGTGCTGGCCTGGCGAGACCTAACGCCTGAAAGGCTCAGCCGCCGAGCGCAGCGCCCATGCGGCGGATCGCGCTGATCTTGGCATTGAACGGCCCCCAGTCGTCGCGCTCGTCGATCGCCGACCAGATCGCCTCGACCTCGTCGATCAGCATCGTGCAGGGTTCGGCGTCCCACCAATAAGCGTGGTCGGTGGCCACCGCCGGCTCGTACGCCGCCAGCGCCTCGACGAGCGGGGCGAACGCCGGCGAGGCGTAAACATCGTCGGCAGGGCCTCGGCCGCGCCGCCGGCCGCCGCGCCAGTCGAACCAGAAACGGTCGGGGACGATGCCGCTCTGCGCCAGCGCGGACTCGATGCGCGCCGCCAGGCGGGCGTCGGCGTCCGCTCCAAGCGGCCTGACGCCGAGCCGCCAGCAGTAGCGCTCGGCCAGTGCTGCTTCATAGCGATCGGGGAAACGCTGGAGCGCGGGGATGAGACTGTCGGCCTGCGCCACTGTCCGCAGCGCCAGGGCCAGCTGGTGCAGGTTCCACTGCAGCGCCTCGGCCTGCCGGCCGAAACAGTAGAGGCCATAGTGATCGAAGTAGGCGGCGGTGAAGCGGTCGTCCCAGCGCAGCAGGAAACGCCAGGGTCCATAGTCGAAACTTTCGCCAGTGATGTTGATATTGTCGGTGTTGAGCACACCATGGACAAAGCCCGCCGCGCGCCAACTTGCCGCGAGCCGGGCGGCACCGCTGACCGCGTTGTCCATCAGCATGGCGACCGGATCGACCGGATCGCCGCCAATGAAGTTGCGGACGCAGTAGCCGACGAGCGGGCCGATGGCGTCCAGCTGCTTCAGATAGGCGAGACGCTGGAACGTGCCGTAACGGATGTGGCTGTGGCTGAGACGGACGAGTACCGACGACCGCGTCGGCGAGGGCTCGTCATTGCGTTCAAGCGCTTCGCCGGTTTCGATCAGCGACAGGCTCTTCGAGGTATCGACGCCAAGCGCCTCGAGCATCTCGGTCGCCAGCACCTCGCGCACACCGCCCTTCAGGGTCAGCCGGCCGTCACCGAAACGGCTGTAGGGCGTTTTTCCCGATCCCTTGGTGCCGAGGTCGAGCAGGCGGTCGCGATCGTCGCGGAGCTGCGCGAACAGAAAGCCGCGGCCGTCGCCGATGTCGGGATTGTAGCTGCGGAACTGGTGGCCATGATACCGCAGCGCGAGTGGCTGTGGAAGGTTGTCGGGCAAGGGTCGGAAACGTCCGAAGTGCTCGATCCAGCTATCGTCTTCAAGATGGCCAAGGCCGATCGCCCTGGCGTGGCGCTGGTTGCGGAAGCGCAGTATGGCCTGCGGGAAATCGGCAGCGGCAACGACGTCGTAGTAGGCGTCGCCGAGTTCAAGAATCGCGGGATCTGGCCGGTAATCCGGCCACGCCGTCATGGTGCGAACGAATGGCAGAGCCCGCAGGCAGCGCGGATGAAACGGATCGTCTCTCGCTCGGCACGCTCGCGCGTGTCCTCGGTCGCCCCCGGACCGAATGCGATATCGAGGCCGGCACCGACCGCCGAATAGGTCAGTTCGGCGGCAATCGCCGTGTCGATATCGTGCAGCCCATGTTTGCGCGCCATGGCTTCATATTGCCGGCGACACCAGGCGGCGACGACTTCGTGCGATGCCCGATAGAACGGCTCGGCGTCGGGGTTGGACATCATGCCGCTCTTGGTGCCGTCGCCGTTGACCTTGACGATCGCCTCCCACGTCCGATTGGCGGTGCAGAAGTCGAAGCAGCGCTTGATGGTGATGCCAGGCTCCAGATCCTCGAGCCGATCACCGCCTTCCATCGCCTCGCACATGCGTTCGCCATGCAGGCGGCCAAGCTCTTCAAGCAGGTTCCGCTTCGATCCGAAGTGATAGAAGATCGAGCCTTCCGACACATCGGCGGCGCGCGCGATGTCGGCGGTTCCGGTTTTCGCGAAACCCTGCGTCGAAAAAAGATGGTTGGCCGCTTCCAGCACGCGCAGCCGCGTTTCCGCCGGATCGTAGCGGCGCGTGCGGACATCCGCAGCGCGTGTCGCCATATGGCTCACTCCCCAATCAAGCCAGCATCATAGGACAACTTTTGAGTGAGAGTCAAAAGATTCGTCAGCCGTACAGATGCTGCTCGATATGCTGGGCGAGATATTCAAGCGTCGCAACGCGGCGATAAAGGCCAGTGTCAGAGATATTCGCGATCCTGAAAAACCGCCGCATGTGCGGAAAGTGCAGGTCGAGAACGCGACCAAGGAACGCTGGCGAAAGCAGTCCGCCGTGTTCGTCGCGCATCGGCCCCAGACGTCGCCGAAGGGCATAACTGCGCTGCCGCATCCACGCCGGCCGCACGCGCGTTCCGAGTTCGCTCATGCGCTGTGCGAAGGTTGGATCGTTGTCGAAGCTGTGACCATAGCCCGAGGGATAGCCAGCCAGCACGGGGTCTATGTGGGTCAGCAACGCCGCTTCGAAACGGCCGGCGTTTTTGAGCCCGATCGGCAGTTGCAGCGCCCCGGCAACGACGTGGTGATCGAAGAACGGCATGAAGTAGGCACCGTGACGGCCGACGAGGCTGATCTCTCGGCCGAAAAATGCCCGGCAGCGCATCCGCGGATAGAGCTGTTCGATAACCGGGCGGCGCAGCGGCCGGTGGTTACCGGGCAGGTCGAGCGCGGCGAGCGCCTTGGCTTCGAGGCGGTCCAGGAATGCCGACGCGTCGAACACTTCGGTGGTGTCGGAGCGCGTGTAGCGCGCGAAGAACGCCCGCATGACGGCACGCGCCGTCATCGGGCGATCGGGCAGGTAGAAGAAGTTGCGGAACACCTCGCCGCAGCCGCCGGAAACGGCCAGCTGGCCGTCCTCCTGGCGACGGTGGCGGGCAAAGGCGTTGCCGCCATTGTCGAAGAGTCCCCCGTCGGTAACAAGGGCGTCGGTTTCATGGAAGTTGCGCTCGACGATCGCGGCGAAATCGTCGGGTGTGATGTCGGCGTACGATGACTTTTCGAACGCCTCGAAGCGGAAATGTTCGGCCTTGGCAATCATCCGTGCGATCTCGACGTCGCCGTCGCCGGGGCTGCCATAGACGTAGACGAAGGGATCGATGCCGGCGTCGCGCAACAGTGCAAGCGCCAGCCGGCTGTCCAGTCCGCCCGACAGCGGGCACTGCACCTTGTCGCCGAAAGCATCGGCGTAGATGCGTGTGGTCGCGCGCAGCCGGGCCGCCTGCGCCGCGATGCGCCGGTCGATGGGCGTCGACGACACACGGTCGGGCAACGGCTTTTCGACGTGTTCGCGGCGTACGCTGTCGCCGAGTTCGACCTGTATGTCGGGGCCAAGCCGCTTCAGCTCGGCGATGACGGTGTCGTCACCGGTCGGGAAGACGTTGAACGCGAACTCGTAGACGCCCTGCGCATCGAACGAGACGCGCTCCAGGCTTTTCGCCGCCGCGAGAAAGCTGGTCGACACGACGCGCCAGTCGGGGTCGTGGAACAGCTGGAACGCACCGAAAAAGTCGGTGAATACTTGCGCCCTGCCGTCCTTGTGGATGACCGCGGCGAACTGCCCGGTGGTCCTGTCCCAGTCGTCGAACGGGAAGCGGAAGCCGGCGAGCAGTGCGCGCAGCGCCGGCTCGCCGATCTTGCCGTCGTAGACCAGCGTTCCGGCTACCGCGACGAAGTCGTTGCCATCGCGGTAAAAGCATGCCGGCCCGCCATGCACAGGCGCGGCATGGAAGCCGCGGTAGTGGGCGGTCCGGATCGGCGTCAGTTCAGTGAAGCCGTGCCGGCGCAACTGCTGCTCGGCCGCCGCCAGCCGCGCCGACAGCGTGTCGCCATCAGGATCGGTCCGGCCGAGATAGAAACCGCCCATGCCTGGTTCAGATCTCCGCTTTCATCGAATCCAGCCGAATGACGGCAAGTGCTTAATATTGTTTCGCACCGATAGCGCTTTGTCGGCCACGGCCCCGGCTATATAGGACTGATGCATGTCCGTCACGCCGCCACCGCGCCGGCCCAGCCTGCTGCACCTGCATTCGACATTCGACCTCGGCGGCAAGGAAGCACGGGCAGTGCGGCTGATGAACGCGTTCGGCGATGCTTACCGCCACACCATCGTCAGCGCCGTGCCGTCGGCCCTCGCTGCGGCCGAGCACATCGCGGACGGAGTCGACTGGCAGCTGCTGACGGACTTTCCGCCGTTGGCGGGTCGGCCCGGGCTTACCCGGTTGCGCGCCATCGGGCGGGCGATCCGCGCCGGCGGCCATGACCTCGTGCTCAGCTACAACTGGGGCGCGATGGATGGCGTGATGGCCAACCGCCTGTTCGCGCGACTGCCACTGGTGCACCACGAGGACGGTTTCAACGAGGACGAAACCACCGCGCAGAAGCCGGTTCGCGTGCTGTACCGGCGGCTGGCACTGCCGGCGGCCGACCGGCTGGTGGTGCCCTCGCAGGTGCTCGAAGGGATCGCGCGCGACGTCTGGAAGCAGCCGGCGGCGCGCGTCGCGCGCATCGCCAACGGCATCGACATCGGGCGCTTCATCGCGCCGCCGGCGGGCGACGCCATTCCTGGCTTCGCGCGCCGTGACGGCGAGGTCGTCGTCGGCACGCTCGCAGGGCTCAGGAAGGTCAAGAACCTGCCCCGCCTCGTCCGCGCATTCGCGCTGGCAACACGCATCGTCGACGTGCCGGCGCGCCTCGTCATCGTCGGCGAGGGTGCCGAGCGCGCCGCGATTGCGGCCGCGGCAGAAGCCGCCGGCGTTGCCGACCGGCTGGTCATGCCCGGCTTCATCGCGCGCCCAGAGAGCTTCGTCGGGCTGTTCGACATCTTCGCGCTGTCATCCGACAGCGAGCAGTTCCCGATCAGCCTCGTCGAGGCGATGGCGGCCGGGCTGCCGGCGGTGTGCACCGATGTCGGCGACGTGTCGGCGATCTTGTCGGCGCGCAACCGGCCGATGATCGCGCGGACCGACGACGACGACGCGCTGGGACGACTGCTCGCGCGCATGATCGGCGATCCGCTGCTGCGCCGCGAGCTCGGCGAGGCCAACCGCGCCAAGGTGGCAGCCGAATTCGACGAGACTGTCATGATTGCGCGCTATCGCGCCGTCTACGACGATGCGATCGAACGCGGCAGGATCAAGGGAGGCTAGGCATGCAACGGCAGCTATGGCGACTGGCACGGCGCCCGGTCGGCGACATTCGCGACGGCGACCTCGTTTTTGAGACCGAGGCGATTCCGGAGCTTGCCGAGGGCGAGTTCCTGATCGAGGTCATCTACCTGTCGCTCGATCCGACCAACCGCATCTGGATGAGCGACATGGAGCAGTACATGCCCCCGGTCGCGATCGGCGCGCCCATGCGCGGCGGCGTCGCCGGCCGCGTCGTCCGGAGCCGCAAGCCCGATGTCGCCGAGGGAGACATCTACGCGGGGCTCGGCGAATGGGCTTCGCACATCGTCACCGACGGAACGATGCTGCAAAAGCTGCCCGACATCCCGGGCGTGCCGCTCGCCGCGGTGTTCGGGACCTTCGGCGTCGTCGGTCCGACGGCCTATTTCGGCCTCATCGACGTCGGCCAGCCGAAACCTGGCGAGACGCTCGTCGTCAGCGCCGCTGCCGGCGGCGTCGGCCAGATCGTCGGCCAGATCGGCAAGCTGAAGGGCTGTCGCGTCATCGGCATCGCCGGCGGCGCCGACAAGTGCCGCTGGATCGTCGACGAGCTCGGCTTCGACGCTGCGATCGATTACCGGGCTGAGGACGTCGGCGCAGCGCTCGACCGGCTGGCGCCCGATGGCGTCGACATCAATTTCGAGCAGGTCGGGGGCGCCATCATGGACGCGGTGCTGCGGCGCATGAAGACGTTCGGCCGCATCGCGCTGTGCGGCATGATCAGCCAGTACAACCTGCCCGACGGCGCGCCCGATCCGGTCCCGGGTTACTGGACGATGATGCTGATGCGGCGACTGACCGTGCGCGGCTTCATCGTCACCGACTTCGCCGCGCGCTTCCCCGAGGCGATGATGGCGCTGGGCGGCTGGATGGCGAGCGGGCAAGTGAAGACGCGGCAGGACATCCGAAAGGGCCTTGAACTCGCCGACGAACACGTCAAGCTGCTCTATTCGGGCGGCAACTTCGGCAAGCTGCTCGTCGAGGTGAGCGCGCCTTGACGCTAGGTTCGGCGAGCCGGCGAAGGGCGATACGCATGTCCGGCGACCGCCTGCGCCGACCGCCGCGGCTGTCGCCGCTCGGCAGCCTGATGCTGCGACTTGGTGTCGTCATCGGCCTTATCGTCGTCGCGGTCGCCGGCCACTGGTTCGACCGCGACGGCTATCGCGACAATCTCGACAACGTCATCAGCTTCACCGACGTGCTTTACTTTACCGCGGTGACGGTGACGACAACAGGTTTTGGCGACATTGTTCCGGTGACCGACAGCGCGCGGCTGTTCGACACCTTCGTCGTGACACCAATCCGCATGTTCATCTGGCTGATTTTCCTTGGCACCGCCTACGAATTCGTAGTGCAGCATATTTGGGAGTCGTGGCGCATGAAATCGCTCAGCAATGCCTTGTCGGGTCATTTCATCGTTGCCGGGTATGGCACCACCGGGACGGCTGCGGTGCACGAGCTGCTCGCCAATGGCATCGCGCCCGAGACGATCGTCGTCATCGACCCGCAGCCGGCGCGTGTCGAAGCGGCACTGCAGGTCGGCGTGCTTGCGCTCGAAGGCGACGCCAGCCGCAACGAGACACAGTTGCTCGCGGGCATCGAGCGCGCGCAGAGCTTCATCGCCTGCGGCGGCCGCGACGATACCAGCGCGCTGCTCGTGCTGACCGCTCGGCAACTCAATCCCGACATCCGCATCAGCGCGATCATCAAGATCGCGGACAATGAGGATCTGGTGCGCAAGGCTGGCGCAGACACGGTGATAAACCCGGTGACGCTGGGCGGGCACCTGCTCGCGCGCGCCGCGAGTGGCAGCAACGTTGTCGACTATATTCAGGATCTGGTCGTCGCCGATGGGCGCGTCCAGCTCATCGAGCGCGCCGCGCGTCTCGACGAGATCGGCCTCCCGCTGGCAAACTGCCGTGACGGACTTGGCGTGCGCATCATCCGCGACGGACAGGCGATTGGTTTCTGGGAAGACGCAGCGCAAAGCGTCGTCGCGGGAGACGTTATCCTGCTGATCGTGCCGACAGACGCCGCCGCAGGCTGAGTGTCGGCAACAGCCAAGCTATAGTCTGTCCTCGTTGGGCGGAGCCCGATGCTTCAATCTGAAAAGGCCAGGCTCTAGCCAGCCTGCGCGACGGTGTCGATGACGGCGTCGGACAGGTTGGGTAGCACTGGCCGGTCGAACATCAGGCCACAACGGTTGCCGATGACCCAGACGATGCTGGCATCGACGATGCCCGTCGCGTCCGAGTCGAACCGGACGCGGTCCCCCTCGCGCAGCGGCTGCGCACTCTCGATCATTGCGCCGCCCACCGACAGGTTGCGGACGGCGACTGCCGACCGCTGTCCATCATGTTCGATACTGCCTGCGAGGCGTGTCGAGACGCGTCCACGTTCGTCGGTATAACTCATCGTAAACTGTTCCTCGGGACCTGGTGATGGAAGGTTGCGATCGGGTCGGACGCCGCCGCATCGAGGATCCGCGCGCGCAGGCTCATTCGAAATCCACGGTCGCGGGCCCGCACTTCGCCGCGCGTGCCGGCGGCAGCGCATCGGCGTGCAAGCCACGCGGACAGCCATCGCCGCGAGGGTGCGGGCGCGTACGACGCTGTTGGATGTCGGAACGGGCAGGGTCATCCGCAGCATCGAGGTCGATCCTCGCCCCTTCGATGATTGTGGCGGCGACCACTGTGTTGGACGCAGTGGCCGCCGCCGGGGGAAAGACCGCAATCTTTGAGAGGATTGCTATTGCGGTCCAAACCATCTCTACGCGGATGAGCACGATCGCAATGAAAGCAGATCGGGGGTGGCTGCGTCAGTTTGTTCCGGTGACAATGGTTCCGCGAAACCGCTACATCGACGCCAAAGCTTGCAGCGTCGCGGCAGGTGACAAGGGGTTGCACGCGGCGTAACGCGGGGTGACACCGACCGTTACAGTGAGAAATGCTGAATTCTGTTGCTTAATTTTTCTTAATGATTTACAGTTTCTTAACCAATGTATCGTGTACTTCAGTCAGACAACGATACTCAGTCGGGGAAGAATACTCAGTCGGGAGGAACGCGAGTGCTTCCGAATGATCGAACCCGAACCCGATACCGCTGAGCGCGCCATCCGCGAGCTTGAGGCGCTGGAGCACGATCCCGTCTTCACGCGGGCCCCGGTCATGCAACGCTTGTTGCGCTTCCTCGTCGAAGAGTCGCTCGCTGGCAGGGGTGATGCGCTTAAATCGTTCACCGTCGCCGTTGATGGACTCGGCCGAGAGCCCGATTTCGATCCACAGGCCGATTCCTATCCGCGCGTTCTGGTCGGCAGGCTGCGCAAGATGCTCGACGCGCACTACGCCGTCACACCCGCAGCGCACGGCGTGCGCTTCCACATTCCCGCCGGTGGCTATCGCGTCGACTTCCTGCCGGCAGGCGATGGTGACCGTACGCCGGGCGCGCGGTGGCGATGGTTGCAGCCGTCGGTTTTGTCGGTATGCGCGATGCTGGCGCTTACGGCGGTCATCGCGCTTGCAGTGCTGCTGTTTCAACGCGAGTCGGCCGAAGGCGGCTGGACCCAGCGCAACTTCCCAATTGTCGAAGTGGCGCCGTTTGTCGCCATCAACGGCACCGAGTCGCAGCGCCTCGCGGCAGCCGAACTGCGCATGGCCATGGTCGAGATGCTGAGCCAGTTCGACACGCTTGTCGTCACCGGTCAATACAGGTCCAACGCCGACTATCGCGTCAAAGGCTGGCTGCGGGCCGCGGAGGGCGGGACCGACATTCGCATCGAGGTTGTGGTTGCATCGGACGGACGCGTTGTCTGGTCGCGGTCGCGTGTGCGGTCGCCTGCCGGGGCCGAATTGTTTGACATCCGGGATGTCGCACGTGTCGTCAGCGGCGCGTTCGGACACACAGCCGGTGTGTTGCACAGCCACCAGCGACAGCAGCATGTCGACATCAACACCCCCTACGGCTGCTGGCTGGCATTCATGGATTACTGGCACGACCATACAGCGATTGACGGTGGCCCGATCAAGAGGTGCATCGACCGATGGCTCGACCACCACCCGCAGGACGCATTGGCGCATGCGCTCAAGGCGTTGATGCTGATCGAAGAGGTGCGGACGATGCCCGCTAGCGACCGGCGGCGGCAACTGCTGCTCGCGTCCGCGCAGGCCGACGAGGCGATAGACCTCAATCCGCGGTCAGGCTTTGCATACTATGCACAGATGCAGGCGGCGCTCTACCAGGGCAATGCTGCCTGGGTACGCGAGCATGCGCGCAAGATCCAGATCTTCGCACCAAGCAATCCCGAACTGCTGGGCCTTGCCGGCTTGCACCTCGTCCTGATCGGCGATGCCAGTGGTCGGCCGATACTGGCGAGTGCGATCGAACAACACAGCAATCCGCCAATCTGGTTCTATATGGGTCTGGTCGTGGCGGCCATTCTCGAAGACGATGTCGCC
The DNA here is from genome assembly GCA_964455325.1 of uncultured Sphingosinicella sp. GTDB lineage: Bacteria > Pseudomonadota > Alphaproteobacteria > Sphingomonadales > Sphingomonadaceae > Sphingosinicella. The sequence continues at coordinate 17,787 of CAYVVV010000006.1, read as the reverse complement.
GCCGCCCGCGACGCCGCCCAGCGGCTTCACACAACGCGGCAGACCATGTTGCAGCGGGTGCTGCTGGCGATGGTGGAGGCGCGCCAGAACCGCTTGTCGCAGGCGCGGCGGTACTGGGCAGACGCGGTGCAACTCGAGCCGCGCCTTGCCACGAATCCGGAAACTGCGCTTGCGGCCCTGCCACTGGCGCCGCAGCTTCGGCGGCGTTGTCTGGACTGGCTGCGGCCAGCGGTTTGACAGCGGACACCGCTGGCGGCGCCGCGCGGCCGCGCTACGGCTGGGCGCGAGGATCGGGCACGGCCGGCGGCGCCGGCAACGCGGTGGAGACGGGATGATCAGCGGTGCGGCCGCAGCGTGCCGCAGGTGGCCGACGCCAGTCCGTCCATGGCCAGCGGCGGCAGGGCACGACCTCGCTCAGGCGGCCGCGCTCCCCGGCTTGGCGGCAAGTCCGACGACGTGATCGAAGGTGAGGCCGCAGCGCTTGCCAAGCACCCAGGCAACGCGTGCCACGACCGGACCGGTCTCGGCGCATTCGAACAGCAGCTCGGTGTCCTCGCTGAACGGTTCCGGCCCATCGATCATGGCGCCGCCGCCCGACAGGTTCAGGATGGTCACGCGCTGGGTCGTGCCGCCACAACGGACGGTGCCCGACTTGAAACTGGGCCGGAGGTCATCGGCACGCCTGTCGCCCACGCGATCGTCTCCGTTGTATCGGTATCGCTCGCTCATCATCGCGCATGTCGATTAAGATTTCCTTTTCGGCGCTACCGCGGGTCGACCCGCGTCCAGTGCTGCGTCCGGCAGAAGATCGACAGGGCACAGCCCTTGACCTCGAGCGTGCCGTTGCCACTGCGCCGCAACTGGGCGTTGTAGGTGCGGCCGTCCTCAGGGTTGTAGATGCGGCCGT
>CAYVVV010000006.1:4757-16780 GCA_964455325.1 uncultured Sphingosinicella sp. | reverse complement strand
TGCGGCCGTCCTCAGGGTTGTAGATGCGGCCGTGCTTCCAGACCCCGTCGGAAGCGCGCCGAAACCCGCTCAGCAGTTCGATGCCGAGCAGCGGCCGCTGCCGGAGCGCTGCATCGCGGTTTTCGGCATCGCGCACGGGTCCGCCGTCGGGCGCAAGGGGATCGCGCAGCCAGGCGATGCGGCCGCACCAATCGATGCCGCCGGCGCAGGGCTTGATCTCGACGATCGACTTGCCGCCGGGTGTGAGCCAGCTGCCGCCGATTTCGGCCGACGCATTGGCGGGCGTGGCGAGCGCCAGGCCGGCGCCAAGTGCAACAATGTGACGCAGCATTAGACTGTCTCCTGCATGTCTGCCGCCGACCGATGGCGTGCCAGCATCGGCCATATGATCGGCGAGAAAAGCTGACCGACGAGGTTGCCTGGCAACGGGTCATCGGCGATGCCGACATCGTAGACCGGATACTGCGCCGGGTCGCGCCAGGTGCCGAACAGATGGTCGGCCAGCATGGTGACCGGCGACAGGTTGGAACGGCCAAGATCGGGGTCGTTGGCGTGGTGCAGGCGGTGGACCGCCGGCGTCGCGAACATTTTGTCGAGCCAGCACGGCACGCGCATGGCAAGGTTGCTGTGGTTAAGATTGCCGAGCGCATTGGTGATGACCGCATACCAGAGCAGCACCTCACCCGAGGCGCCGAGCGCGATGAGCGGCACCGAAATGATGGCGTAGCGGATGGTCGCCTCGAGAAAGTGCAGGCGGCCGGCCTTGGCGATGTGCATGCGCGTCGGATTGTGGTGCAGCGCATGCACCCGCCAGAGCGGCGAATGATGGTAGAGCCAGTGCTTCGCCCAGTCGACGAGATCGGCGAACAGGACGACAAGGCAGATTTCGATCCAGAGCGGCGCGGCGCTGGGCCAGAGCGATCCGCCCGCCTGCTCGGCGATACGCGCGGCGATGATCGCGGTCGCCGAGGCGAGCAGCAGTTCGCCGAGGCGACCCCCGATGAGGGCAAGCGCAAGCCCGTGAACGATGTCGTTGGCGACCTGCCTGTCGCTGGTCCAAAGCCAGTCGCGCCGGTGCGGAAAGACGAGTTCGAGCCCGGCAACGGCGATGACGTTGGCGACGGTGACGAGGAGCACGGCAACGCCCGCATCAACGCCGCGCGCCGTTGCCAGCCAGTAAGCGGCGAGCGTGCCTATGAACAGAACGGGGAACAGCAGCGATTCGGCCAGCCGGCGCACGATGGGGTCTCCTTGTCGAGGCCCCGCACACTAGGGCGGGCTGGCAACGAAATGCCTGTCCGGCTCCAAAACCGACCGATCGGATTCGAAAAGCGATCAGCGATCAGGCGTTCTTGCGCGCCGTAATCCAGTCGTTGACATGGCGTTCGAGCACGTCGAGCGGCACGGCACCGTTCTCAAGCACGGCATCGTGGAAGGCGCGCAGGTCGAAGCCGGCGCCGAGTTCGGCTTCTGCCCTGGCGCGCAGTTCGCGGATCTTGAGCTCGCCGAGCTTGTAGGCCAGTGCCTGGCCGGGCCAGGTGATGTAGCGGTTGACCTCGGCCTCGACGTTGGCCGGCGACAGCGCGGTGTTATCGAGCATGAAGTCGACCGCCTGTTGCTTCGACCAGCCCTTGGCATGCATGCCGGTATCGACGACGAGACGGCAGGCGCGCCACATCTCGTAGCTGAGGCGGCCCATGTCCTTCTCAGGCGTGTCGTAGAGCCCCATCTCGATTCCCAGCCGTTCCGAATAGAGTCCCCAGCCCTCGACGAAGGCGGTGAAGAAGGTGCCATGGCGGCGCAGCGGATGCAGGTCGAGCTCCTGCTGCAGTGCGATCTGGTGATGGTGGCCGGGGACGGCCTCGTGCACGCCGAGCGCCGGCAGCTCGAACAGCGGCCGCTGGTCAAGCTCGGTCAGGTTGACCCGATAGATGCCGGCACGTCCGGCGGCGAGCGCGCCCGGTTCGTAATAGGCGGTGGTGTTGCCGGCGGCCTGGTCGTCGGGAATCGCCAGCACCGTGTAAGGGGTGCGCGGCAGCTTGCCGAACAGCTTCGGCATCCAGCCGTCGATGGTCTTGGCCAGCGCGCCGGCCTCCTTCAGCAGCTCCTCGCCCGTCTTGGGATAATATTTGGGGTCAGTGCGCAGCATGGCGATATAGGCCTTGCGGTCGCCATCGAAACCGGCGCGCTTCACCACCGCGTCCATTTCGGCAAGGATGCGCGCGACCTCGGCAAGGCCGATCGCGTGGATCTCGTCCGCCGACTTCGACGTCGTTGTCTGCTGGTCGATGCGGAAGGCGTAATAGGCGGCGCCGTTCCTCGTCGCCGAAATGCCGACCGTCTTGCGGCATTTGGGTGCGTACTCGGCGGTGTAGAACTTCAGGAAGTCGCGGTAGGCGGGGACGACGATGCCTTCGACCGCCGCCGCGGCGCGCGCCTTGAGCGCCGCCCAGTCGGCGTCGGCAATGGTCGATGGGCGGCTGGCGAATGGTGCCATGAAGCTCGACGTACCGGCGCTGTCGGTGATGCGGCCTTCGATCGTGCGCTCGAAGCCGCGCATCGCTTCGCACGGCTGCGTGTAGCCGGCCGCGATGGCGCGGCGGGTCATGTCGATGCCGTCGGCGTTCTGCCTGCCATAGGACTCAAGCCGGCCGACGTAGCTTTCGTAATCGGCCTTGGTGAAGAACGGCGAATCGTCGGGAAGGCCGGCGAAGCCCATGTGCCAGCCGAACCGGTTGGTGAAGAGCACGTAGCGCTCCTGCCCGAACGCGGCGCCGTCGATCTGCGACTTGAGGCTGCGCCGGATGATCTGATGGTCGATGCGGTCGGCGGCAGCCAGCGCCGCGGGATCGATCGCGTCGAGCCGGGCGAGGAAACGCTTCGCCAGCGCCAGTTGCCGCTCGCTCTCGGCGAACGAGATATCCTCGAGCCTGCCATCACCACGCCGGTCGCCGAGGCTGGTGGCAAGACGCGGGCTGGCGTCAAGCGTCGCCTGCCAGATGTCGTCGCGCAGCCGGGCGAAGTCGTCGGCGGGGGCGGCAAGGCCGGGTGCAACGGTGATGGTCGCGAGCAGCGAAGCAACGAGCAGGGTGCGCATCAGGGTCTCCCAACAATCATCCGCGCAGTGCTAGCGTCGGCGCGCCGCCATGGCGAGTCCCATGACGGCGGCGCCGCATCTTGGCCGGCCAACGCCTAGGCGTTGGCGATCGCCTGGATTTCGGCGGCGCGGTCGGCAAGGCCGCGCGCCGTCATCGCCGCCATGGCGGCGTCGAGAATCGCCGGCCGCGCCGTTTCGGGCGTACCGCCGCCAATCGGCGCGGGGTCGTATTCGAGCGCGAGCTGGATCATTTCCGCCATGTCGCGGCCGTGCAGCCGCTCGACGATGCGAAAGCCGAAGTCGATGCCGGCAGTGACGCCGCCACCCGAGATACGGTTACCGTCCTCGACGATGCGCTCGGCGACGGGGATGGCGCCAAACGCCGTCAGATGTTCGCGCCACGCCCAGTGGCAGCCCGCCTTGTAGCCGTCGAGCAGGCCGGCGGCGGCGAGGATCAGCGAGCCGGTGCAGACGCTGGTGACGAACCGCGCCGCTGCCGCCTGCCGGCGCAGCCAGGCCAAGGCTTCGTCGTCGCGCATCACCGCCGTGCAGCCATAGCCGCCGGGAACACAGACCATGTCGAGCGGCGGGCAGTCGGCGAAGGTCGCCGACGGCACGAAGGTAAGGCCGAGATCGTCGGTAATCGGCGCCCGGGTCTTCCAGACGAAGTGCAGCTTCGCTCCCGGCATGCGGCCGAGAACCTGCGCCGGGCCGGTCATGTCGAGCTGGGTGAGACCGGGGTAGAGCAGGAAACCGATGTGGAAGGGCTCGGTCATAGCAGTCTCCGAACTTCACGATCGTCGCCCCTATGCGTCATTACGAGATTGGCAGAAATGACATTTTCATGATAATTTCTGCCAATGTGACAGATCTTCCTTGTCTTCGACGGGTTCCAGCTGCTCGACCTCGCCGGGCCGGCAGGCGTCTTCGCTGCTGCTGCCGAGGCGCTGGGGGTGCCGAGCGGCGTTGTCACGGTTTCGGCTGCGGGCGGGCCGGTTCGCGCGAGCAGCGGCATCGCGATGGCGACGGTCGCCTGCCGCGGCGTTGGCGTGCGCGCGGGCGACATGCTGTTCGTCGCCGGCGGCGACGGTCCGGGTCTGATGGCGCTGATGCGCGACGCAGCGACCGCCGACTGGTTCCGCGGCGGCGCGGCGGTGGCGCGGCGCTATGGGTCGATCTGCACCGGCGGGTTCGCGCTCGGCGCATGGGGGCTACTCGCCGGACGGCGCTGCACGACGCACTGGCGCGCGGCGCGGCAGCTGGCGGCGATGGTGCCCGAGGCGACGGTCGACGGCGCGCCGATGTTCGTCGCCGACGGCCGGCTGTGGACGTCGGCCGGGGTCACCGCGGGCATCGACATGGCGCTCGCTATCGTCGAGGCGGACGCCGGCGCGGCGATCGCCAATGCCATCGCGCGGCGGCTGGTACTATCGGTGCGGCGGCCGGGGCACCAGTCGCAATACTCGCTGCTGCTCGACACGCGCGGCGACGACGGCCGCTACACCGCGCTCATCGCACATATCGGCGCGCACCTGTCCGAGCGGCTCGATGTCGAAACGCTTGCCGCGCGCGCCGGCGAAAGTCCGCGCAGCTTTCACCGCCATTTCACCGCCGCGACCGGCAGGACGCCGGCTGCGTTCGTCGCCGCGGCGCGGCTCGACCGCGCGCGGACGCTGCTCGGCGAAGGCGCACCCGTGAAGGCGGTTGCGGCGGCGACGGGGTTCGCCTCGGCCGAGGTGCTGACGCGGCGTTTCCAGAAGGCGTTCGGGCTGGCACCGGGCGCGTACCGGACGCTGCACGCTACTGCGTCTGCACCGTTTCGCCGGTGATCGCATAGCCACCTTCGAGAAAGCGCACCACCTCGTCCGCCGCAGGGTGAGCGAACGCGCGGTAGCGGGCGCACAGCGCCGCGCGGCGCTCGGGCGAAATGCGGTCGAGCGCGGCATCGTTCAGCGTCAGCAGGTCGGCGGCGAGCGCGCGCGCGACGTCGCCGCCATAGCACTGCCGCACCGCCTCGACGAATGCGGCGCCGTAGCGATAGGCGGAACCCTGCGCATAGCTCATCGCAAGGGTCAGCGCCGGCGCCAGCGTCAGATGGGGCTGCAACGCCGGGTTGATGGCGTGGCCGGCGACATGGCTGCCGATGCCGCCGCGCCCGGTGAAGGCGCGCAAGTGCAGGAAGCGCGACATGCGCGGGCCATCGTTGACCGGGTAATTGTCCCACAGCAGCGGCTTGCGGCGCAGCGCCGCCGCAACCAGGTCGAGATGGCCGGGCGAATACTCGCGGGAGCACACCTCCTCGCCGGTCCAGAATACGTCGACGGCGGGGTCGAGCATGGCGCCAAGGTCGTCGAGATAGCGCGGCGGCCGCACGCCGAAGGCGCGGTCGAGCACGGGATCATCGCTGTAGTAGCTTGGACACATGATGATGCGGGCGTCGATGCAGGCCGCGGCATGGTGGACGATGTCGGCCTGGATGCGCGCGAGATGCGGCGCGTCGCCCTTCATGTCGTCGAACAGGACGGCGACGATTGCCGGCGACAGGTCGGCGAGCTGCTTCAGCCGCCGCGCGAGGGCGGCGCGGCCGTCGCCATTCCAGGCAAGGTGGAGCTCGAAGGGCGACAGGCCAATGCCAAAGGCGACGCCCGCGTCGCGGCAGGCGGCGCTGAACGCGGCAAGCGCGGCCGTTTCCTCCGCCGGGTGCGGTGACTGCCAGCGGCGGCGCAGGTTGGCATCGGCCTTCGGTGCGTAGATGAAAAACCGGAAATCGTGCGAAGCCAGCGTCCGCATGACATGGGTGCGGTCGGGCCAGCCCCAGGGTGTTCCGAAATAGCCCTCGATGATGCCAAGCGGCGGGGTCATGCGGTGTTGGTAGCGGATTTGCTGGCGGCGGCAAGGAACGCGTGCGAAACACGCGCCATGGTTCCGCCGGCCTTTCCGGATTTTTGTCGCAACTTCGCCCGGTTGGGCCTGCTGTCGTTCGGCGGACCGGCGGCGCAGATCGCGCTGATGCACCGCATCATCGTCGACGAGAAACAGTGGGTGGGTGAGGCACAGTTCCTGCATGCGCTCAATTTCTGCATGCTGCTGCCGGGGCCGGAGGCGCAGCAGCTGGCCACCTATGTCGGCTGGCTGCTGCACGGGGTGAGGGGCGGACTGGCAGCGGGGCTGCTGTTCATCGTGCCCGGCGCGATCGTCATGTTCGGCCTGTCGATCGCCTATGTGACGCTTGGCGGCAATCCCGTCGCCGACGGCATATTGTTCGGGCTGAAGGCGGCGGTGCTTGTCATCGTCGCGCAGGCGCTGCTGAGAATTGGCAGGACGGCGCTGCGCAGTCCACCGGCGTGGGCACTGGCGCTTGCCGCGTTCGTTGCGCTCGCCGTGTTCGATGTGCCCTTCCCGGCAGTGGTCGTCGCCGCGGCGCTGGCCGGTTTCGTGGCTGGACGCACCGGTTCGGCCGCCTTCGCCGGCGGCGGCCACGGCGGCGGCGCGACCGGCATCGTCGCGGGCCAACGCCGGCAGTCGCGCGCCGCCCATGCCGCGACGGTCGCCGTGGTCGCGCTGCTGTGGCTGCTGCCCGTTGCCGCGCTCGCCGCGCGCGGCGGCGTCTTGGGCGACATCGCCGTCTTTTTCGCCAAGATGGCGGTGGTCACCTTCGGCGGCGCCTATGCGGTGCTGGCCTGGGTCACCGACGTCGCGGTTGGAACCTATGGCTGGCTTGAACCCGGCGAGATGATCGACGCGCTCGGCCTTGCCGAAACGACGCCAGGCCCGCTCATTCTGGTCACCCAGTTCGTCGGCTTCCTCGCCGCGTACCGGGACGGTGGCACGCTTGCCGCAGGGGCGCTCGGCGCGCTGGCGACGACGTGGGTGACGTTCGCGCCCTGCTTCCTGTGGATCTTCGCCGGCGCGCCGTTCGTCGAGCGGCTGCGTTCGCATGTCGGGCTGGCGAGCGCGCTCGGCGCCATCACCGCGGCAGTGGTCGGCGTCATCGCCAGCCTCGCGCTCTGGTTTGCCGTGCATGTGCTGTTCGCGCGCGCCGACGCGCTACCCGACTGGTCGAGCCTAGACGCACCGGCGGCGCTGCTGACGACGGCGCTCGCCGTCATTGCCTGGCGCTGGAAGCCGGGCGTGCTGCCGTTGCTCGTCGCCGGCGTCATCGGCGGCATGGTTGCGAGTCTGATGGCGCCGGCGTTATAGCCACGGCATGATCCGTCGCGCGCTGCTCCTCGTCGTTGTTTCTGCTCCCGCGCTCGCCCAGCAGGCGGCCGAGGTGCCAGGCGATCCGGAGGCGTGGTTCGCGGCGAAGGAAGCCGCCGGCGCTGCGCGCACACCCGAACTCGCCGTGCTTGCCGCCGAGGCCTTGGACCGCGCGCGCTGGTCGACAACGACGCAGGGCTGCGCGCGGCTGACGCGCGTCGAACCCTATGGGCTGCAGCCCGCGACTGCCGACCGGCTGGTGTCCGAAGGACTGAAGGCGGGGGCGTTCGACGGGGCGTGGACGTTCTATGCACGGACCGACTGCGCTGAAACGCCGCTGCTGCGCTATCTCTACATCGCCGAGGTCGACGGTCGCCACCTGCTGATGGTCGTCAACCGCGGCGAGGCGATCGCGACGCCCAGCCAGATGCGCGAAACGTCGCGCATGGCCGCCAAGGCCGCCTTTGACCACGCGCGGCAGGCGGTGCCGGCATGCGAGGTGAGCAGCGTCGGCATGCGCCAGACCCGGATCGCCGCGACCGACGGCGACCTGTCGGCGATGCGCTTCGGAACGCGCTTCGCCGGTGGCTGGAGCGAGGACTGGGACTTCGTTGCCTGCGGCCGCCGCGCGACGGTGACGATGCGCTTCGAAGCCGATGGCAGAGGCGGCGCCACCGCGCGGGTGGTGCGTGTCGAAATGAATTAGGTGTACCCCGCGGCAGTGAGGAGGCGACCATGACCGACAAGACCACGCTCGCCGACTGGCAGACTGCCGCCGCGAGGGAAGTGAAGGGGCGCGACCTTGGCTGGCGAACGCCCGAGGGAATCGTCGTGAAGCCGCTATACACGGCGGCGGATGCGGGCGACCCCGGCCTGCCCGGTTTTGCGCCGTTCACGCGCGGCGTGCGCGCCACCATGTACGCGGGCCGTCCGTGGACGATCCGCCAGTACGCCGGCTTTTCGACCGCCGAGGAATCGAACGCCTTCTACCGCCGCAACCTTGCCGCCGGGCAGAAGGGACTGTCGGTTGCCTTCGATCTCGCCACGCACCGCGGCTATGACAGCGATCACCCGCGCGTCGTCGGCGACGTCGGCAAGGCGGGCGTCGCCATCGACAGCGTCGAGGACATGAAGATCCTGTTCGACGGCATCCCGCTTGACGAAATGTCGGTTTCGATGACGATGAACGGTGCGGTCATTCCGATACTTGCCTTCTTCATTGTCGCCGGCGAGGAGCAGGGCGTGCCGCAGGCGAAGCTCGACGGCACCATCCAGAACGACATTCTGAAAGAGTTCATGGTGCGGAACACCTATATCTATCCGCCCGAACCCTCGATGCGCATCGTCGCCGACATCATCGCCTACACGTCGGCGCACATGCCGAAGTTCAACTCGATCTCGATCTCGGGCTATCACATGCACGAGGCCGGCGCGACGGCGGTGCAGGAGCTCGCCTTCACCATTGCTGATGGCAAGGAATATGTGCAGCGGGCGATGGCCGCCGGCCTTGATATCGACGCCTTCGCCGGACGGCTGTCGTTCTTCTTCGGCATTGGCATGAACTTCTTCATGGAGGTGGCGAAGCTGCGCGCCGCGCGCACATTGTGGTGGCGGGTGATGGACGGGTTTGGCGCGAAGGACGAGCGTTCGAAGATGCTGCGCACGCACTGCCAGACGTCGGGCGTGTCGTTGCAGGAACAGGACCCCTACAACAATGTCATCCGTACGACCGTCGAGGCGATGGCCGCCGTGCTCGGCGGCACGCAGTCGCTGCACACCAACGCGCTCGACGAAGCGATCGCGCTGCCCACCGACTTTTCCGCCCGCATCGCGCGCAACACGCAGATCGTGCTTGCCGAGGAAACCGGCATCACTCGTGTGGTCGATCCGCTGGGTGGCTCCTATTATGTCGAGGCGCTGACGCAGGCGCTGGTCGACGAAGCGACAAAGATCATAGCCGAAGTCGATCAGCTTGGCGGCATGACGAAGGCGGTGGCGACGGGCATGCCCAAGCGCGTCATCGAGGAGGCGGCAGCGGCGAAACAGGCCCGTGTCGACCGGGGCGAGGACGTCATCGTCGGCGTCAACAAATACCGCCCGCCCGAAACCGAACCGCTCGATACGCTGGAAGTCGACAATGCCGCCGTGCGCGCCGCGCAGATCGCGCGGCTGGAGCGCGTGCGTGCGACGCGCGACGAGGCGGCGTGCCAGGCGGCGCTCGCCGCGCTGACGGCAGGCGCGCGGGGGACGGCCAACCTGCTGGCACTGGCCGTCGATGCGGCGCGCGCGCGCGCAACGCTTGGCGAAATCTCCGACGCGATGGAGGCGGCGTTCGGCCGCTATGCGACAACGCCGTCGCCGGTCAGGGGCATTTACGGCAAGGCGCATGCCGCCGATGCGCGCTATGCGCTCGTCGTCGAGGGGGTCGAGGCGGTGTCGCGGCGGCTGGGCCGCAAGCCGCGCGTGCTTGTCGCCAAGATGGGCCAGGACGGCCACGACCGCGGCGCCAATGTCGTCGCCTCCGCCTTCGCCGACATGGGCTTCGAGGCGATCAGCGGTCCCTTGTTCCAGACGCCGCAGGAAACGCTGGCGCTGGCGCTGGAGCGCGGCGTCGACGCCATCGGCTGTTCAAGCCTGGCTGCCGGCCACAAGACGCTGATCCCCGAACTGATCCGCCTGTTGAAGGACGCCGGGCGCAGCGACATCAAGGTGTTTGCCGGCGGCGTCATCCCGCCGCAGGACTATGACTTCCTGCGCGACGCCGGCGTCGTCGGCATCTACGGGCCGGGCAGCAACATCGTCGAATGCGCCGCCGACGTTCTTCGCCTGCTCGGCCACAACATGCCACCCGCGAACCTCAGCGAGGCGGCGGAGTAGCCCGTCTACGGGATGCGATGACCCCGGCTATGCCGAGGCCGAGCAGCGCGAAGACGCCCGATTCGGGGACGCGCAGCGCACGGTCTGCGAACGCGGCGATGTCGGAGTCGCCGCCATTGCTGGCGTGCATGGGGTCGCCGGCTGCCGGGGCGAAATCGCCGAGCGCCGCGCCGAGGCTGGTGAAGCGGTCGTCGGCGAACAGCGCCGCTTCGCCGAAATCGAGCGCGGCGAACGACGGCACGGTGCCGGTGACGATCGGACCCGAATAGAGCCGGATGCGGCCGGCAAGCGCCACCATTGTGTTACCGGTCAGTGTCGCCGGATTGGGCGGCGTCGAGCGGTTGGCGAAGAAGGTGACGGTGCTGGCGCGTCGGTTGGTGAAGCGGTTGCCGGTAACGACGACGGGGCCCGGCGGGTTGACGTAGGAGCCGCCCTTGTACATGGCAAAGCCATAGGCGATCGCGGTACAGCAGTTGGACGCGTTGGCGCCCTTGGTCAGCACATTGTTGGCAATCGTCGCCGCACCGCCCTCGGCCAGCTCGATGAGATACGAGGCGGTGCCATTGCTGTCGTCGATTGTGTTGCCGGTGATCGTCGCCACCTTCGCGCGCGACTTGATGTAGTGGCCGACATGGCCGCGCGTGAACGTCGAGTTCTCGACGACAAGCGCGTCGATGCTGTTAGCGTAGATGCTGTGCCCGATCGATCCCGACCGCCGGCTACGCGTCTGGTCGAACATCGAGCCGCGCACGGTCAGCGTGCTGCCCGACAGCGAGCCGGCAAGAATGCCCATCTCGTTGCCGACGAACTGCGAATCGACCACGGTCAGGTTGCGGCCTTCGGCGCGGATACCGGCGCCGTTGCCGTCGGCGACGCGCGCGTTTTCGAAACGTATCCCTTTCACCGTGATGTCGTGGCCCTTGGTGACGAACAGCGCCTTGCCGCCGACGGTTCCGCCGCGAACGATGACCGATCCCGGCGCCGCGCTGGTGGCGGCGCGGATGGTGAGGCCCGAGTCGTACCAGGTCGCGCCGGCGGTGTAGACGCCGGGAAAGACGACGATGGTGTCGCCGGCGTTGGCCTTGGCCGCGGCGGCGGCAAGCGTCGTGTAGGTCTTGCCCGCGCCGACGTAGAGCGTCGCGGCGTGGGCACCGGCGGCCGTGACTGCCAGCGTCGCGGCGAGCAGCGGTCGAAGCGGCATGGTTTGCGAACCCTTTTCGATTTGGCGAGCCCGGCCGCGTGCTTGCCGTGCCGATGATGAAACTTTCAACCGTTGCCGCCGCGAAACCCGCCGAATGGTGCCAGCCAGCGGACGTTACGCCGCCGTCGCGGCACGACGGGCACGAATCCAGCGCAGCACATAGCGGACGGCGGAGGTCAGCGTCAGCGCCGTGGCGAGGATCATCAGCCCGGCGAGTACGGCGGGCGCCTTGAACGGTGCCGGCAGCGGCAGCAGCACGCAGCCGATCAGCAGCATCTGCGCCGCGGCGCCGAGCTTGCCGAACGGACCCGGCCGGATTTCGGCGCTCCGCCCGGTCGCGCGTGCCATGATGCTGGCACCGACGACGAAGCTTTCACGTAGCGCGACGACGAGCGTGAACCAGGCCGGCAGCAGCCCCTGCCACCAGAGCAGCGCCACCGCCGTGCCGACGAGCGCCTTGTCGGCGATCGGGTCGACCAGCCGGCCGAACGTCGTTGTCGCATTGAACCGGCGCGCGATCCAGCCGTCGGCGAAGTCGGTGACGGCAGCGATCGCGAACAGCCAGCCGGCAAGCGCCAGCCGCCCGTCGGCGAGGTAGATCGCCACGTCCTCGGGCACGAAACCGGACTCGGTGATGAAGATCTGCCG
>CAYVVV010000006.1:0-4747 GCA_964455325.1 uncultured Sphingosinicella sp. | reverse complement strand
CGGCACCAGCAGCAGCCGGAACATGGTGAGGATATTGGGAATGTTGACCAATGCTGCGCACGACTCCGCCCGACGGGCTTGCATTCTGCACTTGCGATCATAGGCGTGGATGGCGAGAGTCGCAGCCGCAAGTTTTGACGAGGACCGATCGATCCGGTGTTCCGCAAGCTGACTGATGCCGTTTCGGTGGCGCCGCAGATCGCGGCAGGCGACGTCGCGCGCGCGAAGGCGGCGGGCTTTGCGGTCATCATCAACAACCGACCCGACGGCGAGGCGCCTGGCCAGCCGGCGTCGGCCGATATCGCCGCCACCGCGCGCGCCGCCGGCCTTGGCTATCACCATATCCCGATGGCGCATGGCGGCATCACGCCGCAGATGATCGCCGACGTGCGCGCCGCGCTCGCCGAGGGGCCGGCGCTGATGTTCTGCCGGTCGGGTACGCGTTCGGCGATGCTGTGGGCGCTGGCGCGCGCGGCGGAAGGCGATCCGCCCGAACGGCTGGCGGCCACCGCCGCCAGTGCCGGCTATGACCTGTCGCCGATCCGGCTGGCGCTCGAACGCCTCGCGGAGTTGCACGGATGCTGACCGAGATCGCGGTATCGCTTGCTGGCGTGTCGGTGACCGTGCTTGCCGCCTGGGCGCTGATGCGCGGCCTGCCACGGCCACGCATCGATGCGGTGGAGGCCAAACGGATCGCCGAAGCCGCGCTCGCCGGATTCGTCGCCGAAACCACCGTCGTTGATGCCGGCGAACGCACGGCGCTGGTGCTGGGGACGGCCGGCATCGCCGTGCTGAAGCCGGTCGGCGACGACTGGGCGGTGCGGCTGGTACCACGCAGCGCGCTGCGCATCGACGCCGGGCAGGTCGCCGTCGCCACTGGCGAGCCGATGTTCGGCGAAGTCCGGTTGAGCGTCGATCCCGACGCGGTGCGCGCGCTTGCCGGAGCCTGACCGATGGCGCTGCCCGACCCGGTCAAGATTGCAGTTCCGTTCTTCGTTGCCTTCATGCTTGCCGAGATGCTGTGGATCCGCTTTGGCAGCGGCGGCTATCGCGGCCGCTACGAGTGGCGCGACACTGCGACGTCGCTCGGCATGGGTTTCGGTAACACCATCGCGGCCGCCGTCTTCGGCGGTGCCGTCGGCGCTATGGCGCACTGGGTGCATCGCTTCCACATCGTCGATCTCGGCTGGTCGTGGTGGGTGTTCGCGTTCTGCTTCGTCCTCGACGACTTCGCTTACTACATCTTTCACCGCGCCGCGCATCGCGTGCGCTGGTTCTGGGCGAGCCACGTCAACCACCATTCCAGCCAGCACTACAATCTGTCGACGGCGCTGCGGCAGACGTGGACCGGCTTTATCGCGCTGGGCTTCGTCTTCCGGCTGCCGCTCTTCCTCGTCTTCCCGCCGGAAATGGTGTTCTTCTGCGCCGGGCTGAACCTTGTCTACCAGTTCTGGATCCACACCGAGGCGGTACGGCGTTTCCCGGCGTGGTTCGAGGCGGTGATGAACACGCCGTCGCACCACCGCGTGCACCACGCGACGAACCCGCGCTATCTCGACAGGAACTATGCCGGCGTCTTCATCGTCTGGGACAAGTGGCTCGGCACCTTCGAGCCCGAGCACGACGACGAGCCCTGCCGCTATGGCATCGTCAAGAATCTGGGCACGTTCAACCTCTTCTGGGTGTCGTTCCACGAATGGATCGGCATCGCCAGCGACGTCTGGAACGCGCCGACCTGGCGCGACCGCTGGAACTACGTGACAAAGCCGCCCGGCTGGAGCCACGACGGCAGCCGCGACACCTCGGAAACGATCAAGGCGAAGTGGGCGGCGCGGCAAGCCGAGCTGCACGCCGCCGAATGATCGGGGTCGGCCGCGGGCTTGCCATCGCACCCGACGAGATCATCGAAAGCTTCATCCGCGCCGGCGGCCCCGGCGGGCAGAACGTCAACAAGGTGTCGACGGCGGTCGAGCTGCGCTTCGACCTTGCAGCGAATACGAGCCTACCCGAACCGGTGAAGCGCCGTGCCGCGCTGCTCGCCGGGCGGCGGCTGACCAAGGACGGCGTCATCGTCATCCGCGCCGAACGATTCCGCACGCAGGAGATGAACCGCGAGGATGCGCGCGCCCGGCTGCTGGCACTGCTCGCCACAGCGGCGGTACCGCCGGTGAAGCGGATCAGGACGAAGCCGTCGAAGGCCGCGAAGGCGAAGCGCGTCGATACCAAAACCGGACGCGGCCGCATCAAGGCGCTGCGGCAACGGCCGCGCGACGACTGAAGCCAAGAAAAGGGCCGGGACGTCGCCGCCCCGGCCCGATGATTGCAGTCCTGCCCGGCGTCAGAAGGTCTTGCGCGCGGTCAGTCCGAAGGTGCGTGGCTGGCCGACGTTGAAGCCAAGCCGGGCGCGCCCGCCGCGTTCACGGTCGAACGACAGCAGCGGGTTCTTGTCGAACAGGTTGGTGACATAGGCGGTCAGCGACAAGCCGTTGTCGAACTCCAGCCCGGCGCTCAGATTGACCAGCTCGTACGACGGCAGCTTGAGGTCGACCGTCGTCGATGCCCCCGCCGGCGCGCCGCCGAACGGCAGCCCGTGCACGAAGGTGCGCGGGTTGTTCTCCTGGTCGCTCGGCTGCGTGAAGCGGTCGCCGATAAGCTGGATCGAGGCGTTGACGAAGCCATCGACGCCGTCACCGACCGGGAAGTCGTGGTTGACATTCGCCGCGAACTGCCACTGCGGCACGGTCGGCAGCCGGTTGCCCTCGCGGATGCCGCCGATGACGTTGCCGGCGCCGTCGCGCACGGTCGAGTCGAACTTGGCGCTGACATAGTTGCCCGACAGGCCGAGCGTCAGCCCGTCGGCCACCTCCGCCGACAGTTCCGCCTCGAGCCCGATCGTGTGCGCCTTCGGCACGTTGAAGACGACGCGCGACGAGCACGAGCCGGCATCGAGCGTGACCTGCAGATTCTTGATGTCGTTGTAGAACACCGCGCCGCTGAAGCGGACCGTGCCGGAGCCGACCTTGACGCCGCCCTCGTAGTTCCACAGCGTCTCGTCGTCATAGTCCTGGAAACCGCCGAAGATGGCGGCGTCCTCGGGCGTGCACAGCGGAATGTTGAGCGGGTCGTTGACGCCGCCGAGACGGAAGCCCTTCGACGCCTGCAGGTTGATGGTGACCTCGTCGGATGTTTCGAACGACAGCAGGAAGCGCGGCGTGATGCCGTCGGACTTGGTACGGTCGACCTGATCATCGCCGTTCGAGAACAGCCCGCCCGAGGTGAAACGCCGCCGTTCCTTGTAGTCGTAGTAGCGCGCACCGGCGGTGAAGTGGATACCGTCGGTGATGTCGTAGGTCGCCTCGCCGAACAGCGCGAACTGCTTCAGGTTGTACGGCAGATCGGCGTTGTAGGGCGAATTGAGCGGGAAGCCGTTGGCCACCGCCGCCGACGTGCCGGCGCCGAACACGGCGTCGACGAACGGATCGTAGCCGGGGGTGGGCAGGCGCTGGCGGTAGAAGCGGTCGGTATCCGAATAGAAACCGCCGATCAGCCACTGGAACGGCCCGTCACCCGCCGACGCCAGCCGCACCTCCTGCGTCCACGATTCGACGTCGGTGGTGTCGCGCAGGTTCGACGGGATCGCCGTCACCGCCGTGGCCAGGCCAAGGTCGATCGACACGCTGTGCGTCAGCGCGCTTGCGTCGCGGCTGACGAGGATGTCGCGGTTGGTGTAGCTGGTCACCGAGGTGAGATCGACCGTGCCGAGGTTGATGCTGGCGGTGAGGTCGGCGATCCAGGTTTCGTCCTCGAATCCCTCCTTGAGCAGCAGGTGCTGCTCGCGCTTGCCGAGCTGCACCGGCGGGCGGCCGCCGACGACGGTGGTGTAGGGGTTGGCGTAGAGGTTGAACACCTCCTGCCGGTTGAAGCCGTCGGTCTCGATCTTCTGGTAGATGACGCGCGGCGTGATGCTGATGTCGTCGGTCGGCTGGAACAGCAACGCGATGCGGCCGCCGTAGCGCATGCCGTCGTTGATGTCCTCGGTGACGCCGCCGCCTTCGCGGCGCGCGTCGATGAAGCCGCCGTACTGTGTGTAATAGCCGACCGCGCGCACCGCGACCTTCTCGCCCAGGGGCAGGTTGACGGCGCCCTTCAGATGGCCGCCGAAATCGTCGCCGTCGACCAGGTTGACATTGCCTTCAACGGTCCCCTCGACGCCGTCGGTATTCGGCTGGTTGGTGATGTAGCGGATGGTGCCGCCGACCGAACCCGAACCGAACAGCGTGCCCTGCGGGCCACGCAGCGTTTCGACGCGATCGAGATCGAAGAGGTCGAGATCGGGGGTGAACAGCGACAGCGAGATGACGCTTTCGTCGAGATAGACGCCGACCTGCTCCTTGACGCCGGGCTGGTCGCGGACGATCTGCCCCGCCGACACGCCGCGCACCGACACCTGGCTCTGTCCCGGCCCGAGGTTCTGGATGGTGAGGCCGGCGACGTTGCGCGCGATGTCTTCAAGATTGTTCGCGCCCGACCGCTGGATGTCGGCCTGCGTCTGCGCGTTCACTGAAAACGGCACGTCGAGGATGCTGGCGGCGCGCTTGGTCGCGGTGACGATGATCTCCTCGGTGGTCTCCTCGCTGGTCTCCTGCGCGGCGGCCGGCAGCGCCGAGGCGGCGCACGCCAGCGCCGACGCGCTGACGAGGAAATGGCGGGTAATGTTTCGCATGCTGTTGAATCCGCTCGATCGGCG
>CAYVVV010000005.1:0-29544 GCA_964455325.1 uncultured Sphingosinicella sp. | reverse complement strand
ACGACGATCGCGTGCTGACCGCTGGCGGCGATCGCATCGAAATCGGTGACCATGAAGTGCTGTTCGGCGGCACTCGCCGGCAAGGCGGCGGCTAGCGGGACGGCGGCGGCAACAAGCATACGCTGCATCGTTCGGTCTCCAACTGTATTGGTGTAATAATACAGATTGTGGACGGCGTTGTCCAGTGGTGACCGTCGCCTAGTACAGGAACATCGGCATGCCGCGAATGTCGCGGATGCGCGCGCGATAGCGCGACCGGTCGTACAGCCGGTCGACATCGACATGCTTCGATCCGGCGTCGACGGCGTTGATGTCGGCATGGTCGTAATTGCCGTCGCGAAGCGCAACCAGGCGACCGGTTTCGCCGCGCTCGACGAGCTGGACGGCGAGCGCCCCGAACGCCAGTCCGACCATGCGGTCGAGCGCGTCGGGATCGCCCGAGCGCATCAGGTACGCGAGTTCCTGCAGCACCGTGCCGCCAGCGCCGCGCGCCTCGATGGCGCGGGCGACGCGATGGCCGATACCGGGATCGCGCGCCGTTGCCGATCCGGACAGGTCGGCGGCAACCTCACCGACGACGGTGGCGCCCTCGGAAACGACGAGCACGGCATAGTTTTCGGGGTTGCTCGCCTTGTCGCCGGCGAGCAGCGGCACCAGCACGTCGAGATCGATCGGTACCTCGGCGATGGCGGTGCGATCGACCTGCGCCAGAAAACCCGCCAGCAGCGCGGTTTCCCCCGATCGGCGGCCGAACAGTTCGACGATGGCGATGCGCTCGTGGCTCGCCGTGGTCGTCCGCAACGCGTTGATCGCCATGACCGACCGCGTCACCGCGGTCGAAAAGCCGATGCAGTAGTCGGTGCCGGCAACGTCGTTGTCCATCGTCTTCGGAATTGCGATCACCGGCACGCCGAGGCGGGCAAGATGCGCAGAAAAGCGGAGCGTGCCGTCGCCGCCCAGCGTCAGCAGTACGTCGATGCCGAGCCTGTCGAGCACGCCGAGCACATGGTCGGTGCGGTCGCCGCCGGCTGCTGTGCGCGGGTCGCAGCGCGACGTATGCAGGATCGTCCCGCCGCGGCGGTCGATGCCGCGAACGCGCTCGCGCGTCAGCGGCACCGTGCCGGCGGCAACCGACGCCTGATCGCCGGGATCAAGGTCGAGCAGCCCCTGCCAGCCGCGTCGGAACCCCAGCGTCGTCCAGCCGCGATCGTCGGCGCAAAGCGCGACTGAGCGGATGCAGGCATTCAGCCCCGGCACGTCGCCGCCGCCGGTCAGGATACCGATGCGCATGCGCCTCCCGTCGTTGCTGCGCCGGTGTGGCGCCATGGTTTGCCCAAGCAGTCTGGCTATGGCTGCCTTGCTAGCACTGACATGACGATCCGGGGAACCCGTCACCGGCGACTGCACCGCTTGATACGGTGTCAGAACTTTTTACACTTTGGCGTGCGCAGTCGCACGGGCCGGGGCGACGGTAGGCCATAACAGGCAGATTTATATGGGTTTTACGACTCTCCATCGATGTTGGCATGTGACTTGCTTGCAAACGTTCGACGGTTTCTGAAAGGAGTAGGCAATGCGTTCGAAGTTTCTCAGCACGGTTCTTCCGGCGGCGGCCCTGGCGGCCGGCGTAGGTCTGACCGGCGCTGCGCAGGCGGCGGTGGTCACGACTTGGTCGTACAGCGTCGATTCGAAGTTCATAGGCTCGGTGTTTTCGGGTGGACTTGGCTCGGGTGATCGCGTGGTCACCGATCACCTGCTCAAGTGGGGCGTGCCCTCGACGGCTCCCGGCGCGAACCCCGAAGGCCTGCAGAGCTCGATCGGTGTCGTGCTGCCCTCGCCGGTGACCGGCACGATCGACACCAACGGTGCGTTCGAGGCGGCCAACGACTATTTCCACGACAACCGTATCCTCAAGACCGGGTCGGACCAGCTCGAGACGACGACGCTGCGGATCACGATCAACCTGACGCCGTTCACGCCGCCGGGCGATCCGGCCGACGAGTTGACGTTCGAGTTCGACATCGCCTTCTTCGAGACGCTGAACAGCGGCGGGTCTGATGGTCTGTGCGAGGACGGCACGCCCTCGGGCGTCGGCGAGCATGCCAATGGCTGCCGCGACATTTTCGTCTTCGCGTTCGACGCGGGCCAGATCGACTTCGAATATGACGGCGAGACCTATCGCCTGTTCCTGTTCGAAGATCCGACCTCGACGAGCTTCCCGGCGCTGGGCTTCCTTGATCCGGGCGAGTGCCTCGCGACGGTCGGCGTGACGACCTGCTTCGGCTTCACTACGGCCGAGAAGGAGCTCAACATTGCCGAGTTCGTGATCGAGATCGATCGCATTCCGGAACCGGCCGCGCTCGGCCTGTTCGGCCTCGGCCTCGTCGGCATCGGCGCCGCGCGCCGCCGCCGCATGGCCTGACGAAACCGCACGGCGGGGCGGCTGTAAAGCCGGCCCCGCCACAGGCTTCGACAAACACCGCCCGCGTCCGCAAGGAACGCGGGCGGTTTTGATTCATGCGAGCGTCGCGCGATTGATCGGGTCGCCCGGCGTCACCGTGATGCGGCGGCCGATCGCGGGCTCGGTCATCAGCGTCTCAAGATCTTCATGCATCTGGGCAAGGAAGCGCGTGTCGTTATCGAGCCGGCCGATGATGATCGCGAACATCGGCGCGCCCTTGTGGTGGACGACGGTAAAGGTTTCGATGGTGCCGGTGCCTTCCGGCGTCTCGGTGAACGCCGGGCCGTGCATCGCGTCGATTCGCGCCTGGTAGACGGCGGGCGCAATGCGTTCGCCATAGCCCGGCACGGTCGAATAGACGCCGAAGCTGTGCTTGGTCAGGTAGCCGCCGTTGGCGAACACGAACCCCCATTCGCCGGGGTACGCGCGGCAGCGCGTCACCACCTCGGCGACCGCGTGCATCGAATAGGCGTTGCCCGGACCGCCGAAATAGGGAAGCCCGCCCGTCAGCGTCAGCTTGGACGGGTCGTCGGTCGGCAGTCCGATCATTGCGGCGGCGATTTCGACCGCTACCGGAAAGCAACTGTACAGATCGATGTGACCGAGGTCCGCCGGCGCCACCCCGGCCTGCTCCAGGGCATGCGCCGCGCCGATCCTGATCGCCGGCGATGTCGCGTAGTCGACGCGGTTGCTGACCAGGATATGCTCGTGCGTGTCGGCGGATCCGCGCAGGAAGACGCGTCGATCCTGCGGCACGCCGAGCCGGTCGGCCGCATCGCTCGACATCAGCAGCAGCGCCGCCGCCTGGTCGACGAACATGTTCGAATTGAGGTACTTGGTATAAGGATAGGCGATCATGCGGTTGTCGTCTGTGGCGGCGACCAGCGCCTCTGCGGTGCGCGGATGCCGCAGCTGCGCGTGCGGATTGGCGGCGGCAACGCGCGTGAACGGCGCCATAAGTTGCCCGATGCGGGCGCGGTGCTGCAATGGCGTCCAGCCCTTCGCGGCGCCGAAGGCGTTCTCGAACAACGGGTAGACGTTCACCGGCAGCGCAATGCCGTGCTTCAGTTCGTGGCGCGAGATGTACTGCGTCTCCGCGCCGAACGGCTGAGGGTCGGCGGGTGCGTCCTCGCCCCAGTCGAGCTTCAGTCCGGCCTTTTCAGCTTTTGCCTGCGTTCGCAATGCCTCGCCGCCGACGATCAGCGCCACGTCGATTTCGCCACGGGCGATGCGGTCGGCGAGGACGTTGACGAACATCTGCGGCGTGTTGCCGCCGACGGGTCCGTAGATCAGCTCGCCGGGCGACGCGCCAATACGCCGGGCGATGCTGTACGGCAGGTTGCGATAGCTGCCGAACGGCGAGGGGAAGGCGCCGCCCGAATCGGCGAACAGCCGGATCGCAACGAGCACGTCGATCGCGCCCGTCGCATCGGCGCCGCTGTCGGCGATCGCCGCCTTCGCCACCCGTGCCATCATGTCGGCGGGTGACAGTGCCTGTGCTGGATCGTCCTCGCGACCGCAATATTGAGCGACACCGACGAGCACGGGCGTGCGGGGGGAAACCGACATCGCTGTGTTCCTATCGCATCCCCGGCACCTCGGTGCTCGGCGACGCTGCGGCGCTGTTGCCGGCGTATTTCTTGTACTCCATCAGCGCGATGGTGCGGTTGTGCACCTCGTCGGGTCCGTCGGCGAGGCGCAGCGTGCGGATCCCGGAATAGGCGCTGGCGAGGCCGAAGTCCTGGCTGACACCGCCGCCGCCGTGCGCCTGGATCGCATCGTCGATGATCTTCAGCGCCATTTTCGGGGCGGCAACCTTGATCATCGCGATCTCCAGCCGCGCCGCCTTGTTGCCGACGCGGTCCATCATGTCGGCGGCCTTGAGGCAGAGCAGGCGCGTCATCTCGATCTCCGTGCGCGCCTCGGCGACGCGCTGTTCCCAGATGCTGTGCTCGGAAATACGCTTGCCGAACGCCTCGCGCGTCAGCAGCCGACGCGTCATCCGCTCGAGCGCGCGCTCGGCTGCGCCGATCGTGCGCATGCAGTGGTGGATGCGGCCCGGTCCCAGCCGCCCCTGCGCGATCTCGAAGCCGCGGCCCTCGCCAAGAATGATCGAATCGGCGGGCACGCGCACATCCTTCAGCAGCACCTCGGCGTGGCCATGCGGTGCGTCGTCGTAGCCGAACACGTTGAGCATGCGCTCGACCTTGACCCCCGGCGTGTCGAGCGGGACAAGGATCTGCGACTGTTGCAGGTGCTTGGGCGCCGACGTGTCGGTCTTGCCCATGACGATGGCGATTTTGCACCTTGGATCGCCGACGCCCGACGACCACCATTTACGGCCGTTGATCACATAATGGTCACCGTCGCGCTCGATGCGCGTCTCGATGTTGGTAGCGTCCGACGAGGCGACCGCC
Organism: uncultured Sphingosinicella sp.; assembly: GCA_964455325.1. Taxonomy (GTDB): domain Bacteria; phylum Pseudomonadota; class Alphaproteobacteria; order Sphingomonadales; family Sphingomonadaceae; genus Sphingosinicella. The sequence continues at coordinate 24,666 of CAYVVV010000005.1, read as the reverse complement.
GGCTCGGTCATCAGGAAGGCGGAGCGGATTTCGCCGTTCATCAGCGGTCGCAACCAGCGCTCCTGCTGCGCTTGCGTGCCGTAGCGCATCAGCACTTCCATGTTGCCGGTATCGGGCGCCGAGCAGTTGAACACCTCCGACGACCAGCCGACGCGGCCCATCTCCTCCGCAAGCGGCGCATATTCAAGGTTGGTGAGCGTCGTGCCCTCGAACTTGAACTCGCTGACCGGCTTGCCGCCGTGGCTCGGCGGCATGAACATGTTCCACAGGCCGGCGGCGCGCGCCTTGGGCTTCAGCTCTTCGATAACGGGCAGCACCTTCCAGCGCTCCCCCTGCTCGAGTTCGGCTGCGTAGCGTGCCTCGTTGGGATAGATATGCTCGTCCATGAAGGCGCGCAGCCGGGCGATCATGTCCTTGGTCTTGTCGCTGTATTCGAAGTTCATGTGCATCCCCTTGGCTGCGATCCGCGTTCATTCGCACCATTAAGCGGTTCGGGTCGATAGTCACCACTTGAGGGTGATAGGAAGATTGCTTCCACTGCAAGGGTCGACATCGGTGCCAGCCTGCACTAACTTTGTTCAGAGGGTCGTGGCGCCGGAGGGGCGCCTGCAAAAACAACGGGACGCAATGAACCGAGTACGCATGGGCCTGACCGGGCTCGCTTTCGTTTTCTTGGTCGTGCTGATCGGCGCGGCCAATCTGTGGCCCTTTGGTTCGACCACGCCCAAGGCCCGGGAGGAGACGCTGGCGACGCTTGGCGTCACGCCCGGCGCCGAAGACACGCCGCCGCCGGCCGAACCGCCGGCGGTGCTCGATACGCCGCCGCTCGACAGCTCCTCGTCGGATGACGAGATGTTGACCATCGACGATAGCGACGATCTCACCGAAATCTGACGGCGGCGAGCGAGTCGCTGCCGCAGGCATTCATTCACCGACTTATCCACAGCAGGCGCGGTGCCGTGTTTCGGCGGCACAGCGCCCGGTGGCGTTGCGCAAAAGCCACGTATTTCCCACCGATTCCACGCAAATGCGATGTATTCCCACAATTTCCCATTGAAACCCACAAAAAACCCATGATACTTCTTTGTCCACAGGGGAGCGGGGAATCAGCCCTCGGAACTGGCCAAGCGCGGATGCCGGAGCGGTTTTCGCGTCGGGGACTGCTTTGCCCGCTTGCAAGCGGCGAGTGCGGGTGTGAAACGGGAGTTTTTCAAGGGTTTCGCGATCAACGCCGTCGACGCCAAGGGCCGGCTGTCGATCCCTGCTGGCTATCGCGCCACGATCGAATCGCGCTCGGTCGCCAAGGAAGTCACGCTGTCGCTGCGCTTCGACCCCTGCCACATCCGCGCCTACGACGAGTTCTACAACGCCCACGTCTACGACCGGATCACCAGCCGCTTCGCCCCTGACCAAGAGGACGAACGCGCCGCCGCGCTGCAGCGGGAGTTCGGCTTCGTCGAGACGCAGCCCTACGACGCCAACGGCCGCATCGTGCTCCCCGCCGCAATCCGCGCCGCCGCTGGCATTGGCCGACTCGCCTGTTTCATCGCCTACGCCGACTATTTCGAGATCTGGGATCCCGCCAGCCTGCTGGCCTCCGAGCGTGCCGATGCCGCCACCCGCTTCCACGTCGGCAATCTGCTGCAGGGAAGGGGGGAACCGGCATGACCCACGTTCCCGTACTGCTCGACCCGGTGATGGCAGGACTCGCCCCGATCGCCGGCTGCACGCTTGTCGATGGTACATTTGGCGGCGGCGGCTATACCGCGGCGGCGGTCGCTGCCGGCGCTTCGCACGTCTATGCCTTCGACCGCGACCCGGTGGCGATTGCGCGCGCCAGCGTCGATCCGGCTCGGGTCACGCTGATTCACGAACGCTTTTCGCTGATGGACCAGGCGCTCGCTGCCCGTGGCATCAGCACCGTCGACGCGATCATGCTCGACGTCGGTGTCTCGTCAATGCAGCTCGACGAGGCGGCGCGCGGCTTCTCGTTCCGCACCGATGGACCGCTCGACATGCGCATGTCGTCGGAAGGACTGACTGCGGCCGATCTGTGCAACACGTTGAGCGAGGCTGATCTCGCCGACATCCTCGGCCGCTTTGGCGAGGAGCCGCGGTCGCGTCGCGTTGCGAAGGCGATCGTTGCCGCGCGGCCGTTGGCGCGTACGGGCGAGCTTGCCGCCGTCGTGCGCCGCGCGCTCGGCCATCATTCAGGCATGCCCAGGGATCCGGCGACGCGCACGTTCCAGGCGCTGCGCATTGCCGTCAACCACGAGCTTGACGAGCTCGATGCCGGCCTGCGTGCGGCCGAACGGTTGCTTGCACCGGGCGGCCGGCTTGCCGTCGTCAGTTTCCACAGCCTTGAAGACAGGCTGGTGAAGCGGTTCCTGCGCGCCCGCAGCGGGGGCGATTCGCGCAGATCCCGTCACCAGCCCGAGGCGCGGGTCGGGGGGTCCGCGCCGACGTTCGCGCCGCCATCCCGGGCGATCCGCCCCGGCGCAGCGGAGATCGATGCCAATCCGCGCGCCCGCTCGGCGACGCTGCGGCTTGGCGTGCGCACATCGGCACCTGCATGGAAGGAAGACGCATGATCCGCTCGCTGGGTTCGGCAGGATTGACGCTGGTGACGCTTGGCGCGGGCCTTGGCCTTTACTTCGTCAGCTTCAGCGTTGCCCAGGAACGGACGCGCATCGAACGCTATGAACGGCAGATCGCACGCGACCGGGAAGCGATCAGGGCGCTTGAGGCCGAGCTGCGTGTCCGCTCGAACCTGCCCCAGCTTGAACGCTGGAACAACACCGCGCTCGCGCTCAAGGCTCCGGCGGCGGGACAGATTCTCGACAGCGAGCTGCAGCTTGCGGCGCTGGTCCAGCCCGGCGTCCCGGCCGACGTCGGCGCGCGTGTCCAGTTTGCCGCGGTCGAGCTGCCCGCAGTCGCGTCGCCGGCAGCAGCCGTCGTGACCGCCAGCGTCGATGCAAAGCCTGACGCCGGGCTGTTCTCGGCGGCGTTCAGCGCCGACATCGACGCTGCGGCGGCACGCGAGCGCGCCGCCTTCACCAAAGTCGCGCTGAGGTGAGCCCGGCGGCGCTTCGTCAACTGCGAATCCAGCTTGCCGGCCGTCGGCAGGCCGGACTGGCACGCGCGCGGCAGCGTCTGTCGATGGGCATTCTGTTGTTCGGCGGTCTCGCCGCGGTGGCAACGCTGCGCCTTGGCGACCTTGCGCTGGCGGGCGATCCTGGTGGCAGCACGGCATCGCGCGCGGCGTTGCTGGCGCCGCCGCGTGCCGACATCGTCGATCGCAACGGCGTCGACCTCGCCACGACCTTCGACGCCTTCGCGCTCGCCGTGCGCCCGTATGCGCTGGTCGGCGATCCCCGGCGTATCGCCCGGCGCGTCGCTGCAGCCCTCGGCCGCGACGATGTTGCCAGCATCTATCGCGAGCTGACGCACCACGGCAAATACCGCTATATCCAGCGCCGCATCCTTCCGGCCGAGGCTAAGGCGGTCAACGCCATCGGCGAACCCGGTCTTGTCCTCGAACGCGAGCAGGAGCGTGTCTACCCGAACCAGTTCCTGGGCGCGCACGTCATCGGCTACACCGACATCGATGGTCGCGGGCAGGCCGGCATCGAGCGCGCCTTCGACAAGCGGTTGACCGACCCTGCACTGCGCGACACGCCGCTCGAGCTGGCGATCGACGCGCGCGTGCAGCACGACATGGACGGCGAGATCGCCGCCGCGATGGCGAAGCATTCGGCGATCGGCGCCGCCGGCGTCGTCATGGATGTTCACACCGGCGAGGTGCTGGCGCTGGCGTCGCTGCCCGAACTCAACCCCAACAAGGCCGGCGGTATCGAAAACGACAACGCCCGCTTCAACCGGGCGACGCTGGGTGTTTACGAGCTCGGCTCAACGTTCAAGGCGATGACGATGGCGATGGCGCTCGACACCGGTGTCGTCACCTCGATGCAGCAGGGCTACGACGCGACGCGGCCGCTGCAGATGGGCCGCTTCCGTATCCGCGACGATCATCCGAAGGCGCGCTGGCTATCGATCCCTGAAATCTTCATGTACTCGTCGAATATCGGCACCGCGCAGATGGCGCGCGATATCGGCGCGGCGCGGCAGCAGCACTACATCCGCCGGCTCGGCTTGATGGAGCCGGTGCATATCGAACTGAACGAGCGTGGACGCACGCTCTACCCGGCACAATGGGGTGAACTGGCGACGATGACGGTGTCCTACGGGCACGGCATCGCGGTAACGCCCCTGCATCTTGCCAGTGCCTATGCGGCACTCGTCAACGGCGGCGTCTGGAGGCCCGCCACGCTTCTGAAGGTTCAAGGCGGGGGGGTCGCACAGGGCCGCCGGGTCTTCAGCGTGGAAGCGTCGCGGACAATGCAGGCAATGCTGCGTCTCGTGGTGACGCATGGCACTGGCAAGCGCGCCGAAGCGCCCGGCTACCGCGTCGGTGGCAAGACCGGGACGGCCGAAAAGCCTGACGGGGGCCGCTACAATCGGTCGGCCCTCGTCACCACTTTCGCCGGCGCGTTTCCGATGGACGATCCGAAGTATGTCGTTGTTGCCATGCTCGACGAACCCAAGGGGACTACGGATACCTACGGCTTTCGCAGCGCAGGCTGGACGACAGCGCCGGTCGTGTCGAAAGTGGTCAGCCGTATCGCGCCGGTGCTTGGTGTCACACCGAGCGACGTGCGAGACGCCGACATCGGTCCCCTGCTCGCACACACCCAGCAGGGCAAGGCGGCGGGATAGGATGGTTCCACGGCACTCACTGCACCCATCCCGTGCGGGGTCGCAGCCCACAGCAGCAGCCGTGTGCGCCTCGACTTCGCACACGATGAGCGGGTAGTGGCGCGCCATGCGGCTCAAGCATCTCGTCAACGGCGGCCCTGACGTGCTCGTCACCGGCTTTGCCATCGACCATCGCAAGGTCGCGCCCGGCACCGTGTTCGGTGCGTTCCGTGGCACGCGCTTCAACGGCGAGGACTTCATCGCCGACGCCGTGAAGTTCGGCGCCATCGCTGTCGTCGCACGGCCCGAGGCGAAGGTCGAAGGTGCGCTCCACATCGCCGATGCGGAGCCTCGCCGCCGCTTCGCTGCGCTTGCCGCACGCTTTTTCGGGCCGTTTCCCGCTGTCACCGTCGCCGTCACCGGCACCAACGGCAAGACCTCGACGGCGGAGCTGACCCGCCAGCTCTGGCGCATGTCAGGCTTTGCGTCGGCATCGATCGGCACGCTTGGCGTCACCACCGCTGACGACCAGGTTTCGACCGGCCTCACCACGCCCGACATTGTCACCTTCCTGTCGAACATGGCCGGTCTTGCCCGCGAGGGTGTCACGCACGCCAGCTTCGAGGCGTCGAGCCACGGACTTGCGCAGTACCGGACCGAGGGGCTGCCGGTGCGCGCCGCCGCCTTCACCAACCTGTCGCGCGACCACCTCGATTACCACGGCACCATGGACGCCTATCTCGAGGCGAAGCTGCGGCTGTTCGGCGAGGTCGTCGACGCGGACGGCACCGCCGTCGTCTGGGCCGACGACGCCGTCTCGCCGCGCGTGGTCGACACTGCGAGGCAGCGCGGCGTGCGGGTGATGACGGTCGGCACGCGGGGCGAAGACCTGCGCCTTACCGACCGTATCCCCCACCAGCTCGGCCAGACGCTGATGGTCGCGGCGGCCGGGCGCGTGCACAAGGTCGAGCTGCCGCTTATCGGCGCCTACCAGGCGGCCAACGCGCTCACCGCCGCTGCGCTCGTCATCGCGACGGGGGGGGATGTCGCGACGACGCTCGGCCACTTGTCGCGGCTGGTGCCCGTGCGTGGCCGACTTGAACGCGCGACGCTGACGCGCTCGGGGTCGCCGATCTACGTCGACTATGCGCACACGCCCGACGCCATCCGCGCCGCGATCGACGCGTTGCGACCGCACGCGAAGGACCGTCTGCTCATCGTGTTCGGTGCCGGTGGCGACCGCGATGCGGGCAAGCGTCCCGAGATGGGCGCCGTCGCAGCCCAAATGGCCGACGTGGTGTACGTGACCGACGACAATCCGCGCTCCGAGGACGCGGCGTCGATCCGCGCCGCGATTGTCGCCGCCGCTCCCGGCGCGATCGAGATCGGCGACCGCCGCGCGGCGATCAAGGCGGCGGTCGATGCCGCCGGGCCGGGTGACATCGTGCTCATCGCCGGCAAGGGTCACGAGCAGGGCCAGATCGTCGGCGACCGGACATTGCCGTTCGATGACGTCGCCGTGGCGCGCGAGTGCGCGGCATGAGCGGGCACGGCACACCGGTTCCTCCCATTGCACGCGGCGGGGAGGACTATGCGCCGCTCTGGACGGCGTCGGCGATTGCCGCCGCCACCGGCGGCAGCGTGCGCGGCGACTTCACCGTCGATGCCGTCACCTTCGATTCGCGCGAGGTGATCGGCGGCGAGCTGTTCGTCGCCATGAAGGGCGAGGCGACCGACGGCCACCGCTTCATCGAAAGCGCGCACGCGCGTTGTGCCGCCGGCTTCCTCGTCAGCGCCGACTGCCCGTATCCGCACGTGCGCGTCGATGACACGATGCGCGCGCTCGTCGCCTTGGGCGAGGCGGCGCGCACCCGCGCGCCGGCGATCCGCTTCGGCATCACCGGCAGCGTCGGCAAGACCGGTGTCAAGGAAGCGCTGCGCCATGCGCTTGCCGAGGTGGAACCCGAGCACACACACTGGTCGGTGAAGAGCTACAACAACCATACCGGCGTGCCGCTCAGCCTCGCGCGCATGCCGCGCGCGACCAAGTACGGCGTGTTCGAGATGGGCATGAACCACGCCGGCGAGATGGCGGCGCTGACGCGGCTGGTGCGTCCGCACATCGCGCTCGTCAACTGGGTGACCTCGGCGCACATCGGGTTCTTCGCCAGCGAGGACGCTATCGCCGACGCCAAGGCCGAGATCTTCGAGGGACTCGAGCCGGGCGGCACCGCGATCCTGCCCATCGCGAACCCTCATTACGAGCGCCTGCGCGCCAAGGCCGCCGAGCATGCCGGGCGCATCATCACGGTCGGCGCTGGCGGCGATGTTGCCGCCGTTCAGACCGCGCCCGATGCCGCCGGCACGACCGTCGTCGCTGACGTCGCCGGCGAGCGCTGCGCCTGGCGTATCGCGATGCCGGGGGAGCATTGGGTGCACAACAGCCTGATGGTGATGGCTGCGGCGCATGCCGCCGGTGCCGATCTTGCCGCTGCTGGCCTCGGCCTGTCGCAGCTTCGCGGCCTTGCCGGGCGCGGCGAGCAGCATCGCATTGCGGTGACCGGTGGCGAGGCGCTGCTCATCGACGAAAGCTACAACGCCAACCCGGCGTCGATGGCGGCGGCGCTGGCACTGCTGGGCGCGGCGCCCGCCAGCGGACGGCGGATCGCGGTGCTTGGCGCCATGCGCGAGTTGGGACGCGAGAGCGACCGGCTGCACGCCGAGCTGGCGCCGCATCTGCGTGCAGCGCGCGTCGACCGCGCCATTCTGGTCGGCGCGGAAATGGCCCCGCTCGCCGCAGCGCTCGACCGGGACGTGGACGTGGTCGACGTCGCCGATGCAAAGGGTGCCGAAGCGGCGCTCGCCGGCACCGTCGGCGCGGGCGACGTCGTGCTGATCAAGGGATCGAACAGCGTCGGGCTCGGCAGGCTCGTCGAGGTCTTGAGGTGGAAGACCGCATAATGCTCTACCATCTTGCCGAGGCGCTCGACTTTCCCGGCGTGCTCAATCTGTTCCGCTACATCACCTTCCGCTCCGGCGCAGCGATCCTGACCGCGCTCGCCATCGGCCTTGTCATCGGGCCGAGGATGATCGACTGGCTGCGGCTGAAGCAGGGCAAGGGGCAGCCGATCCGCGAGGACGGCCCGGCGAGCCATCTGATCACGAAGCGAGGCACGCCGACGATGGGCGGCCTTATGATCCTCATCTCGCTGACCGCGGCAACGCTGCTGTGGATGGATTTCACCAACATGTTCATCTGGGCGTGCCTGTTCGTCACGCTCGGCTTCGCCGCGATCGGCTTTTCCGACGACTATTCAAAGGTGTCGAAAGGCAGTCACAAGGGCGTGCCGGGCAAGCTCCGGCTCCTGCTCGAATTCGTCATCGCCGGTATCGCCTGCTGGTTCATCGTCGACGCCACCGATACGCGGCTCTACTTCCCCTTTACCGCGCTCAGCCTTGACCTGGGGCCGTTCTATATCCTGTTCGCGGCGTTCATCGTCACCGGCTTCGGCAACGCCGTGAACCTTACCGACGGGCTTGACGGGCTCGCTACCATGCCCGTCATCATCGCCACGCTGACTTTCGCGATGATTGCCTATCTGGTCGGCAACATCCGCTTCGCCGACTATCTTGGTATTGAGTTCATCCGTGGCGCTGGCGATCTCACCGTGTTCTGCGGGGCGCTGGTCGGTGCCTGCCTTGCCTTCCTGTGGTACAATGCGCCGCCGGCGGCGGTGTTCATGGGCGACACCGGCAGCCTTGCGCTTGGCGGTGCGCTCGGCTCGATCGCGGTCGTCACCAACCACGAGATCGTGCTCATCGTCGTCGGCGGCCTGTTCGTGCTCGAAACCGTCTCGGTCATCGTGCAGGTGGCAAGCTTCAAGCTGACCGGCAAGCGCGTCTTTCGCATGGCGCCCATCCACCACCATTTCGAGCAGCTCGGCTGGCCGGAATCGACCGTCGTCATCCGCTTCTGGATCGTCTCGATCGTGCTGGCGCTGGCCGGACTTGCCACCCTGAAGCTTCGATGATCAGCGCGCGCGCCTTCGCCGACAGACACTATGCGGTGTTCGGGCTTGCCCGCACCGGGCTCAGCGTCGTCGCGGCGCTGCGCGCGGCGGGCGGCACCGTCACCGTATGGGATGACGACCATGGCAAGCACGCCGCGATCGACGATGTGCAGGTGCACGTCGCCGATCTCAACGCCGTCGATCTCGCGCAGTTCGATGGCATCGTCGTCTCGCCCGGCGTGCCGCTCAACACGCACCCGCTGGCGGCGCGGGCCCGGGCGGCGGGCGTGCCGGTCCTCGGCGACGTCGATCTGTTCGCGATGGCGCGCGCCGAGCTGCCGCCGCACCGCGTGGTCGGCATCACCGGCACCAACGGCAAGTCGACGACGACGGCGCTCGTCCACCATCTGCTCGTCACAGCCGGCCGCACGGCGACGCTTGGCGGCAACATCGGTCTGCCGATCCTGTCGCAGGCGCCTTTGCCCGCAAGCGGCACCTATGTGCTCGAGCTGTCGTCGTTCCAGCTCGACCTGACGCGCAGCCTTGCCTGCGACGTCGCCGTGCTCACCAACATCACGCCCGACCATCTCGACCGCTATGACGGCATGGACGACTATGCGGCGTCGAAGGCGCGGCTGTTCGCCATGCAGCGGCCTGGCGCGGTCGCCATCGTCGCCTCGGACGACGCCTACAGCGCGGCCATCGCGCGCGGCCGCGACCTGTTGCCCGTCTCGCTCACCCACATCCTCACCGATGGCGCATCGCTGGTTGGCGGCGTCGCCTATCTCGACGGCATGGTGATCGGGCAGCAGGCGGACTGGCCGTCGCTCGCGGGATCGCACAACGCGCAGAACGCGGTCGCCGCGATCGCCGCCGTGCATGCGCTTGGCGTTGCCGCCGACGCGATCGCCGCCGGGCTGCGATCGTTCGGCGGGCTGCCGCACCGCATGGAGCGAGTGGCGACACTGAACGACGTGCTCTACATCAACGACAGCAAGGCGACCAATCCGACCTCGACGGCGCCGGCGCTGGCCGCCTATCCGGCGATCCACTGGATTGTCGGCGGACGCCGCAAGACCGACGAGCTCGACGCCTGCCTGCCGTATCTCGACCATGTCCGCGCAGCCTACGTCATCGGCGAGGCGGAGGCGACGTTTGCGCGGCTGCTCGGCGCGCGCGTTCCTGTGATCCGGGCTGGCACGGTGCAGCAGGCAACGCGGCTCGCGGCGCAGGCGGCGAAGCCCGGCGAGGTTGTGCTGCTGTCACCGGCGTGCGCGTCGTACGATCAGTTCCGCGACTTCGAGGCGCGTGGCGACGCGTTCCGCGGCGCGGTTCGGGAGATCGCGCAATGACGCCGCTCGGCCGCAGCGATTGCACCCTCGTCGGGCGCTGGTTCTGGACGATCGACCGGCCGCTGCTGGCGCTGACGCTGGTGCTGATCGGTATCGGCCTTATTGCCGTCGCTGCCGCCTCGCCGGCGGCGGCGTACCGTTACTCGGGCGGCAGCCTACGCCTCGATGACCTTCATTTCTTCAAGCGGCAGCTGTTCTGGATCGTCGTTGGCGTCCCCGTCATGCTTGGCGTCTCGATGCTGTCGGTGGCCAGCGCCAGGCGGCTCGCGCTTGGCGGCACCTTGGTGTTCGTCGCGGCGCTTGCGGCGGTGCCGTTCGTCGGCATGGAGGTGAACGGCGCCGTACGCTGGCTCAGCCTGGGTGGCTTCCAGCTGCAGCCGTCCGAATTCCTGAAGCCGCTGTTCGTGGTGACGACGGCGTGGATCCTCGCGGCGCGTTTCGACGACGGCGACGTGCCCGCGTTCAGCGTTGCGCTCGGCCTGCTCGTCCTCGTCGTCGCGCTCCTCGTCGTTCAGCCCGACTACGGCCAGTCGGCGCTGTTCGTCGCGATCTGGCTGGTCCAGGCGGTGCTCGCCGGGATGAGCTTCGCGACGCTCGGCATCGCCATCGCCGGCATCGTCGCGGCGGGTGTCGTCGCCTATCTGTCGGTGCCGCATGTGGCCAGCCGTATCGACCGCTTCCTTACCGGTGGCGGCGACACCTACCAGATCGACCGCGCGCTCGACGGCTTTCGAGCCGGCGGGTTGTTCGGTGCCGGGCCGGGGGAGGGGCAGAACAAGTTCTCGCTGCCCGAACCGCACACCGATTACATCTTCGCGGTGATCGGCGAGGAGTTCGGTGCCATCGCCTGCGCGGCGATCGCACTGTTGTTCGTCGCCATGGTCGTGCGCGTGCTTGTACAGCTGCTCGACGAGGAAGAGCCGTTCCTCGTCCTTGCCGCGGCGGGTCTCATCGCTCAGATCGGTGCGCAGGCGATGATCAACATCGGTGTCAATCTCGCGCTGCTGCCGTCGAAGGGCATGACGCTGCCGTTCATCAGCCACGGCGGCTCATCGTTCGTGGCGCTGTCGATGGGCATGGGGCTGCTGCTCGCGCTGACGCGGCGCAACCGTTTCCTCAAGGCGTCGCCGTACGTGGCGCGGGCCAAGCTGCAATGATCCGCGGCCGCAAACACTTCGTCGTCGCAGCCGGCGGCACCGGCGGCCACATGATGCCGGCGCACGCGCTCGCCGAGGTGCTCATCGCGCGCGGCCATTCGGTCGCGCTCATTACCGACGAGCGCGGCGCGCGCTTCGAAAATCTGCTGACCGGCGGTGCGCGCCACGTCATTCCGGCGGCGACGCTCGGCCGCAACCCGTTCAAGTGGCCTGGGGCATGGCTCAGGATCCGCGCCGGGCGCAGGGCGGCACGACGCGTCATCGACGCAAGGCCGCCGGCCGTCGTTGTCGGCTTCGGCGGCTACCCGGTACTGCCGGCCATGCTGGCAGCGCAGGCGGCCGCGATCCCGACGATCCTGCACGAGCAGAATGCCGTGCTCGGCCGTGTCAACCGGCTGGTCGCCGGCCGCGCCGACGTCATCGCCACCTCGTTCCCCGACACGCTGCACGTCAGGCACGCCGACAAGGTCAGCCTCGTCGGCAATCCTGTGCGCGAGGCGATCGCGGCGATCGGGCGCGAGCCTTATCCCGATTTCGAGGTTGACGACATCTTCCGGCTGCTGGTGACCGGCGGCAGTCTTGGCGCCGCCATCTTCGGCGAGGTCGTGCCCGCAGCGCTGGCCATGCTTGATCCGGCGCTTCGGCACCGGCTGCAGGTGACACAGCAGTGCCGTGCGGAGGACATCGACCGCGTCCGCGCCGACTATCGGCGCCTCGAAATTCCCGCCGATCTGATGACCTTCATCGACGACATGCCCGCGGCGATGCGCCTGGCGCACCTCGTCATCGGCCGTGCCGGCGCATCGACGGTAAGCGAGCTGTGTGCCGCCGGCAGGCCGGCGATCCTGGTGCCGCTGCCCATCGCCACCGACGATCACCAGGCGGCCAACACGCGCGAGATGGTTGCGGCCGGCGGCGCGCGCATGATGCGGCAGGCAGCGTTTACGCCGGCTGAACTGGCGCGGCAGATCGAGGCGATGGCGCTCGCCCCCGGTACGCTCGCCAATGCCGCGCGGCGAGCGCTGTCAGTCGGTCGCCCCAACGCCGCGGGCGCGCTTGCAGATCTTGCCGAAAGGCTGGCCGGTGTGCCATTGCCGCTCGACCTTCCACCCATCGAGACTGGAGCCGCGGCATGACCGGGATCGCCCGCGATATCGGCACGATTCACTTTGTCGGCATCGGCGGCATTGGCATGTCGGGCATCGCCGAGCTCATGCATAACCTTGGCTACACGGTGCAGGGCAGCGACATCGCCGACGGCTACGTCATCGACGGCCTCAGGAAAAAGGGCATTACCGTCCACATCGGTCACAAGGCCGAAAACCTCGGCGATGCGGCGGTGGTTGTGACGTCGACGGCGATCCGGCGAGGCAATCCCGAGGTCGAATTGGCGCTCGAGCAGCGCATTCCCATCGTGCGCCGCGCCGAGATGCTTGCCGAGCTGATGCGGCTCAAATCGACCGTCGCCGTTGCCGGCACGCACGGCAAGACGACGACGACGTCGATGGTGGCGGCGCTGCTCGATGCCGGCGGGCTTGATCCGACCGTCGTCAACGGCGGCATCATCAACAGCTACGGCTCGAACGCCCGGCTTGGTACTGGCGAGTGGATGGTGGTTGAGGCGGACGAGTCCGATGGCAGCTTCCTGCGCCTGCCGCCGACCTTCGCCATCGTCACCAACATCGACCCCGAACATCTTGACCACTACGGCGGTTTCGACGCGATCAAGCAGGCGTTCGTCGATTTCGTCGAGCACGTGCCGTTCTACGGCGCGGCGATCCTCTGCATCGACCATCCCGAAGTCCAGGCGATGCTGCCGCGCGTGCGCGACCGCCGCGTCGTCAGCTACGGCTTTTCCGCGCAGGCCGACGTGCGCGGTGAAAACGTGCAGCCAATCCCAGGCGGCAATCGCTTCGACGTGGTCGTCCGCGACCGCGACGGCCGCACGCGGCGTATCGACGGCCTGGAGCTGCCGATGCCGGGACGGCACAATGTCCAGAACGCACTGGCCGCGGTCGCGGTTGCGCTCGAACTGCACATTGGCGACGACGCGATCCGCGCCGGCTTTGCGCGGTTTGGCGGCGTCAAACGCCGTTTCACCAAGGTCGGCGACGTCGACGGCGCGTCGATCATCGACGACTATGGCCACCACCCGGTCGAGATCAGGGCGGTGCTCGCCGCTGCGCGCGAAGGGGTGAAGGGCCGGGTGATCGCCGTCGTGCAGCCGCACCGCTACACGCGGCTCCGGGATCTGATGGCCGACTTTCAGACTGCCTTCAACGATGCCGATACCGTCTACGTCGCGCCCGTGTATGCCGCCGGCGAGGCGCCGATCGAAGGCGTCGACGCCGCACACCTGCTTGCCGGCCTCAAGCGTTCGGGTCACCGCGACGCGCACACCGTGGAAGGTCCGGCCGACCTTGCCGAAAAACTCGCCGCGACGCTCGCGGCGGGCGACATGATCGTCTGCCTCGGCGCTGGCGACATCACCAAATGGGCAGCGGGGCTCGAAGATGCGGTCCGGCGCGAACGGCAGGTGCCGCGGTGACGGCTGTGGCCGCCGTCTCGTCCATGCCCGCGGTCGCCGGGCGACTGACCGCGAACGCACCGCTGGCGCCGCTGGTCTGGTTCAAGTGCGGCGGCAACGCCGAATGGCTGTTCGAACCGAGGGACGCTGACGATCTCGCCCGGTTTCTCGCCGCGCTCGACCCCGCCGTCGCGGTGATGGCGCTCGGCCTCGGCTCCAACCTCATCGTCCGCGACGGCGGCGTGCCGGGCGTCGTCGTGCGGCTCGGCAAGGCGTTTGGCGGCATCGCGCGCGTCGACGCGACGACGCTGCGCTGCGGCGGCGGTGCCTCGGGCATCGCCGTGTCGTCGGCGGCGCGCGACGCTGGCATCGCCGGCATGGAGTTCCTGCGCGGCATCCCCGGCACCGTCGGCGGCTTCGTGCGCATGAACGGCGGCGCCTATGGCCGCGAAGTCTCCGACATCCTCGTCGACTGCGATGTCGTGCTGCGCTCGGGCGAGCAAGTGACGCTGCCGGCGAGCGCGCTCGGCTACGGCTACCGCCACAGCGCGCTGCCGCAAGGCGCGGTCGTCATCGCGGCGACCTTCCGTGGTACCGCCGGTGACCCCGTCGCGATCCAAGCGGAGATGGACCGCATCGCTGCCGCGCGCGAGGCCGCGCAGCCGCTCCGCACCAAGACCGGCGGCTCGACGTTCAAGAACCCGCCCGGCGACAAGGCATGGCGGCTGGTCGACGCCGCCGGCTGCCGGGGGCTTGTCGTCGGCGGCGCACAGGTCAGCGACAAGCACTGCAATTTCCTGATCAACACGGGCACGGCGACTGCAGCCGACATCGAGGCGCTGGGAGAAGAAGTCCGCCGCCGCGTGCTGGAGCGCGAGGGGGTCGAGCTTGAATGGGAAATCCAGCGGGTCGGAGTGGCGCAATGAAGGTCGTCGTGCTGATGGGCGGGTGGTCGTCTGAACGCGAGGTGTCGCTGACCTCGGGTCGCGGAATCGCTGCCGCGCTCGAACGCCTCGGCCACGATGTTCACACTGTTGACATGGGCCGCGACGTTGCCGCAAGACTGACTGAATTGAAGCCGGACGTCGTGTTCAATGCGCTGCATGGAACGCCGGGGGAGGACGGCACGGTTCAGGGGTTGCTTGATTTGCTGGGGGTCAAATACACGCATTCGGGGTTGACCGCGTCGGTCATCGCGATCGACAAGGAACTGACGAAGAAGATCCTCGTCCCCGCCGGCGTGCGCATGCCCGAAGGCCGTGTTGTCGACGCGGCGTGCGTGCACCACGCCGATCCGCTGCCGCGCCCGTACGTGCTGAAGCCGGTCAACGAGGGCTCGTCGGTCGGCGTTGCCATCGTCACCGACGATTCGAACTATGGCCAGCCGATCGCGCGCGACGCGCCGGGACCCTGGCAGAGCTTCGACCGGTTGCTGGCGGAGCCGTTCATCCCTGGCCGCGAGCTCACCGTCGCCGTGCTCGGCGGCGAAGCGCTTGCCGTCACCGAACTGAGGCCGACGCGCGGCTTCTACGACTACGACGCCAAGTACACCGAGGGTCTGACCGTGCACGAATGCCCGGCCAACATTCCCGCCGAGGTCGCCGACGCGGCGATGGCGATGGCGTTGAGGGCACACAATCTGCTCGGCTGCAGGGGCGTCAGCCGCTCGGACTTCCGCTGGGACGACGCCCGCGGCGCGGCGGGACTCTATCTGCTTGAGGTCAATACACAGCCCGGCATGACGCCGCTGAGCCTCGTCCCCGAGCAGGCGAAGTACCGCGGCATCGGCTACGACGCGCTCGTGCAGCGCATCCTGGAGTTGGCGTGAGGGCGGGGCGCGCCCCGATCTTCCCCACTGGGGGGAGGCCGACCAGCCGCAGGCTGGTGGAGCGGCCGCCGCGCGTGCGGCGTCATGCGCCTGCTGCTGCCGGACCCCCGCTCTGGCAGTTCCCCCCGGTGCGGGGAGCAGCCGGATGACCGAGCGCATCACCCTGAAGCGCGGCAAGCGGCCGCCTCCGGCGCGGGTGAACCGGCCGGCAGCGAAGGCGTCGGCACGGCGCGGACATTGGGGGGTTGCCGCGTTCGCGCTCGGCACGGCGGGCGTGGCGCTGTTTGCCGCGTGGTTGGTCGACCTGCCGGGCAGGCTGCGCCTCGTCGCCGCGAACGGTGTCGCCGAGGCCGGCTTCGCGGTGCGCAACGTCGAGGTGACCGGACTGCGCCACATGCGCCGGCTGCCCGTCTATACGGCGGCGCTCGACGGCGCGTCGGACTCGATGCTGCTCGTCGATCTCGACGAGGTGCGCGCGCGCCTGCTGCTGTTGCCATGGGTCAAGGAGGCAAGCGTCGGCCGTCACCTGCCCGACACGCTTGCCATCGACGTGACCGAACGGACACCGTTCGCGATCTGGCAGTATCGCGGACGTCACCGCCTGATCGACGCCGAGGGCGTCGTGCTGCCGACCGACACGATTGCGCGCTATGCGCGGCTGCCAATCGTCGTCGGCAAGGGCGCGAATACCGAAGCCGCCGACCTGATGGCGCTGCTCGCCGACTATCCGGCGGTGGCGAAGCACGTGGCGGGCGCGGTCTGGGTCGGCGAGCGGCGCTGGGATCTGAAGCTCAAGTCGGGCGAGACGCTGGCGCTTCCCGACGACTATGCCGAGGCGCGCGCGGCGCTCGCCAACTTTGTCCGCATCGACCGCGACAGCGGTCTTGTCGCCAAGGGCTTCGCACGCTTCGACATGCGCCTTGCCGACCGCCTGACCGTGCGCCTGTCGAAACCGCCATCGGCCAAAACCGGAACGGCGCGCGCCGAAGCCGCCGCCCCGACGCCTGCCGCTCCCGTCATTCAGCCGATCGTGGGAACCGAAATATGAAGGTTGGACGCGCCATCGCCAGCAGCCGCGGCGAGCGTACGATTGCCGCGCTCGACATCGGCTCGTCGAAGGTTGCCGCGCTCATCGCCATGGCCGACGGCGACAACCCGCCGCGTGTGATCGGGACCGGCCAGCGCGCCTGCGCCGGGCTGCGGCAGGGCCTCGTCGCCGACCTCGACCGCACCGAAACGGCGATCCGCCATGCCATGGAGCAGGCCGAGCGCAGCGCTGGCGTCACTGTCGACACCGTCCTCGTCAGCGTGTCGGCGGGCGGCCTCGACAGCGAGATCGTCTCGGTCGAGGTCAACATCGGTGGGCAGCGCATCGAGCGTTCCGACATCGACCATGTGCTGTCGGAGGGACGCGCGCAACTCGACGCCGGCGCCCGCACCATCCTGCACGCGCAGCCGGCGCTCTACACGCTCGACGAGACGACGCGGGTGATGAACCCGCTCGGCCTGCACGCCAACCGGCTTGGTGTCGACATTCACATCATCACCGCCGATACGCCACCCGTCCGCAACCTCGACCAGTGCGTGCGTGCCGCCGACCTTGGCGTGCAGACGATCGTCGCATCGCCGGTCGCGGCGGGGCTTGCCTGCCTCGCGCCCGAGGAGCGCGAGCTCGGCGTCGCGCTGGTGGAAATCGGCGCCGGCGTCACCAACGTCGCCGTGCATTGCCGCGGCATGCTCGTCGGCCTTGCCTCGATCGCGATGGGGTCGGAGGACATCACCGCCGACATCGCCGCCGCCTTCTCGACGCGGCGCATCCACGCCGAACGGCTCAAGACCTATTACGGCTCAGCGGTGACGACGCCCAAGGACAACCACGACATGGTCGAGATCCTGCCGATTTCGGAGGATGACGACATCGAGCCGACGCGTGTGCCGCGCGCGCAGATCATCGGCGTCATCCGCGACCGCCTTGATGCGCTGTTCCAGGAGGTCGGCGACCGGCTCGACGAGATGGGCTTCAAGGGTCCGCGCGGCCGTCAGGTCGTGCTCACCGGCGGCGGCGCCGAGCTGAAGTGCATTGCCGATTTCGCGCAGGGATTGCTTGGGCGGCACTGCCGCGTCGGCCGGCCGCGCGGGCTTGTCGGGCTGCCCGACGCACAGACCGGCAGCGCCTTTTCAACGCTCGCCGGCCTCGCGCTGCATGGCGCGCGCGCGCCCGAAGATCTGTGGGCCGGCAGCGCGCGCGACGGCGCGCCGCTGCGCACCTCGCGCTCGGCGCTGGGCCGAATGTTCCAGGTCTTGCGGGCGAACCTTTGATGCGACGCCAGATGTTGAATTTTTTCGCGCCGGGGGATTCACGCAGACTCGTCCATATCGTAAACCTTAATGAAACCGCTCGCAGGGGGCGCGAGCCGATAGGGAGACCATCATGAGCCTTGAACTGCAGCGGCCGGAACTCACCGAACTGAAGCCGCGGATCACGGTGATCGGCGTCGGCGGCGCCGGCGGCAACGCGGTCGCGAACATGATCGCCTCGGGGCTCGAAGGCGTCGACTTCGTGGTCGCCAACACCGATGCGCAGGCATTGTCGCTGGCGACTGCGGAAACGCGGCTGCAGCTCGGCCTCAAGATTACCCAGGGCCTTGGCGCCGGCTCGCGTCCCGAGATTGGGCGCGCGGCGGCGGAAGAGACGCTTGCCGAGATCGAAGGTGCGCTCGACGGTTCACATATGTGCTTCATCACCGCCGGCATGGGGGGCGGCACCGGCACCGGTGCCGCGCCCGTCGTCGCCAAGGCGGCGCGCGAACGCGGCATCCTGACCGTCGGCGTGGTGACGAAGCCGTTCGCGTTCGAAGGCGCGCGCCGCATGCGCGCGGCGGAGGAGGGCATTGCCGAGCTGCAGAAGCATGTCGATACGCTGATCATCATCCCCAACCAGAACCTGTTCCTGATCGCCAATGCCAACACCAGCTTCAAGGAAGCCTTCGCGATGGCCGACCAGGTGCTGCACCAGGGCGTGCGCGGTATCACCGACCTGATGATCATGCCCGGCCTCATCAACCTCGACTTCGCCGACATCCGCACGGTGATGAGCGAGATGGGCAAGGCGATGATGGGTACCGGCGAGGCGTCGGGCGACAACCGCGCCATCGAGGCGGCGGAAAAGGCGATCGCCAACCCGCTGCTCGACGAGGTGTCGATGCGTGGTGCCAAGGGCGTCATCATCAACATCACCGGCGGCGACGACCTCAAGCTGATGGAGGTCGATGAGGCGGCGAACCACATCCGCGAGATGGTCGACCCCGACGCCAACATCATCGTCGGTTCGGCATTCAACACCAGCCTTGAAGGCAGGATGCGGGTGTCGGTCGTGGCAACCGGCATCGACGCCAGCGCCAAGTCGGCCGAAACGCCGGCGCGGGTGAGTGTCTCCGGCTTCGGCGCGGTCGCCGGCGGCTTTGGTGCGGCCACGCCGGTGCGCACTGTCCCGCTCACTGAAAGGCCGCTGGTCAATAGGCCGGTGGTGATCGATCCCCCGGTTACCGCCGATGATACCGCCGTCGAAGCCGAGCCCGCCGTTGATGAGGTCGTCGCCGAAGCGCCGGGCTTCATCGACAACGTCATGCCGCTGCGCATGCCCGAGCCGGCGCCGGTGCCTGAACCGGAGGCGCAGCCCGATCTTGCGCCAGCCGTCGAGCCGGGGCCCATCGCCGAGGCCGAGGAGCGGCCCTATGCGGTGCGCGCGCCCGAGCCGAAGCGCGAGGATGCGCGAGGACCGACGCTGTTCGAGCGCATGATGAACCTCAGCCGCGGCGCCGAGAAGGCACGAGTCGAAGAACCTGAGCCGCTGGCCGCAGACGACGTCGCCAGCCAGGATCCGCTCGAAATTCCGCGCTTCTTCCGGCGGCAGGTCAACGACTGAGGTGCGCGCAGTCATGCCCTTGCCCTCTTGATTTGGGAACGTGGCTGCCGTCACAGGGGACGCTACACGGCGGCCCGGTGCACCGTGGAGGGATCGGATGGCAGGACCGCTTGCAGGACTTCGTATCATCGAAATGGCCGGTATCGGTCCGGGCCCGTTCGCCGGCATGATGCTCGCCGATCACGGCGCCGAGGTGATCCGCGTCGACCGGCCGCGAGCGATGCCCGAACCGGTGCTCGGCCGCAGTCGCAAGTCGATCGTCGTCGATGTGAAGTCGGCGGAGGGTGTCGACGTGATCCGCCGTCTCGCGCGGAACGCCGACGGCTTCATCGAGGGGCTGCGGCCTGGCGTCATGGAGCGGCTCGGCCTCGGCCCTGACGTGCTCCTCGCCGACAATCCGCGTCTCGTCTATGGCCGCATGACCGGCTGGGGGCAGTCCGGTCCCTATGCGCATGCGGCGGGTCACGACATCAACTACATCGCGCTTGCCGGTGCGCTCCACGCCTATGGCCGCGCCGGCGAAAAGCCGACGCCGCCGATCAACATGGTCGGCGACTTCGGCGGCGGCGGTATGATGCTCGCCTTCGGCATGGTGGCGGCGATTCTGTCGGCCGCAAAGACCGGCAGGGGGCAGGTGATCGACGCGGCGATGACCGACGGTGCCGCGGTCCTGATGGCGATGATCTGGGGATTTCTTGGCGCGGGCGTCTGGAAGGACGAGCGCGGCGTCAACCTGCTCGACACTGGCGCGCATTTCTATGATACGTACGAGACGATGGACGGACGTTTCATCTCGATCGGTTCGATCGAGCCGCAGTTCTATGCCGAGCTGCGCGCACGCGCCGGCCTCGCCGACGATCCAGACTTCGATCCGCAGATGGATGCCGCCGGCTGGCCGCGCCTCAAGCAAAAATTAACCATGTTGTTCAAGACCAGGACGCGTGATGACTGGTGTGCACTCATGGAAATGACCGACGTCTGCTTCGCGCCGGTGCTGTCGATGACCGAAGCGCCCGCGCATCCGCACAACGCGGCGCGCGGCACCTTCATCGACGTAGGCGGCATGACGCAGCCGGCGCCGGCGCCGCGCTATTCGGTGACGGCAACCGCTGCACCGATACCAAGCCCGCGGCCTGGTGCCGATACCGACGCGGTGCTTGCCGCCGCCGGCTATTCGTCGGCCGAGGTTGCGCGCCTGCGCGAGGCGAGGGTTGTCGGATGAGGGTTGCCGCAGCGCTGCTGCTGGCCTGCGTCGCCGCAGGGCCGGTGCTGGCGGCCGAAAAGCCGAGGCGCGACGAGGCGGTGCAGGCGCTGAGCAATCCCGAACGACTCGTCCAGATCGGCAACCATGGCCGCGCGTCGGGGGACTATATGCTGGCGCTCAGCTTCTACGAGCGCGCGCTTGCGATCGATGCCGATTTCGTGCCGGCGCTGCGCGCGGCGACCGAGGTTGCGCTCGCACTCCGTCTGCCGCAGGCGCAGACCTATGCCGAGCGCTGGGTATCGAAGGCACCGCGCGACGGGCTTGCGCACCTTGCCGTCGGCGCCGCGCTGGTGCAGCAGAACCGTCCGGCGGAGGCGATGAAGTCGATCGACCTCGCCGCTGCCGCCGGTGGTCCGCAGGCAGCGATCGCCGTGCAGCGGGGGCTTGCGTTCGACCTGCTCGGCCAAAGCCGCAACGCCCAGATCGCTTTCGCCGATGCGCTGCAACAGGCGCCCGGCGACCGCGCGATCGTCGAATATCTGGCGCTGAGTCTCGCCATCGGCGGCGATGACGCGGCGGCGACGCAGCTCCTGCGGCCGGAGGCGGAAAAAGGCGTCGGCCAGCCGTCGTTCGAACGCACCGTGGTACTGGTGCACGCCCTTGCCGGGCGCATCGATCAGGCGCAGCGCATCGCCGCCGCCAATCTGCCGCCGCAGTCGGCGACGACGATTGGCGAATTGCTGCGGCGTGTCGCGAACCTTCGCGATGCACGCCAGAAGGCGGCGGCCCTCCACCTTGGCATTCTGCCGGACGCCGATCAGCTATCCGTTGCGACGGAGGCGGCAAATCGCGAGGCTGTGCCGGCGACAGCATCGCTGCCGCAAATGGCGTCCAACGACATCAGCCGGGCGCGGCCAGCGACCACGCAGTCAATCGCCGTCCAGCTAGCGCCCGGCATCGTCCGTACTGATCCAAAGCCTGCAGAGTCGACCCCGCCGGCACCGAAGCCAGCGGTGTTGCGCCCGCCGCCGAGGCCCGAGCCGATGCCCGCTGGCATGCTGCGCCTGTCGCCGGCGGCGCTCAAGGCCGAACACGTCTGGCTGCAGCTGGCGAGCAGCCCTGACCGCGCCATGCTCGCCACCGACCACGCCAAGCTCAAGAAGAAGGCGCGCGGCATGCTCAATGGCTACAACGCTTATGTGCAGGACGCCGGGACGACGCACCGGCTGCTCGTCGGACCGTTCCGGAGCATGGCCGATGCGATACGCGCGCGCAGCCTGCTCAAAGCCGGCGGCATTGATGCGCTGGCCAGCCGAATACCCGCCGGATCGGCCATTGGACCGTTGTGATGCTCGCGCATCTCGCCGCCGACCCGTTGCGGTCACGCGGCCGGCTCCATGACGAGGCGCCAAGCGTGCGCCGCGACGCCTTCCAGCGCGACCGCGACCGCATCGTCCATTCGACCGCGTTCCGGCGTCTGAAGCACAAGACGCAGGTGTTCGTGTCGCCCGACGGCGATCATTATCGGACGCGGCTGACGCACAGCCTTGAAGTCGCGCAGATCGGCCGCTCGATCGCGCGTGCGCTGGGGCTCAACGAGGATCTGACCGAGGCGCTCTGCCTCGCGCACGACCTCGGCCATCCGCCCTTCGGGCACGTCGGCGAGGACGTGCTGGCCGGCAAGATGGCGCCCTACGGCGGTTTCCGCCACAACGAGCATACCGTGCGCATGCTGACGCGGCTGGAGGTCCGCTACGCCGCGTTCGATGGCCTCAATCTCAGTTGGGAAACGCTTGAGGGGCTGGCCAAGCACAACGGGCCGGTCGCGACGCCCGGCTGGGCGCTCGCCGACTACAACGCGTTGCACGACCTTGAGCTTGGCTGTTGGCCGGGGCTCGAGGCGCAAGTCGCGGCGCTCGCCGACGACATTGCCTACGACAACCACGACCTTGACGACGGGTTGCGCGCCGGACTGTTCAGCCTCGACGATGCGCTTGCGGTGCCCATCGTCGCCGAAAGCTATGCGGCGGTGACGCGGCGGTTCCCACGCGCCTCCGCCGACCGGCTCGGCGCCGAACTGGTACGGCACCAGATCGGCCTGATGGCCGACGACCTCATCGACACCACGGCACGGCGCGCGCGCGACCTCGACGCCGACGCGGTTCGCAGCGCGGATGGTCCGGTCGTGGCATTCTCCGACGCCATTCGCGCCGCCGAGCGTGCGCTGAAGGCGTTTCTCTACAAGCACATGTACCATCATCCGAAAAACACCGCGGTGCGCGAACCGGCGGCCGAGGTGACCGCGATGCTGTTCGACCGGCTGCACCGCGATCCCGAGCTGCTTCCCGCCGACTGGCGCGCGCGGCTGCCGGCGGCGGAACCCGGGCGCGCACGCCACGTCGCCGACTTCATTGCCGGCATGACCGACCGTTATGCGTTGCGCATGTTCGAAGCGATGGGCGGCGCAGTCACCTTCCCGCCCGGCGCGATCATATAGCCGCATGCCGTCTTTGCCTCGTTGGCAAAAGCGTTGTAACAGGCGCGCCCAAACGCTGTCCTGGAAGTCCCTGTGCCCATTTTCGACACTTATTCGGCCGTCGTCGCGGCGGCACTCGACGCGCTCGAGGCGGCCGGCACCATTCCTGCTGGGCTCGACCGCAAGGCGGTGACGCTCGAACCGCCGCGCGACGCGTCGCACGGCGACCTTTCCACCAACGCCGCGATGGTGCTGGCAAAACCTGCGGGCATGCCCCCGCGCGCCATCGCCGAGGCGCTGGCCGCGCGGTTGCGCGACGCCGACGGCGTCGTGTCGGTCGATGTCGCCGGACCCGGCTTCATCAACCTGCGCTTGGCGCCCACGGTGTGGACCCACGAGCTTCGCCAGATCCTCGCCGCCGGTACCGACTATGGCCGCTCGACGGTTGGCGCGGGCACGCACGTCAACGTCGAGTATGTTTCGGCGAACCCGACCGGTCCGATGCACATGGGGCATTGCCGCGGCGCCGTCGTCGGCGACGCGCTTGCCGCCGTGCTTGAGTTTGCGGGCTACACGGTAACCCGCGAATATTATGTCAACGACGCCGGCGGGCAGGTCGATGTGCTCGCGCGGTCGGTGCATCTGCGCTATCGCGAGGCGCTCGGCGAGGCGATCGGTGACATCCCCGAGGGGCTATATCCGGGCGACTATCTGGTGCCAGTGGGCAGGGCGCTCGCCGAAGAGTTCGGCGAGCGTTTCCTATCCGAACCGGAATCCGAATGGCTGCCGCTGTTCCGCGAGCGCGCCGTTGCCGCGATGATCGACCTGGTCAAGGCCGACCTTGGCCTGCTTGGCATCCACCACGACCTCTTTAGCTCGGAAGCCGAGGTGCAGGCGGCGGGCGAGGCCGCCGCCGCTGTGGCGGACCTGCGCGCGCGGGGTCTCGTCTATGAGGGCAAGCTGGCGCCGCCAAAGGGCGAACTTCCCGAAGATTGGGAGCCGGCCGAGCTGACGCTGTTCCGGTCGACCGCGTTCGGCGACGACGTCGACCGGCCCTTGAAGAAGTCGGACGGCAGCTGGACCTATTTCGGTGCCGATGTCGCCTATCACCGGCGCAAGGCGGCGCGGTCGGACATGCTCATCAACATCTGGGGCGCCGACCATGCCGGGACGGTGAAGCGGATCCAGGCGGCGGTGGCGGCGCTGACCGGCGGCAAGCCGTTCGACATCAAGCTCGTGCAGATGGTGCGGCTGTTCCGCGCTGGCGAGCCCGTGAAGATGTCGAAGCGCGCCGGCAACTTCGTCACGCTCGCCGACGTCACGGCGTCGGTCGCGCAGCACTGCGGGGGTTTCGCCATGGGGGCGGCGCCGCCGCCGCCCGCCGACGCCGCGCCCGAGCCCGCGCAGACCGAGCAGCGCCGCGAGGTGGTCG
>CAYVVV010000004.1:0-30561 GCA_964455325.1 uncultured Sphingosinicella sp. | reverse complement strand
GCAATCCTCGCCGATGCCACCTGGCAGGCGCACCGTTTCGCCGACGACGCCGACCAGGTGCAGTTCCGGCATGGCCCACGCGCGACGCACCGCGCGGTGACCTTCATCACCGACGACAACCTGGGGCAGGCCGACGAGATCGTCGCGATACCGCGCGCCGAGGCGCTGGCGCTGGCGCCGCAGCCGGCGCCAATCCATTTCGTCTTGCATTCGGCGTTCTGCTGTTCGACGCTGGTGGCGCGGGCGTTCGACCTCGAAGGCGTCGCCATGGGTCTCAAGGAACCGGTGATCCTCAACGACGTTTCGGGCTGGCACATGCGCGGTGCCGAGCGCGGCGGTGTCATGCGGGCGCTCGACGGTGCGCTGCGGCTGTTGGCGCGCCCGTTCGGTCCGGGCGAGGCGATCGTCGTCAAGCCGTCGAACGTCACCAACGGGCTTGCACCGGCGATGTTGGCGCTGCGGCCCGAGGCGCGCGCGCTCGTGCTCTACGCGCCGCTGCCGCATTTCCTCGGCTCGGTCGCGCGCAAGGGGCTCGATGGGCGCGTGTGGGTGCGCGATCTGTTGATGAAGCTGGTCCGCGCCGGCGTCGTCGACCTCGGCTTTTCGAACGAGGACTATTTCCGGCTCACCGACCTGCAGGCGGCGGCAGTCAGCTGGCTCGCGCAGCACGCGCTGTTCGCGCGGATGATCGCGCAATTCGGCGCTGCGCGTGTCGCCGCGATCGACAGCGAAACGCTGCTCGCCGATCCGCGGCGCAGCATGGCGGCACTGGTCGACCACTTCGGCATCGGCGCTAGCGCGGCACAGATCGACGCGATGGCGTCGGGACCGGCGTTCGCGACACACTCGAAGTCGGGGGCCGCGTTCGGCCGGCACGAGCGCGCCGCCGAGGCGAACGCAGGCATGGCGGTGCATGCCGACGAGATCGCCAGGGTCGTCGCCTGGGCCGAGACCGTTGCGAACGGCGCGGGCGTCGGCATGACGCTGCCGGCGGCGCTCGCTGTCTGAGCCGACCCGCAAAAAAGAAAGGGGCGGACCCGCAGGCCCGCCCCGATCAGAGTTGCTGTCGAGCCGTTTAGAACTTGGCGCGGAGCGCCAGACCGTACTTGCGTCCAAGCGCGTCGTAGGTCGACGGATAGGTGTTGCCGCTGTTGAACGACGTCGGGCCGGCGTTGTTGCCGGTGATCGGCGGCTTTTTGTCGAACAGGTTCTGCACGGTGAAGGTCAGCGCGATATCGTCGGTGATGCCAACGCGCGCCGAGAAGTCGAAATAGTCGTACGCGCTGATCTTGCCGAAGTTTTCGGTCCGGCCGCCAACACCCTGCACGGTCGCCGGAATGGTTCCGTTGAAGAACGGACCCGATACGGCGACGTCCGCCGGCTCCTGCTCGAACGAGCTGATGTGACGCCAAAGCAGCGACAGATCGACATTGCTGAACGACAGCGTCGTCCGCTGCGACCATTGGAACTCGGGCTGCAACGAGCCGCAGTTCGGCGAGTAGAAGCCGACACACTCGCGATTGACCGAGTCGGGGTTCAGGACGAAGGCGTTGAACTTCGAATTGAACGTGTAGTTGCCGTTGAAGCTGAGCGCGAGCTCGGCAAAGCCGATGTCGCCCTTCCAGTTGGCACTGACGTCGATGCCGTCGGTTTCAAGGCTGCCGGCGTTCGACAACGCCAGCGGCAGGCCCGATGAGGTGTTCGGGTCGCCGCTGAGACCGCCAGTCAGCGGATCGCGGCTGATGCTGGTGCAGGCCTCGGTCAACGAAGCGCCTGCCGGCGGATTGAACGGATCCGACCCGAAGCAGGCCGCGATCGCATCACCCGGTGTCGGCGTCGTGATCGCATCCTTCACCTTGATGTTGTAGTAGTCGACCGTCAGCGTGAAGTTCGGGATGATCTTCGGCTGGATGACCGCGCCGATCGTATAGCTGTCCGACTTCTCGGGCCTGATGTTGAGGTTGCCGCCGGACGTTGCCAGCACCTGCCCCGAAATCGGCTCGGGGATCGTCGCAACGTTGCCCGCGTTGGCGCCCTGCGCAAGGCAGATGGCGCGCAGTTCACCCGTCGGACCACCCGCCGGACGGCCCGGCAGGACCGTGCCGTCGGTGGCAAGCGTCGCGCACGGGTCAACACCGAGGTTGGTGAGACCCGTGTTCACCGGCGCGAACAGCTCGTTGATGTTCGGCGCACGGACGGCGCGCGAATAGCCGCCGCGAATGGTGACGCCGTGGCCGGTGTCCCACGTACCCGCGAGCTTGTAGGTCCACGTGTCATAGGTCGGTGTGCCCGGCGCGTCGACCTCGTAGTCCGAGTAGCGGACCCCGGCTTCGAGCGTCAGGTTCTCGAAGAACGGCTTGCCCTGGACGAGCGGCACGATGAGCTCGGCGATCGCTTCGTAGACGTTGTAGCCACCGTCGATGTTCGGCGCGGCACCACCGGCACCGCCAAGATCGCCCGACTGCGACAGCAGGTCGGACACCTGGCTCGCGGTGTACTCGCGATACT
The DNA here is from genome assembly GCA_964455325.1 of uncultured Sphingosinicella sp. Classification (GTDB taxonomy): domain Bacteria; phylum Pseudomonadota; class Alphaproteobacteria; order Sphingomonadales; family Sphingomonadaceae; genus Sphingosinicella. The sequence continues at coordinate 28,053 of CAYVVV010000004.1, read as the reverse complement.
CGCCGCCGACCGCGAACGCGATCGGATCCTCGCCCCACGGCGAGGCAACACCGAAGTCACCGCTGACCGTGCCGCGCAGCTGAGCGAGCGATGTCCTCGTCTCGACATTGCTGTCGGCCGTCAGGAAGGCGACCGATTCAGGCGAGATCGTCCCGGCGGCGCCGAAGAAGTTGGTCGGCACGCACCCATTCGACGTATCCTGGCAGACGAGATTGCCAGCCGAGTCGCGTGCGACGAGCAGCGACTGGCGCACGCGCGAGTTCAGGAAATAGCCCTTCTGCGTCTGCACGCGCTGGCTTTCGCCATAGGCACCCGAAATGTCCCAGTCGATCGTGTCGGTGATCGCGCCGCGGAAGCCCAGGCGATAGTCGAAGATCTGCGTGTTGAAGTCGCTGATGCGCGGGCCGGCCTCGACCGAGCGGCGGAACAGCGCGACCTGCGGGTTGGGGTTATAGCCCTCGCCCGCCTCGACGGTTCCGTTGTTGTTGATATCGAACGGAACAAATCCGCCCGTTCCGACTTCGCGATACGCCGCGTCGCCCGGGCCCGTGGCACCAGCAGCCGCGTCGCATTCGGCCGGCGTGAAGCGCGGCGTGTAGATGTCGGCGCGCGGGTTGACGTCGAATGCGCAGAACTGACGACGCAGGTTGGTCGCCAGGAACGGATTGTTGAGCGACAGGTTGACACCGATGCCGAACGACCCCGACGGCGCGATGATCGTGCTCACCGTGTTCTTGGAGAACAGGCCGCGCGTATAGACTTCGACCGCGTCCGAAATCTCGTAGCGCGCCGTGCCGAACATGTTGAAGCGTTCGAACGGCGTCTGGAAGATGTTGAACGGGTTGAAGTTGAAGGTCTGGAACGTCGGCACGAACGTCCCGGTCGTCGGATCGATCTGGCGAACCGGTCCATTGCTGGTCGCCGGGTTCGTGCTCGGCAGGCCGGTGGCCGGATCGATCGGCCGCGTCCCTGAGAAGCGCGTCGGCACCGACGTGCCCGAGCCGAGCGCCGTGCCGCTGAACGTTTCGATGGTGTCAAGAGAAATTGGACGCGCGCCCTGGTAAACAGGGTCGGCTTCCTGATAGCCGATGCTGAACGTCGCGTTGCCGCGGCCGTCGTCGAAGTTGGCACCGATCGTGACGTCGGCGCGGAAGTAGTTGCCGTCGCCTTCCTCGGTGATCTGGTCGGAGAGGTTGAACTCAACACCGGCGAAATCGCGCTTGGTGACGAAGTTGACAACGCCCGACACGGCGTCGGCGCCATAGGTCGTCGACGAACCGCCGGTCAGCACGTCGACGCGTTCGACGAGTGCGACCGGGATGTTGTTGAGGTCGAAGCGGCCGACCAGGTCGGCCGGTGTCACGCGGTTGCCGTCAACGATGACGAGGTTGCGGTTCGAGCCGAGACCACGCAGGTTGACGAACGACGAACCGCCGTTGCCGTTGTTGACCGCCGAGCCGATCGACGGGACGATGCCGGGGATTTCGCGAAGCAGCTGTTCGGCGACGTTGGTCGCCTTCAGTTCGATCTCGTCGGCGGTGGTGACGTTGACCGGCGACGCGCGCTCGAGGTTCGGGTTCTGAATCAGCGAGCCGGTGACGACGATGACGTCCTCGCTGACTTCCTGCGCCTCCTGCGCCTCCTGTTCCTGCGCGAACGCAGGTGCGGCGATCACGGCCGCGGCAACGAGCACCGTGCTCGAACGCAGCGCCGAGCGATAGAACGAAATGTTCGCGTTCTTCACGTCCCAGTCCTTTGAATAATTGTCCCAGTTTGACGACGAATGGCGCGCATCTCGGCGAGATGACTGCAGGCCACACCGACCTGCTCCCTTCCCCTTTGATGCGCGATGCGCGCGGCATCGTCGCAGTCCTTTGCGGACTTGCTGCGCTTCTCACCAGATGCAGCGCAAGCTGTAAAGCGCGAGCGGACGCGCGGCGCGCTAAGCCGGTTCGGTGTGACGATTGCGCAACACTTGTCGGTTGCGAACTGCGCAGCCGGCTCAAAACTTGTAACTTTATTGCTTTGCCTTTGCCGGACGCGGCGGCGGCGCGAGCAGCGCTTCTGCGTCGAACCTCACGCCGCGCCAGATCACGCCCCAGTGCAGGTGCGCGCCGGTGACTCGTCCGGTCGCGCCGACGCGGCCGATCGTGTCGCCCCGCGCAAGGCGGTCACCGGTGCGGACCTCGACCCGGTCAAGGTGCAGGAACGACGAATAGAGGCCGAGTCCGTGGTCGACGATGACGAGATTGCCCTCAAGGCTGTATTCGGGCGGCGAGGCGAGCACGACGACGCCGTCGGCGGGCGCCACCACCGGGGTGCCGGCGGGCGCTGCGATGTCGGTGCCCGAATGCGAATCCTGCGCGGTTTCGCCAATGATGCGCCGCGCGCCGAACACGCCGCTGATGCGTCCCTTCGCCGGCCATCGGAAGCGCTGCCGCCAGCCGGCCTCGCCGCTTGGGCTCGCACGCGCCGAGGCGATGCGTTGCAGCTCGGCGGCACGGCGCGCGGCGAAATCGGGATCGGCGTCGAAGCGGGCGTTGATCGGCGGCAGCCGCTGCTCGGGAAATGTGCGCGCAGCGACGGCAACGCCCGTCGCGACACGCGTCCCGTCCTCGCCGACGGCTTCAAGCGCCAGCGCCGGTGCCGCGTCGCGGCCGAAGGCGATCAGGAAACCGCCGTCGGCGGCGATCGACACGGCGCTGCCGTCAAGCCGCAGCGCCACCGTTCCCGCCGGCGCGCGTCCGCGCGCGAACCCGCCCTGACGGAAATCGCCGACAAGCGCGAACGGTCCGCCGACGGCGGTCAGCGTTACCGGCCGCGGTCGATGCGCGCACGCGGCAACGGTAGCGAGCAGCACCAGCGCCAGCCAGCGCCTCACATGCGGCCGAGCGCGCGCATCTCGGCGTAGCGCGCGCTCGCCACCTCCGCCGACACATAGGCCTCCTGCAGCTCGTGGCTCCAGTAGCGCAGCGCCGACACCGGGATGCGCGTGCCGGTGACGGCACAGGTCACATAGTCGCCGGGGCTGAGCACGCGGTACGATCCCGACAGATAGTGCAGCCGCGCCGCGCGGCCCTCGCCTAGTTTCAACATGCGCCGTGTCCTTTACAGCAGCTTAGCCTGAACGGCCGTGTCGCCGCCAGCGGCTTTGGCGCGCGGGCGACCGCCATCGCCGACGCTCACCGCGACCGGGGTCGCGTCGTCGGCGAAGCGCAGCCGCAGCCGCGCCTCGCGCCGCGCCGCCGCCGCGCTCTTGACGAGGCTGCCGTCGGGGCGGCTGACAACGGCGTAGCCGCGCGCGAGGATGGCGAGCGGGTCGAGCGCCTTCAGCACGCCGACGCGCGCCGAAAGTGCCTGGCCGGCGCGGCCCAGTGCGCCGTGCAGCAGGCCGGGACGCAGCCGCGACGCCGTCTCGGCGAGCGCCTGCCGCGCCTCGGCAATACGGCTGCGACCGGCGCCGCGCAGCGGCTCGGCGATGCGCTCGAAACGCCCGCGCCAAGCGACGAGACTGGCGCCAAGCGCGCGCGGCAGCCGGCCGGCAGCATCGTCGAAGCGCTGCGCCTTGAGCGCCAGCAACGCCGCCGGCGCCGGCAGCCGCGCCGCCCACAGCGACAGCCGCTCGGCGCGCGACGCCGCCGCCTTGGCGAGCGCCCCGTCGGCGCGCGCGACGAACGACGACAGCGCCGCGACGAGGTCGGCGCGCACCGGCACGGCGAGTTCGGCCGCCGCGGTCGGCGTCGGCGCGCGCAGGTCGGCGGCGTGGTCGACGAGCGTCGTGTCGGTCTCGTGGCCGACGGCGCTGATCACCGGGATCGCCGATGCGGCGACGGCGCGGACGACGATTTCCTCGTTGAACGCCATCAGATCCTCGACCGATCCGCCGCCGCGCGCGACGATGATCACGTCGGGCTTGCGTTCGAGACGATTGAACCCGGCGACCGCCGCCGCGACCGCCGCCGCCGCGCCCTCGCCCTGCACCTTCACCGGCCACAGCAGCACGTCGCGCGGGAAGCGGTCGTGCAGCCGGTGCAGCACGTCGCGGATCACCGCGCCGGTCGGCGAGGTGACGATGCCGATCAGTTCGGGCAGGTAGGGGATCGGCCGCTTGCGCCCGCTGTCGAAGAGCCCTTCGGCGGCGAGCATGGCCTTGCGCTTCTCGATCATCGCAAGCAGCGCGCCCTCGCCCGCCAACTGCATCGTGTCGACGACGATCTGGTATTTCGATCGGCCGGGGTAGGTGGTCAGCTTGCCCGTCGCCACCACTTCCATGCCATCCTCCGGCTGGAAACCGAGCCGCGAGCGCCCGCCCTTCCACATCACCGCGTCGATCACCGCGTCCATGTCCTTGAGCGCGAAATAGGCGTGGCCCGACGCCGGCACCTTCCAGCCCGAAATCTCGCCGCGCAGGCGGACGCTGCCGAACTGGTCCTCGATCGACCGTTTCAGCGCGAACGACAGTTCGGATACGGTATATTCGTGCGCGTTGCCGGCGGCGTCCATGGGCCGTTGCTAAGCGCGCGGCGCCTCCTCTACAAGCCCGGCGCATGACGACGCTTGACATCCTACTCATCGGCGCGGGCGGGCGCGAGCACGCGCTCGCGTGGAAGATCGCGCAGTCGCCGCTGTGTGGCCGGCTGTGGTGCGCGCCAGGCAACGCAGGCATCGCTGAGGTCTGCGAATGCGTCGCGCTCGATGTCGCCGATCACGCCGCCGTGATCGACTTCTGCCGGCTCAATTCCGTCGGCCTGGTCGTCGTCGGTCCCGAACAGCCGCTGGTCGACGGTCTCGTCGACCGCCTGACCGCCGCCGGCATCAAGGCGTTCGGGCCGACCGCCGCCGCCGCCCGCCTCGAGGGTTCGAAGGGCTTCACCAAGGATCTGTGCCGGCATGCCGGCATCCCGACCGCCGCCTACGAGCGCTTTACCGACGCCGGCGCGGCAAAGGCATACGCAGCGACGCGCGCGCTGCCCATCGTCGTCAAGGCCGACGGGCTGATGGCGGGCAAGGGCGTCATCGTCGCCGAGACGCGCACTGCCGCCGACCGCGCCATCGACAGCCTTGGCCCAAACGTCGTCATCGAGGATTTCCTCGTCGGCGAGGAAGTCAGCTTCTTCGCGCTGTGCGACGGCGTCAACGCGCTGCCGTTCGGCAGCGCGCAGGACCACAAGCGCGTTGGCGACGGCGACACCGGACCCAACACCGGCGGCATGGGCGCCTATTCGCCGGCACCTTTGCTGACGCCGGCGCTCGAGGCGCGCGTCATGCGCGAGATCGTCGAACCGACGCTCGCGGCGATGGCAGCGGCGGGGACGCCGTACAGGGGTGTGCTCTACGCGGGGCTGATGGTCACCGACGGGGGACCGTCGCTCATCGAATACAACTGCCGCTTCGGCGACCCGGAATGCCAGGTGCTGATGCTGCGCATGCAGTCCGATCTGGTGCCGGAGCTGCTCGCCAGCATCGACGGTGGGCTAAGCAATTTCGCCGTCGAGTGGCGCGACGCGGCGGCGCTTACGGTGGTGATGGCGGCGCGCGGCTATCCCGATGCACCGCTCAAGGGCTCGATCATCGCCGGCGTCGAGGCGGCGGCGGCAACGGGCGCGACCGTCTTTCACGCCGGCACCGAGCGCGACGCCGAAGCGCGCCTTGTCGCCAGCGGCGGCCGCGTGCTCAACGTCTGCGCGACCGGCGCGACGATCGCCGAGGCGCAGGCGCGCGCCTACGACGCCATCGAAAAGATCAGTTGGCCCGAAGGCTTCTGCCGGCGCGATATCGGCTGGCGCGCGGTGGCGCGGGAGGGGTAGTGCGTTCCTCGACTTCGCTCGGAATGAGCGGGTTTGTATGTTCGGCATCAAACCACCCGCTCATTCCGAGCGAAGTCGAGGAACGCACAGGGACACCGCCATGACCGATAAACAGCAGCAGTTTTCCGGCACGCAGCCGGTGCGCGAGGCGCACCGGTTCGACGAAGCGCGGCGCGCCGACTGGATGCGCGCCAATGTCGACGGCTTCGCCGGGCCGCTCACCGTCGAACAGTTCAAGGGTGGCCAGTCGAACCCCACGTACAAGCTGCTGACGCCGCGCCAGAACTACGTGCTGCGCCGCAAGCCGCCGGGACCGATCCTGAAATCGGCGCATGCCGTCGACCGCGAGTACCGCGTCATCTCGGCGCTCCATGCGCAGGGCTTTCCGGTGGCGCGCACGTTCGGCCTGTGCACCGACGACACGGTCATCGGCACCTGGTTCTACGTCATGGACTGCGTCGACGGCCGGGTGATCTGGGACACCACTTTCCCCGACGAGCCGAAGCACCGCCGTCGCGACTATTTCGACGCCATGAACAAGACGCTTGCCGACCTGCACAACTTCGATCCCGACGCCATCGGCCTCGGCGACTTCGGCAAGCCCGGCAACTACTTCGCGCGGCAGATCGCGCGCTGGGCGGGGCAATACAAGGAGGACGAGCTCGCCGGCCATTTCGAGGAGATGGACCTGCTGTGCGAGTGGCTGCCGGCGAACATTCCGCCGGGCGACGAGGTGGCCATCGTGCACGGCGACTACCGCGCCGACAACATGATCTTCCACAAGACCGAGCCGAAGGTGCTCGCGGTGCTCGACTGGGAACTGTCGACGCTCGGCCACCCGCTCGCCGACTTCACCTACCACCTGATGATGTACCGGATGCCGCCCAACGAGACGGCGGGCCTCGCCGGCCTCGACCTCGACGCGCTCGGACTGCCGAGCGAGGACGAATATGTCGAGGCGTACTGCCGCCGCACCGGCCGCGATGGCATCCCCAACCTCGACTTCTATTTCGCCTACAACATGTTCCGCCTGGCCGCGATCATCCACGGCATCAAGGGCCGCTACCTGCGCGGCACTGCGTCGAACAAGCACGCGGCGGCGATGTCCGAGCGCGTCGTGCCGCTTGGCAAGCTCGCCTGGGCGCAGGCGCAGAAGGCGATGCGCTAGAGCGTGTCCCGTTCGGGCGGAATTGGTTCCAACCACCCGCTCATCCCGAGCGGGGTCATGTGAGGGCTGCAACCTAAACAGGACAGGCTCTAGCGTCGGATCGGTTCAGCTTGGGGTGCGCCTCTTCGAACTGAACCGTCAGCCCGTCTCCCGGCAAAGGCTCAGGCCGCCGTTTCGGGCGTGTCGCCAAGCAGGTAGCGCGGACCGGGGCCACGCGCGGCGGCGCGGTCGCCCGGATTGTAGAGCGCGCAGTTGCGCAGCGACAGGCAGCCGCAGCCAATGCATCCGTCGAGCAGGTCGCGCGTCCGCGTCAGCGCGGCGATACGCTCGTCGAGCGTCTGCCGGAGGCCGCGGCTGATCTTTGCCCAGTCGGCGGCGGTCGGCGTGCGGCCGTGCGGCAGCCGCGCAAGCTCGGCTGCGATCCTTTCGATCGACAGGCCGAGCTGCTGCGCGATGCGGATGAACGACAGCCGGCGGATGTCCGAGCGCAGGAAACGCCGCTGCCCGCCCGCACTGCGGAACGGCTCGAGCAGCCCGCGCGCCTCGTAGAAGCGGATCGCCGAAACCGAGACGCCAGTCCGCGCCGCCAGCTCGCCGATCGCGATCGTGCCGGGCTGTTTCTGCATGCGCACCCTCCGCATTATTTGCTTGACCTCAACTTAGCTTTAGGTCGTATCGCGATGCCGTCAACCGATTTGCGCGATTCGCGCCTGCAGGAGAAACGGCTTGGCCGCCGCCCGTATCGAACACGTCAACCTCCACGTCAGCGACCCCGAGCGAACCGCGACGCTGCTCGCCGCGCTGTTCGGATGGCGCGAGCGCTGGCGCGGGCCGTCGGCGCTCGGCGGCTGGACGATCCACGTCGGCAACGACTTCGACTATGTCGCGGTCAATACCAAGGCCAGCGGCCCGATCCCCCCGATGCGGCATGCCAAGGGACTGCCGCTCAATCATGTCGGCGTCGTCGTCGACGATCTCGACGCGGTCGAACGTTCGGTGGTCGCGCACGGACTCAAGCCGTTCAACCATTCCGACTACGAACCCGGGCGCCGCTTCTACTTCATGGACCCCGACAACATCGAATACGAGGTGGTCAGCTACGCGCCGGGCACGGGGGCCGCGCGATGAACCGACTGGCCAGGCTTGGTGCCGTCGGCGCCGTCGCCGGTGGTGCGCTGCGTGTCGCCGCGGCGTTCATACCCCACTCGCCCGCGGCATGGCTGGAAGCGCTCTACGCGATCATCGACGTCGGGCTATTGCTCGGCCTGCTCGGCGTCCATGCCGCCGCAGCGGAGCGGATCGGAGCGGCCGGCTTTGCCGCCTTCATCGTGGCGCTGCTGGCGCTCGCCAGCATCGTCGGACCCGACGCGCAGCGCTTCGGCGTCGACTTCTACCAGGCCGGAGCCGCCGTCCATGTCATCGCGCTTGCCGGCTTCGCCGTGGCGCTGCATGCCGCCGGCACGCAGCGCGCGGCCGCCGCGCTGTGGATCGCAAGCGCACTGCTCGGCGTCGGATCAGCCGTCGCCGGCGTCCCCGCCGCCACGACCGCCGCCGGCGTCGCGCTCGGTGCCGGTTTCGTGTGCGCGGGGCTGGAGGTGATGCGTTTCCGGCGCGTCTGACACGATCGATCGGGGCTGTTAGGATAGCCTCTTCGCATCATCGCCTTGACGCTAGTGCTGCTAGGCTGATGCAGCTCAACAGCGGTGTGCTGAAGTCGCTGGGGCTGGGGCTGGCGTTCGATCCCTTTCCGTACATCGGCCTCAACCTGATGCTGTCGACACTGGCGGCGATCAAGGCGTCGATCATCATGATGGGCTGGAACCGCCAGGCCGCGAAGGACCGGTTTGCTGCGCTGCTCGACTATGTAGTCAACCTGCGCGCCGAACTGGAAATCCTGCGCTTGCACGAAAAGCTCGACTTGGCGGTGATCGAGACGCTGCGCAAGCAGGAGGCAGATGTCGCCGCTATGCGGCCGGCACCGCCGGCAGACGCAGCCTGACTGCGAACGGACGTCACAGGTATCCCTTGCGGCGCATCCAGTCGGTGATGCGCCCGACCGCTTCGGGCAGCAGATCGGGGCGGTCGATGTAGTAGTGATCGGCGCCCTTGATGTCGTGCATCTCCTTGTCGTCATGGCCGATAGCGTCGAACAGCCGCCGCGCGTGGCTCGGCGTGCAGGCAAGGTCGGCGGTGTTGTTCAGCACGAGCGCCGGGCACGTGATGCGCGCGGCATTGCCGATGCCGTCGGCGCGGGTCTCGTCGAAGCTCCACTGCGACAGCCATGAGCGCAGCGTCGTGAAGCGGGCAAGGCCGACCGGCCCGTCGTTGGCAATGCGCGGCTCGCCAAGGTAGCAGGTGTAGGGCGGCCGGTCGGAGGGATCCTGCGCCGGATCGGTCCAGCGCACGTCGGCCATGGTGCCATGCACGACGAAGGCGCGTTCCTCAGCAGGGCCGAGCCGGGCCAGCTCCGCCTTCACCCAGGCCGTGATGCGGCGGTTGCGGGCAAGCTGCATGCGGCGAAACTCATCGACGAACGCATCCGTATATGGCGGCTGGTGCGGGCAGGCGGGATCGTAGATGTTGAGCGCGGCCATGCGCTCGAACGGCCGCGCCTCGTCGACGATCGACGGGTCCATCCATTCGGTCAGCGTCACCGCGCGGCTGACGTGCGCAGCGAGCAGCATGATGCCGTCAGCCGGCTGCAGGCGCTTCGCCGTCAGGTCATAGGGATCGCCCGCCGGCGTCGCTGTGATCGTCGGCCGTTCGGCCTGGTCCTGGTAGAACAGCGACAGCGAACCGCCGCCCGACCAGCCGCCAAGCACCACCGCCTCGTAGCCGAAGCGCTGCTTCGCGTCGGCGATGCCGGCACCGAGGTCGGCGACGCACTTCTCCATGATGAGCGCGCTGTCGCTGCCGCGGTAGCGTGGGTTGACATAGACGCAGTGGACGCCCGCGCCTGCCAGCGCGGTCACCAGCGGCAGGAACGCGCCGCCGCCGATCGGGTGCGAGAACACCACCGCCGTGCGCGCCCGCTCACTCGCCGCCGGGCGAATGCGCATGCACTCAACGAAGATGTGCCCGCCCTTGCCGCCGTAGACGTCCTTGAACCCCTCAGCCTCGGTGTGGGCGATACCATAGGGTTCACGAACGACGGTTGACATGGCGCAGCCCCCGAAGAACGGACAAAGACGATAGCTGCCACCGATCGCGGCGAAACCCTAGATTCAAGCAGGCAACAGGGAGACGTTCATGATCAGGGTCAACGGCATCCATCACATCGCGGTCATGGCCGCCGACATCAAGGCGCAGGTCGCCTTCTTTTCCGACGTGCTCGGCTGCCGGCTCGTCGGCCTGTTCGACATGCACGGCGTCCCGGGTGGCCTGCACGCGTTCCTGCACCTCAACGACCGCAGCTACTTCTCGATCGTGCAGCTGCCCGGCGTCGCCGACATCCCGATCGAGCTCGGCAAGACCCACGCCGGCAACGGCGCGCTGCCGTCGGCGCCGGGGACGATGCAGCACCTCGCCTTCAACGTCGACAGCGAGGCGGACCTGCTCGCCATCCGCGACCGCATCCGCTCGCGCGGGGTCAATGTCATCGGGCCAATCGATCATGGCATGTGCCAGTCGATCTACTTCGCCGGCCCCGACCAGTTGACGCTCGAAGTCGCCGTTGGCGGCGCCATCGACGCGCGCGTCTGGGTCGACCCGGCAGTCTGTGCGAAGGCGGGGATCAGCGCCGAGGAGGCCAAAGCCTTCATGAACCCCGACCCCTACCCCGGCGAAGGTGGCGCGGTCGCGCAGCCGCCCTATGACCCGGCGAAGCCGCACATGGCCTATCCCCGCGAGATGTACCTGAAGATGCTGGAAACGCCCGACGCAGCCATCGCGGCAGCGGCAAGCTATGCCGAGCCGCCCGTGCAAACATCAGCGGGTGTTGACCAAGCCGAGCCGATCGACGAGGTCGTAGGCCGAATAGAGAAGCATAAGCAGGGTTGAAGTCAATACGACGTCGATTTTGCTTCTGACGGCTTTGCCAAAGGTCTCGTCATTGGCACTTTCGTGGCGTTGAAGCGTGTATAGCAAGACCGATACAGCCATGATGCTGAGGGCTGAGAACGCAAACTGCGAAACCGACTGAAAATCGGTTTTCAGCTGATTTTCTCGTGCATACCAGATGTAGCCGCCGGTCAACGGCAGCGTAAAAATGATCAGCCAAATCGATGATCGCATACGTGCCGCCGCCCCACCGCGGCGATACGTTACTTGCTTGGAATCTTATTCGTCAATACGAAGCCAACAAGGCCGCCTGCAAAGGCGGCTACCGGAATTAGCGGCGACAATCCAACTGCTGCAGCCGTCGCAAGCCCTGTCGCGACGCCCCCGGCAACCACATTCGCTGTGGGAAACCGGACTTTTTCGCGTTCTTGCTTCATTTCCATGATCCGCCTCACCGACAAGCTTATAGGACGACGGTTAAGATATCAATCTAGGCGGACATGTGGGTGACGCACGAACGCATGGCAATGGCAACTCAGATCGGCCGGATCGGATTCTCGAAGACCTTGCGCACCTGCGGCTCGAAGCTTTCCAGGCAGTCGACGGCGAAGTCGGGATCGAACGCCGGCGCATCCCATTCGTCGACGAGCTTGCAGGCGAATGGATACCAGTCTGCATCCTTGAACTCGAGCCTGAGGTCGGTCGGCTTGCCGAGATGGTTGTAGTAATACTGGCCCTGGAAATGCTGGTGCCAGTAGATCGTGTGATAGATCCCTTCCGACACATAAGGCTTCAGCATCTCCGCCGCGATCGGCCCGTGGTTGGGGATCGACAGGATCTTGCCGATGTCATGGCAGAGCGCGGCGACCACCTCCTCGTCGCTCGCCCCCGCCCGGCGTGCGAGCGTTCCCGTCATCAGGCTGTGCGTCAGCTGGTCGGCGGCGAAGCCGACGACGATGTCGCCCATACGCCGCAACGTGTCCATGATCTGCATCGGCGCCACGGTCTTCTGATGCAGCATGTGCTCGCGCGCGATGATCATCCAGTCGGCCTGCGTCCCCTCCTGCATCCGCCGGAAGCTCGCCTGCCGGGGTTCGTCCTTGAGCTGTGTTGCCATGATCGTCTCCCTCGCCCGAAAATGCCTCAAGCCGCGGCGGCTTGTCGACTCGCCAGCAATCGGGCGTGCGTCGCCTCGACCTCGCGCCAGCCCCTGAACACTGACAGCGACGGGTCGGGTGCACCGCTGCGACCAATGCTGTAAAGCTGCGCGTAGAACCAGTACTGCACCGCAAAGCCGTCCATCGCGCGCAGCATGTCGAAGCGGCAGAGCGCGCCCAAGGGGCCGTTGAACAGGTGCAGCCGCTTTTCCCAGCGGTCGAGTTCAATGGCGCCGCCAAGCAGTCTTGCCGGACCGTCGGTTTCAACACACAGCGGCCGGCCAAGACCGATGACGTCGGCTGCTCCGGTCGCCAGCGCGTGTTCCATCACCGCGCGGCTCCTGAAGCCGCCGGTCACCATCAGTGGAATCGAAACCTCGGCACGCATGGCCTTGGCGAAGTCGACGAAATAGGCCTCGCGCGCCGCGGTGGACGCCGCGACAGGCTGGGCTTCGGCAGCCTCCAGCCCGTCCACGCCCATCATCTTCGGTTGCTCGTAGGAACCACCGGAGATTTCAAGCAGGTCGACGCCTGCGTCGGCCAGCCATTTCGCCACCGTGATGCTGTCGGTGAACTCGAAGCCGCCCTTCTGGAAGTCGGCCGAGTTGAGCTTGACCGACACGGGGAAGTCGCTGCCAACCGCCTTTCGCGTGCGCCGCACCACCTCCATCAGCATGCGCGCGCGGTTTTCGAGACTGCCGCCCCACGGGTCCTCGCGGCGGTTGGCGCGGGGGCTCAGGAACTGCGACAGCAGGTAGCCGTGCGCTGCATGGATCTGCACCCCCGTGCAACCGGCTTCGCGAGCGATCATCGCGGCATGCACGAAGCGGTCGACGAGGGCGAGGATTTCCGCTTCGGTGAGCGCGACCGGCGTGCCGAACTGCTTGCCGGGAAGTCCGAGCGGCACCGCCGACGGCGCCTTCGGATGCGCGTTGACGATCGCCGGCGTCTGCCGTCCGGCGTGCGCGATCTGCATCCAGAAGTGGTTGCCGGCCGACGTCGCCGCGCTGGCGAGGCGCGTCAGCGCCGCCATCAGCGCCGGGCTCGGCGTCCCCTCGACGATGACGTTGCCCGGCCGCTCGAGATGATCGCGGTCGACCTGCACATTGCCCGAGATGAGCAGGCCAGCGCCGCCCTCCGACCATTTCGCATAGAGCCGTTCAAGCTCCGGCGTCGGCACGCCCGCCATCGTCGCCAGCCCTTCGGTCATCGCCGCCTTGGCGAGCCGGTTCGGGAGTGTCGCGCCGCAGGGCAGCGTGAGCGGCGCCTCGATCACTCCGCCGCCTCGCGCCCCGTCAGGAAAAGCTCGCGGTACTGGCGGCGCAGGCTCACCTTGTCGATCTTCTCGGAGCCGAGCCGTGGCAGCGGTTCGTCCGATATCCACAGCCGCGCCGGCACCTTGAACGCCGCGAGGTGCTGGCGCGTGAAGTCGACGATCGCCTCGGGCTCTGCCTGCTCGCCGGGCTTCAGGTAGACGACCGCACCGACGATCTCGCCAAGCCGGTCGTCGGGAAGGCCGAACACGCTCGCCGCCAGCACCGCCGGGTGCGCATAGATCGCCGCCTCAACCTCCTGGCAGCTGATGTTCTCGCCGCCGCGGATGATGATGTCCTTCTTGCGGTCGACGATGAACAGATAGCCGTCTTCGTCGAGGTAGCCGACGTCGCCGGTGTGGAACCAACCGTCGGGCTTGAATGCCTCCGCCGTCTCCTTTGGCCGCCGCCAGTAGCCGCGCACGTTCGCCGCCGAACGGATGCAGATCTCGCCCGCCTCGTGCGGCGGCAGTGCGGCGCCGTCGTCACCGACGATCCGGATCTCGACGATCGGCTTCGACGCGCGCCCCGTCGAGGCTGGCTTGCGCAGGTAATTGTCGCGGAAATTGCTGGCGCCGACGCCGTTCGTTTCGGTCAGGCCGTAGCCGAGCGCCGGACGGCCGGTCAGGATCTCCTGCGCCAGCCGCTCGACATGCTCGGGCGGACGCGGCGCGCCGCCCGCCGCCCAGTCGGTGACCGTCGAAATGTCGTACTTGTGCCGCTCCGGGTGCGACATGATCTCGTGCGTCATCGTCGGCACGCCAGCGAAATAGGTGCACTTCTCGCGGTCGATCAGCCGCAGCGCCTCGAGCGCGTCCCACTTGTGCATGATGATCATCTTGCGGCCGATGGCCACTGACACCAGCAGCACCGGCACCGAGCCGGTGATGTGGAACAAGGGCACGGTCAGCAGCATCACCTGCTGCGGCGGTGGCGTCGCCCCCGCCGCTTCCGACAGCTTGAGCATGGCGAGGCCCTGCACCAGGTACGACAGCGCGCCATGCACGATGCTGCGGTGCGTGGCGACGGCCCCTTTCGGATAGCCCGTCGACCCCGAGGTATACATGATCGTCGCATCGTCATCAGGGTGGATCGGCGGCAGGTACCAGGTATCGGTCGGGCAGTTTTCGAGCACGTCGTCGAGCACATCGGCGCCGAACTGGGCAGCGACCGGGTGGCTGGTGCGGACCGCGAGCACGGGCAGCGCGAAATTGTCGATCGCCGCCAGCCGCCGCAGCCGCTCCTCGTCGGCGATGACAAGCCGCGTGCCGCTGTCGGCAAGTCCGTAGGCGAGTTCGTCGGACTTCCACCAGGCGTTCATCGGCACCACCACTGCGCCGAGGTGTAGGCCGGCGACATAGGCCATGATCCATTCGGGAAAGTTGCGCATGGCGATGGCGACACGGTCGCCCTTGGCGATGCCGTACTTGTGCTGCAGCGCGGCGGCGATGCGGAGCGACTTGGCGTACACCTCGCCGGCGGTCAGCCGCTCGTCGTTGTAGACGAGGAACTCCTTGCCCGCGTTGGCGGCGAAGAACGCCTGAAAATACTCGCGCATCGACGGCGGCGCCGCCTTGAAGGTGAGCAGCTTGGCGCCGCGCACCTCGGTCATCACCGTTTCGAGCTGCCCGCCCGGCGCGGTGATCGCGGCAATGGCGGCATCCTGCGCTTTGTCGAGTTCGGAAAGCATCTTTGGTCGGCTCCGCTCTTGGTCCACCCACCCCGCTCGGGATGAGCGGGTTTGTGGCTAGTCTCTTGATCTCTAATACCCCATCAGCCTGGCGAGGCGATCCCCGTGGAACGACAGGTCGCCGAACGTCGTTTCCGCCGCCCGCGCCCGCTTCATGAAGAAGCCGATGTCGTACTCGTCGGTCATGCCGATGCCGCCGTGCATCTGAACCGCCTCGTTGGTGGCAAGCCGGGCCACCTGACCCGCCTTCGCCTTGGCGAGGCTGGCATAGAGCGGCGCGTCCCTGTCGCCGGCATCCATCGCCTGCGCCGCCTTAAGGCAGGCGGACTTGGCCAGCTCGACCTCGCAGTAGAGCTGTGCTGCGCGATGCTGCAGCGCCTGGAAGCTGCCGATCTTCACGCCGAACTGCTCGCGCTGCCGCAGGTAGTCGACCGTCATCGAAAACGCCTTCGACGACACGCCGACCATTTCGGCGGCAAGGCAGGTCCGACCGGCGTCGAGCACACGCTCGAGGATCAACGCGCCGCCACCGACCTCGCCGATGACGTCGGCGCCGTCGACCTGGACGCCGGCAAGCGTCACCTCGGCGGCGTTGCGGCTGTCGACCATGATCGTGCGGCGCGTCGACACGCCTGCCGCCATTGCATCGACAAGAAACAACGTGATCCCGTCGGCTGCGTCATCCTCCCCCGATGTCCGCGCCGCGACGATGAGTTTGTCGGCAACATGACCATCGAGCACAAAGGTCTTCGCGCCACTCAGCCGGAAACCGTTGCCCGACGCCTCGGCACGCGTCGCGATCCGATGCGGCGTGTGGCGCGAAACCTCGTCGCTCGCCAGCGCCAGCAGCAGCCCGCCCGATGCCAGGCTGGGCAGCAGCGCCGCGCGCTGTTCCGCCGACCCATGTGCCAATGCCGTGGCGCCGAGCACCGCCGACGACAGGAACGGCGACAGCGACAGGTTCTGACCGATCGCATCCTGGATGAGGTTTGCCGCGACGAAGCCAAGACCAGTGCCGCCGTTCGCTTCGGACACCAGCACGCCGGCAAAACCCATCTCCGCCATCTGCCGCCACAGGTCGCGCGAAAAGCCGATCGCGTCGCGCGAATCGCGCAGCGCGCGCAACTGCGCCACCGGCGCCCTGTCGGCAAAGAAGCCGGCCGCCGCATCGCGGATCATCGCCTGCTCGTCGGTCAGTACCAGCGCCATTCGGCCCCCTCAGCCAAGAACCCCTTCGCAACCGGGAAGGGACAGTGAAAGTCACGCACCCGGCAGCTCCAGCACACGCTTGGCGATGATATTGAGCTGCACCTCGGCGGTACCGCCCTCGATCGAGTTGGCCCGGCTGCGCAGCCAGCCCCTCACCATGTCGCCGTCGCCCGGATCATCACCTTCCCAGAGCAGACCGTCCGATCCCGAAACGCTCATCAGGATCTCGTGCCGCGCCTTGTTGAGTTCAGATCCGACGTGTTTCAGCATCGACGACAGGTGGCCGATGTCCTGCCCCGCCTTGGCTTCGTCCTTCACCCTTTCCATGGTGAGCGCGAAGGCGAGTGCGTCGACGTCGTGGCGGGCAATGTCGGTGCGCAGCCCCTCGTCCGCGAGCCGGCCGTCCCCGCGCGTGCCCACCTTCTTCCTGGCCAACTGGGCAAGGCTGTCGCGTCCCGCCGTGCCGAAATCGCCGCCGATGTTGGCGCGCTCGTGCGTCAGCAGATACTTGGCGATCGACCAGCCCTTGCCGCGCGTGCCGACGAGGTTCTCCTTCGGTACCTTCACATTGTCGAAAAACGTCTGGCAGAACGGCGAATAGCCCGAGATGAGCTTGATCGGCGAGGTGCTGACGCCGGGCGAGTCCATGTCGAAGAGCAGGAAGCTGATCCCGTCGTGCTTCGGCGCGTCGGGTTCGGTTCGGACGAGACAGAAGATCCAGTCGGCCTCGTCGGCATAGCTCGTCCACACCTTCGAGCCATTGACCAGCCAGTGGTCGCCCTTGTCCTCCGCCTTCGTCTTCAAGGCAGCGAGGTCGGAGCCGGCGCCGGGTTCTGAATAACCCTGGCACCAGCGGATCTCGCCGCGCGCGATCTTCGGCAGGTGTTCTGCCTTCTGCGCCTCGTTGCCGTATTTCAGCAGCGCCGGACCCAGCATCCAGATGCCGAACGACGACAGCGGCGGCCGCGCCCGGATGCGCCGCATCTCCTCGGCGAGCACCTTCGCCTCTCCGGCCGAAAGCCCGCCGCCGCCGTATTCCTTCGGCCAGGTCGGCACCGTCCAGCCGCGCTCGGCCATTCGGTCAAGCCAGAGCTTTTGCGCAGCGTTCTTGAAGCGGAACCGCCGGCCGCCCCAGCAGACGTCGGCATCCTCGGCGACGCGCTCGCGCATTTCGGGCGGGCAGTTCGCCTCCAGCCATGCCCGCGTCCGGGCACGAAACTCCTCAAGCGGCTCAGCCATTGGCCAAGACCTCCCCTACCCTAATTGCCATATCCCTTTGGTTCACTATGGTGCGCGCATTGCCCGCGGGCAATCCCATCCGTTTTCAGGGGCAAACCGGTGATCGAAGCTGCGCTGACCTTTCCGAACATCGACCCGGTATGGTTTTCGATTCCGCTGCCGTTCGGCGACTCCGAACTGCCGATCCGCTGGTACAGCCTCGCCTATATCGCCGGCATCGTCGTCGCCTGGTGGTACCTGTTGAAGATGATCGCGCTCCCCGGATCGCCGCTGGCACGACGCCACGCCGACGATCTGGTCACCTGGGTGACGCTCGGCATCATCCTGGGCGGCCGCCTCGGCTACGTGCTCTTCTACGATTTCGAGCGTTTCTTCGGCCCGGACGGCAATATTGCCGACGTCGTCAAGCTGTGGGAAGGCGGCATGTCGTTCCACGGCGGCGCCATCGGCGTGTCGATCGCACTGTTCCTCTACACCTGGCAGCAGAAGCTGAGCTGGCTGCGCGTTCACGACTACATCGCCTGCACGATTCCGTTCGGGCTGGGCTTCGGCCGGCTGGCGAACTTCATCAACGGCGAGCTGTGGGGCCGCCCGACCGACGTGCCCTGGGCGATGAAGTTCCCGACGGGCGGCGATGTTCTGCGTCACCCAAGCCAGCTCTATGAGGCCGCGCTCGAAGGTGTCGTGCTCTTTATCATTCTCTGGTGGCTGTTCTGGAAGACGAGCGCACGACTGAAGCCGGGTCTGCTGGTCGGTACCTTCATGTTCGGCTATGGCGTGTTTCGCTTTGCCGTCGAATATTTCCGCGAGCCCGACGCACATCTCGGCACGATGTCGTGGGGCCTCACCATGGGACAGACGCTGTCGACGATCATGATCGTCGCGGGCGCCTGGTTCATCGTCACCGCCGGCCGCCGCACCGCCAGCGCGACATGACGCCGCTCGGCGAACGTCTCGCCGAGCGCATCCGCCGCGAAGGCCCGATCAGCGTCGAGGCGTACATGGCCGCCTGCGTCGCGCATTACTATGCGAACGCCGAAGCCTTCGGCCGCGACGGCGACTTCATCACGGCGCCCGAGATCAGCCAGATGTTCGGCGAGCTCATCGGCCTGTGGATGACGGACCTGTGGCGGCGTGCCGGTACGCCGGCGGTCGACCTCGTCGAGCTTGGCCCTGGTCGCGGCACGCTGATGGCAGATCTGTTGCGCGCGGCGCGGCGCGGAGGGATGCACATCACCGCCGTCCACCTCGTCGAGACGAGCGGCCGGCTGCGGGAATTGCAGGCGCGTGTGGTCCCGGGCGCGTGCTGGCATGACGGACTTGCCAGCCTTCCCCGCGACCGCGCGCTGCTCGTCGTCGCCAACGAGTTCTTCGACGCGCTGCCAGTGCGACAGGAAGTACTGGTCGACGGGGCGTGGCGCGAGCGATGTATCGGGGTCGACGGCGACGGGCTGGTGTTCACGCCCGGTGGCGGCGATGTCCGCGAGACGGCCCCGGCCCGCGCCGCATTCGCCGCAGACCTCGCCGCCCGCATCGCCGACCAGGGCGGCGCTGCGCTGGTCATCGACTATGGCTATGAGCCGGGCGCGAGCAATGCTCCGCGCAGGTCGACAGGATCATTGCAGGCGGTTCAACACCATCGCCCCGTCGACGCACTTACCAGCGCCGGCGAGGCCGATCTGACCGCGCACGTAGACTTTGCCGCGCTCGCCGAAGCCTGCACCGGCGTCCGAACCCGCCTGACCACGCAGGGAGCCTTCCTTGGCAGCCTTGGCATACACGCTCGCGCCGAACGCCTGTCGCGCGGCCTCGACGCGGAACGCCGCCATGCTATAGCAAGCGCAGCGCGGCGCCTGACGGCGCCTCAGGCGATGGGGGAATTGTTCAAGGTGTTGGCGCTGACGCATGCGCGGTGGCCCGAACCGGAAGGGTTCACAGCGTGACCATCGGCTACCGCGCGCCGACGACTGCTGACCTTCCGACACTCTGCGAGCTAGGCCGCGTCACCTTCATGCAGACGTTCGGTCACCTTTACTCAAAGGCCGATAGCGATGCGTTTCTCGAGCAGGTGTTCGGGCCGAAGGGGATGCCGGCCGAGTTCGCCGACCCGGCCTACGCGTTCCGCATCGCCGAGGACGACGGACGCATGGTCGCATACTGCAAGGTCGGTCCGCCCTACCTGCCCGCCCCCGACGACGGCCGGACGAAGTGCGAGCTACGCCAGCTCTATATTCTCGAGGGCTGGAAGGGTCGCGGCATCGCCCAGAACATGATGGACTGGGCGCTCGCCTGGGCGATGGCGTCCGGATGCCAGGACATGTACCTCAGCGTCTTTTCGGAGAACCTTCGCGCACAGCGGCTGTACCAGCGTCATGGCTTCACGAAGGTCGGCGAGTTCGACTTCATGGTCGGCGTTCAGGCCGACCTTGAGTTCCTTTACCGCAAGGTGCTGCGGCCATGATCGTGACGGCACATGCGCTTGGCGACGTGCCGCACGGCTTCCTCGGCCGCAAGGGCGGCGTGTCGACCGGGCTGGTTGCAGGACTCAACGTCGGCTTCGGCTCGCAGGACGATCGCGCCGCGATCGCCGAAAACCGCCGCCGCGCCGTGGCGGCGGTGCTGCCCGGGGCGGCGCTGGTGACGCTGCACCAGGTACACAGTCCTGACGCGATCGCTGTCACCGCTCCGTTTCCCGACGATGCTCGTCCCCACGCCGATGCTCTCGTCACCGACCGGCCGGGCCTCGCGCTCGGCGTTCTCACTGCCGACTGTGCGCCGGTGCTGCTCGCCGATCGCGATGCCGGTGTCGTCGCGGCCGCGCACGCCGGCTGGAAAGGCGCGCTTGGCGGCGTTGTCGAAAACACCGTCGTCACCATGCAGGCGCTCGGCGCCAAACGGGAACGCACCGTCGCCGCCGTCGGCCCATGCATCGCCCGCGCATCGTACGAGGTCGACGACGACTTCCTGCGCCGCTTCGTCGAGAGCGACCCCGACAACGAGCGTTTCTTCATGGCCGGCCGTCCGGGACACCACTGGTTCGACCTCGAAGCCTATGTCGGCGCGCGGCTCGCCGCGGCCGGCGTCGGCCGTATCGAACTGCTCGGCCATGATACCTATGCCAACGAGGCCGACTACTTCAGCTTCCGTCGCGCCACGCATCGGCGGGAGCCGGATTACGGCCGACAGATTTCCATGATCGGGATAGCGGCATGACAGCCAAGCGTACTGGTTTCTGGGGCGGCATAGCCCTGTTTTTCCTGCTCCTCGCCCTCCCCGCCCCCGACGGTCTCGTGCCAGCCGCCTGGCACACCGCCGCGATCACGGCACTGATGGCGACATGGTGGATGACGGAGGCGATGCCGATCACGGCGACCGCATTCCTGCCGTTCATCCTGGCCCCGCTACTTGGCGTGATGCCGGCGGAGGATGTCGCTGGAGAATATTACTCGGGCGTGCTGTTCCTGCTGCTCGGCGGTTCGTTCATCGCGCTGGCGATCGAGCGGACCGGTCTGCATCGCCGCGTCGCGCTCGCGATCATCAGCCGTGGCGGCACCAGCCCCCGCGCCCTCCTGCTCGCCGTGATGGCCGCGACAGCCTTGCTGTCGATGCTGGTATCGAACACGGCGACCGCGCTCATCATGCTTCCGATCGCGCTGTCGGTGGTCAAGGCGGCGCGCCAGAACACCGGCCTGGTGCGACCCGATCCGCTCGCCGTCGCGTTGACGCTTGGCGTCGCCTATGCGGCGTCGATCGGCGGCCTTGGCACGCTCGTAGGCTCGCCGACCAACGTCATCGCCGCCGGCCTGATCGAGAAGACCACGGGTTTCGTGCTCGATTTTCCCACCTGGGCACTGTTCGGCATTCCCGTGGTAATGCTGGCAATACCAGCGTGCTGGGCACTGCTTGTTGGCATCAGCGGCATCGACGGCGGACGGCTCGACGCCGCCGCGGTGCGTGCCGCGATCGGCGCGCCGGGACCGCTTTCGTCGCCGGAAAAGCGGCTGATTCCGATTGTCGCCGCTGCCGTTGCTGCCTGGGCGACGCTGCCGCTGATCAGTGACGCGCTGCCCGACGGCGCCATCATCGACGGCACGGTCGCCATCGTCGCCGGAGCGCTGCTGCTCGCCATCCCCGGCGGCGACGGGCGACCCTTGCTGACGTGGGAAGAGGCGCGCGCCGCGCCGTGGGACGTCATCATGATGTTCGGCGGCGGCCTCGCGCTCGCGGCGCTGATCACGTCGACCGGGCTTGCGCAATGGATCGGCGACCAGCTGTCACCACTGACGACACTGCCGCTGTGGCTGCTCGCGACAGTCGTTGTCATCGTCGTCGTCATCGTTACCGAGTTCGCCTCGAACGTCGCCACCGCAAGCGGATTCATCCCGGTGATCGCAGGTATCGTCGTCGCCAATGCGATCGATCCGGCGCTGCTCGGCGCGCCGGCGGCGATGGCGGCAAGCTGGGGCTTCATGCTGCCATCGGGCACCGGGCCGAACGCCTTCGCCTATGCGACCGGCGAAGTGCGCGTGGCCGACATGGTGCGCGCCGGGTTCCTGCTCGACCTGCTTGGCGTCCCGATCATCGTCGGCGGCGTGTTCGGCGTCGCGGCGCTGCTGTCATAGAGATTGCCCCGTGCCGCCGCTGCGTCTAGTGAACCGCCGACTCAACGCCGTGGGGGACCGTGCGCCATGAAGATTCTGGCGGGAAACAGCAATCTTCAGCTTGCCGGCGACATCGCCCGCTATCTCGACATGCCGCTGACCAAGGCCAGCGTGCGCCGCTTCGCCGACGAGGAGGTCTTTGTCGAGATCCATGAAAACGTCCGCGGCGAGGACGTGTTCGTGCTGCAGTCGACGGCGGCGCCAGCGAACGACAATCTGATGGAACTGCTGATCTGCATCGACGCGCTGAAACGCGCGTCGGCGCGGCGCATCACAGCGGTGGTACCTTACTTCGGCTATGCCCGGCAGGATCGGAAACCGGGTCCGCGCACGCCGATCTCGGCAAAGCTCGTCGCCAACCTCATCACCGTTGCCGGCGCGAACCGGGTCTTGTCGGTCGATCTGCACGCCGGGCAGATCCAGGGCTTCTTCGACATACCGACCGACAATCTCTACGCCGCGCCAGTCATGAGCGACGACATCCACGCGCGTTACGGTGGCGAGAACATCATGGTCGTCTCGCCCGACGTCGGCGGCGTCGTGCGCGCCCGTGCGCTTGCGAAACGGCTCGACAACGCACCGCTCGCCATCGTCGACAAGCGCCGCGAACGCCCCGGCGAATCGGAGGTCATGAACATTATCGGCGACGTCGACGGGCGTTTCTGCGTGCTCGTCGATGACATCGTCGATTCGGCGGGCACGCTGTGCAACGCCGCCGGCGCACTGACCGCGGCCGGCGCCAAGGGCGTCGTCGCCTACTGCACGCACGGCGTGCTTTCAGGGGGCGCCGTTGCGCGGGTCGACAGTTCGGCGCTGACCGAACTCGTCATCACCGACTCGATCGAACGCCCGGAGCTGTCCAGCGCCAGCAAGGTCCGGCAGCTCACCATAGCGCCGCTGCTCGGCGAGGCGATCCGTCGGATCGCCGACGAAAGCTCGGTGTCGAGCCTGTTCGACTGACCGGCTTGCACAGACGGCCAACGCTGCTAGGCTGAAACCGCCGCGCGCTCAGCGGACCGGCGCGGCGCACGGGGAGGGAGATCGGATGCAAATCCTGAAGGCACCGCTTGAGGCGGCGGGACGGCTGCTGCTCGGCGTATTGTTCCTGCTGGCGGGCATCAGCAAGCTTGGCAGCATGGAGGGCTTTTCGCAGTACCTCGTCGGCGGCGGCCTGCCGGCGTTTCTGGCCTGGCCAGCAGCCTTTTTTGAAGTGGTTGCCGGCGTCGCGATCATCGTCGGCTTCCAGACGCGCATCGTCGCGCTGCTGCTCGCCGGTTTCTGCGTCATCACCGCGATCATGTACCATTACATCCCGACCGATCAGGTGCAGATGACGATGATGATGAAGAACCTCGCCATTGCCGGCGGCTTGCTGGTGCTCGCCTGCAATGGCGCTGGCCAGTTCAGCGTCGACGCACGCCGATAGCTGAAACCTTCGGGCGGGCCGCGACGTATCAATCACCATGGCCCGCCCGTTCACCGATCCGTTGCTGACCGCCAAGGGCGAAGCGCGTGCGCGTGTCGCGTTCAGGGGCCTCAAGACGCTCTGGCTCAACACCGGAACGCTGTGCAACCTCGCCTGCAGGCACTGCTATATCGAAAGCTCGCCGACCAACGACCGGCTCGCCTACCTGTCGCACGACGACGCCGCCGGCATACTCGACGAAGCGGCGGCACGCGCCGAGCCGTTGACGGCGATCGGCGTTACCGGCGGCGAGCCGTTCATGAATCCCGCGATCGACGCGATTCTTGAAACATGCCTGTCGCGGGGGTTCGATGTCCTGGTGCTGACGAACGCGATGACGCCAATGCGTCACCATCGCGAGGCATTGCGCGCGCTCAACGCGGCCTACCCTGGCCGGTTGTCGCTGCGCGTCAGCCTCGACCACTTCACAGC
The DNA here is from genome assembly GCA_964455325.1 of uncultured Sphingosinicella sp. Taxonomy (GTDB): domain Bacteria; phylum Pseudomonadota; class Alphaproteobacteria; order Sphingomonadales; family Sphingomonadaceae; genus Sphingosinicella. The sequence continues at coordinate 3,913 of CAYVVV010000004.1, read as the reverse complement.
CGAGCGGCACGAGGAGGAACGCGGTCCGCGCAGCTGGCAGCCGGCGATCGATGGCCTCAAGTGGCTGTCCGACAACCGGTTCCGTATCGCCGTTGCTGGCCGTACGCTGTGGGGCGAGACCGAACCGACGCTGCGTGCGGGCTTTGCCGCACTGTTCGCGGCAGAGGGCATCGCGGTCGACGCGGACGACCCGGCGCAACTGGTGCTGTTCCCCGAGATGGACGAGGCGGCAAGCGTGCCCGAAATCACGACAGCGTGCTGGCAGATTCTCGGCAAGGATCCGGACAGCCTGATGTGCGCCAGCGAGCGCATGCTGGTCCGACGCAGGGGCGCCGCGCAGGCGACGCTCGCCGCCTGCACGCTGCTGCCCTACGATGCGCGCTTCGATTTCGGCGCGAGCATCGCCGAGGCGTCGGTCGAGGTCGCGCTCAACCATCCGCACTGCGCCAAATTCTGCGTGCTCGGCGGTGGAAGCTGTGGATGAAGCGATCGGCCAGAGGGTCTGTAAGCCGGGTTCTGTAAGGCGCTCGGCGCCCCGACGATCATTCCTCTAGGACGGCTGTTACCAGCCATCTCAAGCGACCAACCCGGGCGGTCCGGCCGGACAAGCCATACGCCGCCCCTATTCGGTCTTGCTCCCGGTGGGGTTTGCCGTGCCGCTGCTGTTGCCAGCAGCGCGGTGCGCTCTTACCGCACCCTTTCACCCTTGCCGTCGGCACAATGCCTCGGGCGGTCTGCTCTCTGTGGCACTTTCCCTGGGCCAGAGATCTCTCGCTGGCCCGCCGGGCGTTACCCGGCACCGTCTGTCCGTGGAGCCCGGACTTTCCTCCCCGCCGCCCTTTCAGGCCCTGGCGCGGCGATCGTCCGACCCTCTGGCCAGTCACGCAGATACGTGTCGCGCGACGTCTTTACAAGTGACGTGGCTCTGGCGGGAACAGGATTGTCCGGCGCACAGCCAAACCCCGGCGGGGCGCAGGCGCCCGTTATCGGCGGATCGGGCATCGACCCGATGATCATCTGGCATTTGCCTGGTCGCCCAAATCGTCGATAGTTGGGACGCTGGGCTTGGAGATGAAGATGAACACGCAAACCACCGGCGCACTCGGTGTGCGTTTCGGTATTATCCTCGTTTCCATGAACCTCGCCTGGCAGAGCTTTGTCTGGGTGACCGGCCTCAATCGCTATGAGCCAGCGCTGATGTTGTTCTTCGCGTTTCCGCCGATCGCCATCGCGCTCGCGCTCAAAGCGTCGCGCAGCTCGTCGTTCGTGCAGAACCTGGTCACGGCGGCGGCGTGCTGCCCCCGTCATCATCGACCAGATGAAGACGCTGCGCGCCACGGCGGCAACCGATCCCGAGGCGGCGCGACGGCTTTCCCGAATGGAGCAGCTGACGCCAGCCAAGTTCGCGCTCAACGCCACCATCTTTACGGTCATGTTCAGTGCGGCTTCGGCTCTGGCGCTTGCGGCGCTGTTCAGCATCGCGCGTCGCCGGCGCGCTGGCTAGGCGTCAGGCCAGCCGCAGCTCCTCCGTGGGCGTTGCCAGCAGCAGCGCGAGCAGGATCGCGCGCGTCTCGCCGTCGACGATGCCGTCGAAGGTCGCCGGCCGGAACCGGCGCTGGAATGCCTTGACCGCAGCCATCTCGACGCTGACGTCGTAGCCGTAGCGCTCCAGCGCCAGCAGCGTGCCGGCCGGCGTCCAGTGCGGGTCGGCGAGCGGTTTCGGCGTCGGCGTCGCAAGCCCGTGCCTCGCCAGCCGCGGCCAGTCGAACAGCTCACCCGGGTCATCCTTGCGGGCCGGCGCGACGTCGCTGTGGCCGACAACGTTGCCCGGCTTCACGCCGTGCCGTCGAACGATGTCAGCGAGCAGCGGCACGAGCGCGTCCATCTGCGCCTCGGCGAACGGGCGATAGCCGAATTCGTGGCCGGGATTGACGATCTCGATGCCGATGCTCGCCGAATTGACGTCGGTGACGCCGCGCCAGTACGACTTGCCGGCATGCCAGGCGCGCCGCGCCTCGTCGACGAGCCGCAGCACGGTGCCGTCCTCGGCAATCATGTAGTGCGCCGACACCTTCGCCTCCGCGTCGGTCAGCCGTTGCAACGCCTCCGTCGCCGATTGCATTCCGGTGTAATGCAGCACTACCATGCTGACCGGCAGCCGGCGTTCGTCGAAGTTCGGCGACGGGCAGTCGATGCACGGTGGCGCGGTCATCGCCGCGCCTCGCCTGTCCATTCCTTGACAAGGCCTTCATCAGCCTGCCGCGTCGCGCTGCGCCAGGTGACGGTGGCGACGCCGGCGAAGGTAATGAGCGCACCCATGACGAACTCCACACTCACCGGGGTGTCGTAGACGAGCGTGGCGATGATTGCCGACAACAGCGGCGTCGGCAAGGTCAGCGGTGCCATCGTCGTCACCGGATAGCGCTGCAGCAGCCAGCTCATGCCGGCGTGGCCGACGACCGACGAGCCCACCGCGGCATAGACGAGCCACGCGAAGGCCTTGACGTCGGCTTCGGTAACGGCCGCAAATCCATCGGGTTCGAAGACCCACGCCGCGATCAGCAACACCGGGACGCTGACCGCCGCCAGCCAGGCGTGGATGGTCAGCGGATTGACACCCTGCAGACGGCGGAACAGCAAGGAACCGACCGCCCAGACGAACGAGGCCGCGATTGTCAGCGCGACGCCCAGACGCTCGTCCCAGATGGCGGGATCGAAGCCCATGACGACGATGCCGACAAACGCCGCGGCCGTGCCCGCAATGCGGACCCAGCGAATGGTTTCACCAAGAAAGATGACGGCAAGGATCAGGCTGAACGGCACGCCGAGCTGGCCGACGATGGCGAGCGCCGCAACGTTGTCGGTGACGGCGAAACTGATGCCGCCGAGTCCCATGAACAGCGCGCCCGAGACCAGGCCCGAGACGACGACGGCGCCCATCCGGCCGCGAACGACGCGAAGCCACGGCAGCGTCACCAGCAGCACCACGACGTAGCGCAGGAACACGCCCGTCACCGGCCCGAACGTGTCGATCAGTTCCTTGACGGCGACAACATTGACAGCCCAGATGAGGTCGATGAGCAGAATGAAGGCAAGATGCGCGGGCTTCATCGCGCCATCAGCTCGCGGTAGGCGGCGTTGATTTCAGCCATTCTGAGGTCGGCAACGCGGATGAATTCGCTCGGCGTGCCCTCTGCGTAGTGGCGGTCGGGGTGGTGCCGCTTGACGAGCGCAAGATAGGCGGTGCGGATCGCATCCTTGCCCGCGCCCGGCTCGACACCCAGGATAACATGCGGATCGTGCGGATCGGGCGCGACGTAGCGTGCCCTGATCCGCGCATAGTCGGCGTCATCGATGCCGAACTCGCGGCGGACGCGATCAACATACTCGAGCTCGGCCGTCGTCACGCCGTCGGTGACAGCGATCAGCAGCAAGGCCTCGACGAGGTCGTCGAGCACCGGAGAACCAGCGCCAAGGATGCTGCGCGCCTGCCGCGCATAGGCCTCGAAGCCGTCGGTCGACGCCTTGGCAAGGTTGTAGAAGCGCTCGGCGTTGGGTCGCTCGCTCGGCTCGACATGGAACAAGCGCTGGAAAACGGCGAACTCCTCGTCCGAGGCATGGCCATCGGCACGCGCCATCTTCGCCGACAGCGCGATCGCGGCGATGGTGAAGGCGACCTGGGCCCGTTCGCCCCGCCCTATCCGCGCGGCGCCGACATCAACCGCGTGTCCTGCGGCGAGACCCGCAAGCGCGCCCAGGGGACCGCCGATGGCGAGCCCCGCGGCGGTGCCAAGAATCTTGCCCCATATCGACATTGGCGCGTGTCTTAGAGCCTGATCGTTTCAGGTGGAAGCGCTGTGCGCGTCCACCTGAACCGTGAATCAGTCTCTATTCATACTCTTAGACAGCGATT
>CAYVVV010000003.1:23711-37315 GCA_964455325.1 uncultured Sphingosinicella sp. | reverse complement strand
TAGTGGCGAACACCTCGCCATGGGCGCGGCCGACGGCGTCGGCGTCGGCAGCGTCGGTGATGAACATGCGCGTCCGCACCACGTCTGCGGCGCTGCCGCCAAGCTGTTCAATGGCGTCGACGATGATCCTGAAGCAGCGCACCGCCTGTTCATAGGTACCGCCGGGCGTCGAGCTGCCGTCCGGCTCGATCGGCGCGGTGCCGGCAACGACGATGTGATCGCCGACACGAACGGCGCGGCAGAAGCCCACCGTCGCCTCATAGGGCGAGGCAGAGCCGACGCTGGAGCGGCTGTTGCCGGGTGCGATCATCGCCTTTTCTCCATCAGTGTGCCGGACTGGTAGCCGAGACGCGGCGCCGACGCCACTGCGCAATGGACCGGCGACGGAACGGCCACGAAACGAATCGCCAAGCCTTGGCAAGCGTGCTATTTTGTTGATGTTGCTGGCTTCTGCCAGGAGGTGAGCATGATCGGTCAATGGCTGGCCTGGGGCGTCACAGGGCTGCTGGTGGCGGGTGCCGCCGAGGCGCGCTGTGTGCTTCCCGAACACGTCGCCCGCGATGCCACCGAGGCGGCGCGCTACCTGCACGGCAGCGAAGATCTCATCGTCGAGGGTATCGTCCGCGAGCTGCCGCGCGGCGACGACACGCTGTTCCAGCGCATCGAGATCATCAACTACATCAAGGGCAAGGGGCCGATGGCGATCGACATCTGGCCGGGTCCGCCGCGGCCGCGCAGGCACGACATCATCAACACCGACGAATGGGGCCGCATCGACGCACCGGCCGGATCGCGTGTCGTCACCGCGCTGAAGGCGACGCCGTTCGGCTGGACGGTGGGCGAATGCGCCTACCAGGCGCTCGCCGTGCCCGGCGTCGAGGATGCGCTGCGCAACGGCCGCTGGATCGTGCCCGGCAAGCGCGGCGGCGCCGGCGGGGAGTAGCCAAGGCACTCCCGAACGGCTAGGCGGAGGGCATGGGGAACTGGCTGCTCCGCGCCCACGATCTGGCCTGCGTGCGCGGGGGCCGGCTGCTGTTCACGGGTATCGGGATGACCGTCGCGGCGGGCGAGGCGGTCGTCGTCACCGGCGCCAACGGCAGCGGCAAGTCGAGTCTTTTGCGCTGCCTTGCCGGGTTGCTGCGGCCCGCAGCTGGCAGCGTCGAGCGCTGCGACCGCTTCGCCTATCTCGGCCACGACAACGCGCTGAAGCCGGGGCGGACGCTCGGCGACGAACTGGCCTGGTGGGCGGCGCTTGATGGCGGCGAGCCAGCGTTCGCGCTCGGGCTTGCCGGGCTGCAGGCGGTGCCGGTGCGGATGCTGTCGGCGGGCCAGAAACGCCGCGCCGCGCTCGCCCGCGTGTTCGCGTCACGCGCGCGGCTGTGGCTGCTCGACGAGCCGGCGAGCGGGCTCGATGCGGCGAGCGCGGCGGCGCTGTCGGCGGCGCTCGCCGACCATTGCGCGGCGGGTGGCGGCATCGTCATGGCGAGCCACGGCGAGCCGCGGCTTGCCGGCGCGCGCGAGCTGGCGCTGTGATCGCGCGGTTGGCGCGGCGCTGGGTCGACGTCGCCGGCGGTGGCTTCATCCCGCTGATGTTCTTCATCATCGTCGCCAGCCTGACCGCCTTTGCCGTCGGCCCTGACGCGGCGCTGCTGGCGCGCATCGGTAGTGGCAGCCTGTGGGTGGCGGCGCTGCTCGCCGCGCTGCTGCCCGTCGGCACGCTCGTCGCCGACGACGTCGCCGACGGTACGCTCGACCAGCTGCGCGTGCGCGGACTCGCGCTCGAGACGATCATGGCGGCGCGCCTCGTCGCGCACTGGCTGTCGTTCGCGCCGGCGCTGTTCGTCGCCGCGGTCGTCGGGGGCGCCATGCTCAACATCAAGGTCGCGCCGCTGCTCGTCGGGCTTGCCATCGGCACGCCAGCACTCGCCGGGCTGGGGCTGGTCGCGGCGGCGCTTGTCGCCGGCGCGCGCGGGGGTGCGGCGCTCGCCGGGCTCGTCGTGCTGCCGCTGGCGCTGCCGGTGCTGATCTTCGGCGCCGGCGAGGCGCCGCGGCTGCTGGCGGCGGCGAGCCTTGCGCTGACCGCGCTGTCACCTTTTGCCGCAGCCGCCGCGCTGCGCGTCGCCGACGGCTAAACACGCTTGCATTGAAGACCTTAACGTCTAGGCTACGGCGTCGACGGTCACGGGAGGGACATATGCCGCACACGTTCGAGATCACCAAGGACAAGAAGGGCGAGTATCGCGTCGCCTTCAAGTACAACAGCGAGAAGATCTTCTGGACCGAAGGCTACGCGTCGAAGGCGAGCGCCAAGAATGCCATCGCGTCGATCCTGAAAAACGGTCCAACCGCCGAAGTCGTCGACAGTTCGGGCGACTGAGCGCGGCTGAGGGCTGGACGGCGCACGCCGACCTGCTAGACGCGCGCCGGTCATGCTGAAACGCCTTTACGAATGGACTCTGGCGAAAGCGGCGCATCCGCTTGCCGAACGCTGGCTGGCGGCCATCGCGTTCGTCGAATCAAGCGTCTTTCCGATTCCGCCCGACGTCGTGCTGGCGCCGATGTGCCTGGCGCGACCGGACAGGGCGATGCGCTACGGCGGCATCTGCACGGCCGGGTCGACCGTCGGCGCCGGACTCGGCTGGATCATCGGCGCGCTGCTGTTCGAGACGGTCGGCCGCTGGGTGCTCGCGCTCTACAATGTCGAGGCGGAGTTCGCCGACATTGCCGCGCGCTTCAACGACGAAGGCTGGCTGATCGTCATGCTCGCCGGCTTCACCCCGATCCCGTTCAAGGTCGTCACCATCGCCAGCGGCGCCACCGGGCTGTCGATCTATGTGCTGCTGGTGGCGAGTGTGATCAGCCGCGGCGCGCGCTTCTTCCTGGTGGCGGGGCTGCTGAAGCTGTTCGGCGAGCCGATGAAACGCGTCATCGACCGGCACTTCGGGCTGATCACCTTCGCCGTCGCGGCGCTGCTCGTCGGCGGCTTCGCGGCGCTGCGCTGGCTGGTCTGAACGACGAACGGCTCAGCCGGCGCCGTCGGTCGACGCGACGAGCTTGAGCCCGCTTTCAGCGGCCTTGTGCGTCAGCCGGCCGTCGACCCGCGCCCCCGCCGCCATGTCAAGCGCTTCATAGGCGATGTCGCCACTGATCACCGCGCTCTGCTCGATCGACAGCGTGCCGGCGCGAATGGCACCGTCGACGGCCCCGGCGACCCGTGCAGCGGCGGCGTCGACATTGCCTTCGATGCGGCCGCCCTCGCCGAGCACGAGGCTGGCGCAGCGCACGTCGCCATTGACGCGGCCATCGATGTGCAGGTCACCGTCGGCGGCAATGTTGCCGGTAACGACGACATCGGCGCCGATGACCGAGAAAGTGCCGTGGCTAGCCGGCATTGCCGGGCCGCCGCGCGGGCTGCCCGTCGATCCGCTCGCGGATGCTGCCTTGGATTTCGAGAACATCGGCTGAAGCCTCCAGGAATGGGCGCGGGTTGACGGCGCGGCCGTCGACGCGCACCTCAAAGTGCAGATGCGTGCCGGTCGAACGGCCGGTCGATCCCATGCGCCCGACGCTGTCGCCGCGCTCGACGCGCTGCCCCGGCCGCACGTCGAGCGCCGACATGTGGCCGTAGCGCGTGGTGAGGCCGCGGCCGTGGTCGATCTCGACCGCGCGGCCATAACCCGCCCACCAGCCGGCGCGGATGACGCGTCCCGGCGCGGCGGCACGGATCGGCTCACCGTGGCGGCCGCTGAAATCCTGACCCTGGTGCATCGCCGGCCAGCGCGTGAACGGATCGAAGCGAAAGCCGAAGCCGCTCGACAGCGTGCTGTTCGCCGCCGGCTTGAACGACGGCACCGCGAGCAGCGCGCGCTCGATCGAGTCGAGCCGTGCGAGCACGGCGTGCATCGCGGCGAAATGGTCATCGCCGCTGGCGGCCGAGCGTGGGCGGCCGAACGGCACGAACGGGCCGCCCATGGCCGAGGCCGCGCCACGCGCCAGCCGGTTCGGATTCAGGCCCAGCCGCCGCACGGTCGCCTCGGCGCGCTGCAGGCGAGCCTCGGCGAGCGACGTGACGCCTTGCGCGAACGTGAGCTGCGCCGCCTCGACGCGCGCCAGCCGCGCCGTTCCGGGCACGACGGCAGCGCCCGCGTCAGGCGGCACGGCGGTCGTCCGCCCGACTGCGCGCGCCTCGTGCTTGCCGAAATACTGTTCGGCAAGGCTGTCGAGAATGGCCTGCCGCGCCTCCAGCCGATCGACCTTGTCATCGATCGTCTCGCGGTAGGCAGCAACGCGGTGCGCGGTCTCAGCGGCGGCGCGGGCCTTTACGTCGACCGCGGCTTCGCGCGCGGCAACGCGCGACTGCGCGAGCAGCAGCGCGCTCGACACTGTCAGCCACACCATCGCACCGATCGCTGCGATGGCAACGGCGCGCAACTGCAACGCGCTCGAAACGCGGACGAAGCGGACGCGTCCGTTCGAGCGAACGTACAGCTCACGGTCGGGAAACGCGCTGACAATGCGCGCATGTGCGCGCCGGACAGCATCAAACAATGTCGGCAAGCGTTCCCCCCGAAACGACTTGTTACGCTGAGTCGCAAGCGCTAGCGGACCTCGTCCGAGTCGATCAACAAATCGTTTGCCGCTTCATCGTTCCGAAGGCTCGTTTCACCGATTCCGGCAAAGGCGGTTGCTTTGCGTCGCCGGCCGGGGTTAAGCCGACGCCGATGCTGCACTTGCGAAGGAGGCCGCTGTGCCGATCGGACGCTTGAACCATGTCGGCGTAGCGACGCCATCGATCGAGAAGTCGGTGGCGCTGTACCGCGACCTGCTCGGTGCGACGACAATCCACGAACCGTTCGACCTGCCGCCGCAGGGGGTTCGGGTCTGCTTCGTCGATACTCCGAACAGCCAGATCGAGCTTATCGAGCCGCTGGGCGCCGACTCGCCGATCGTGAAGTTCCTCGAAAAGAACCCCGCCGGCGGGCAGCACCACGTCTGCTTCGAGGTGCCCGACATTCACGCCGCGCGCGCCGAGATGATCGAAAAGGGCGTCAAGGTGCTTGGCGAGCCGCGCATCGGCGCGCACGGCACGCTGGTTTTCTTCTGCCACCCGAAGGACATGGGTGGCGTTCTCGTCGAGCTGATGGAAACGCCGAAAGCAGCGCACTGATGGCCGATTATGCGAAGATGGTCGGCGACCTCGTCGCCGCGCTCGATCTTGAGAAGATCGAGGGAAACCTGTTCCGCGGCATCAACACCGGCGAGGGGTTCACGCGACTGTTCGGCGGCCAGGTGATCGCACAGGCGCTCGTTGCCGCGGCGCGCACGGTCGAGGGAGGGCGGCCGCCGCATTCCCTACACGCCTATTTCATGCGCGAGGGCGATACCGCGGTGCCGGTGGTCTATCAGGTCGAACGCGACCGCGACGGCAAGAGCTTTTCCACCCGCCGCGTCATCGCCATTCAGCACGGCCGGCCGATCTTCAACATGGCCGCCTCGTTCCAGGTCGAGGAGGCGGGGCTCGAGCACCAGTTCGACATGCCGGACGTGCCCGGCCCCGACGACCTGCCGAGCGAGGTCGAGTGGCGCGCATCGTTCATCGACCGCGTGCCCGAGGCGCACCGGCCGCGCTTCCTGCAGGAACGGCCGATCGACTTCCGCCGCGTCGATTCGTCGATCCCTGGCGCCAACGGCAAGCGCGAGCCCAGACAGAACATCTGGTTCAGGGCGCAGGCGCCGCTCCCCGACGATCCGGCGCTGCACCGCTGCATGCTCGCCTACGCCTCGGACATGACCTTGCTGTCGACCTGCCAGCTGCCGCACGCGGTCGCCTGGTGGGAGACGAAGATGCAGGTCGCGAGCCTCGACCACGCGCTCTGGTTCCACGCGCCGTTCCGCATCGACGACTGGCTGCTCTACGTACAGGACAGCCCGCGGTCGTCAGGCGCGCGCGGAATCAATCGCGGCCTTATCTACAGCCGCGACGGCGTCCTCGTCGCCTCAGTCGCGCAGGAGGGGCTGATCCGGCTTCGCGACTGACAACACCAGCGCGCCGAGCAGTCCCGATGCCAGCGAGCCAGCGAGCACGCCCAGCTTGACCTCGTTGAGGTAGACGTCCGACGTGTAAGCAAGACCGCCGATGAACAGGCTCATGGTAAAGCCGATGCCGCAAAGCAGCGACACGCCATAGACCTGCGCGGTCGACGCGTGCGCGGGATAGTCGGCGAGGTCGAGCTTTTTGAGCAGCCAGACGACGCCGAACACGCCCACCTGCTTGCCGAGGAACAGACCCGCCGCGATGCCCATCGCCACCGGACTCAACGCCATGTCGAGCGTAACCGCCGCAAACGACAGGCCGGCGTTGGCGAAACCGAAGATCGGTACGATGGCAAAGGCGACCCAGCCGGCGATGGCATGTTCAAGCCGGTGCAGCGGCGAATGGGCGCAGTCGGGCGACGCTGGCGCTGGCCGCAGCGGTATAGTGAGCGCGACCGCGACGCCGGCGAGCGTCGCGTGCACCCCCGACAGCAGCATCAGCGCCCAGACGCCGCCGCCGGCAGCGAGGTAGGGCAAGAGGCTGCGCACGCCGAGCCGGTTGCACGCAAATAGCGCTGCCAGCAACGCGCCGGCGCCGCCCAGCGCTGCAACGTTCAGCTCCGTCGTGTAGAACAGCGCGATGATGGCGATCGCGCCGAGATCGTCGATGATTGCGACCGCGGTGAGGAACACCTTGAGCGAGACGGGGACGCGGCGCCCGATCAGCGCAAGCACGCCGAGCGCGAAGGCGATGTCGGTCGCCGCCGGTATCGCCCAGCCGCGCAGCGTTTCGCCGCTGCCCCAGTTGATAAAGGCGAAGATCAGCGCCGGGACGAGCATGCCACCCGCAGCCGCCGCGCCGGGCAGCAGCCGCCGTTCCCAGGTGGACAGCTGGCCGTCGACCAGTTCGCGCTTCACCTCCAGCCCGACCAGCAGGAAGAAGATCGCCATCAGGCCATCGTTGATCCAGTGCAGCAGCGACAGCGGGCCGAGATAGGTTTTCTGGAGCGCGAAATAGTCGTCGGCGAGCGGCGAATTGGCTACGACCAGCGCCGCCACCGCTGCGAACATGAGCACGAGCCCGCCCGCCGATTCGGTCTGGACGAATTCACGAAGTGCCGAGCGTGGCCGGTTCACCAACTGTCGAATCATCGCCGTGTCCCCGGCTTCGGAGTTACCGAAGCAGGGCGACGGCAGCCAGCTAAAACGGCTTCACCGCGCCGAAAAACGCTACCGTCGCAATGCCGATCCAGTAGAAATAGGCAATCATCCGGCCCTGGCGGATGCCACGGTCCAGCGCCGCTTCTGCAGCCGGGTCGGGGCCGTGGGCAAGTTTTCTGAACTGCACCGTCCAGCCGCGCATGATGAAGCGCAGGCCAAGGCCCAGGATCAGCATGACGCCGTACAGCGTCACCTTGGCCGCGTACCAGAGCTGTCCCGGCTCGGAACTGAAGATCGTCCGTCGCTCGCCGTCGACCGTGACCAGCTCGATCCCGGCGATGGTGCTGAAGCCGGCGATCAGCAGCAGCGGAATGACCACGAAGCGAATACCCTCGTCGATCCGGGTGAGGCGGATGCCGCGATCGGTCTCGCGCGCGAAGAACGCTGCCCAGCACAGCGCCAGCCACGCGACGAGCGCGATCCACATTGCCCACAGGGCGGCGCCACCGAACGGCTGCACGCCCCACAGATAGCCCATGTGCAGGCCCAGCGGCAGCAGCAGGATGATGCCGGTGCGCGCCAGAATGTCGATGCGGTAGGCGGTCTCCATGTGCCGCTTGCGCTCCTCGATCGACAGCCGCGGATTGACAACGTTGTACGACGTCTGGAACACGCCCCATTCGCCGCCCAGCCAGTAGACCATGGCGATGATGTGCAGCCAGCGCAGGATGGCGAGCTCATTGGTGACGAAAAAGTCCATGACATCCCCCGTATCCGGTCAATTGGTCCTAAGTTGTCCGGACAAATTGCCAGCGTCAAGCACAACTTGCATCCGGCGCTTCCGGTGGCCAGGTTCGACCGTGGAGTCCGCCGTGGGTCGCTTGAACGATGCGGTTGGTGTGGCTCGGGCACCGGGTGCCTGCTCGACGCGTTCGACGCCCGCTACCATCCGCGAACTTCAACAGTCGCGCGCCGTGGCAGCCGGGGAGGGGCGTCTGTCGGCTGAACGCCTGGTGCGCATGCCAACGTGATCCGGGCGGAACGCGCCGCCCGACGCCTGCACGGTCTTGCGCTCGACGCGGTACCGCGAGGCGTAACGTCCCTCGGCGTGCAGGCGTTCGCTGAAATCGAAGATGCGGCTGGCGATGGCGCGCGCCCACCGACGGCGCGGCGCGGCGGCTAGGTACGCTTCGCTGAACAGGGTTCGCGAGCGGTCATCGGCGCGAAGCCCCACCATCAGGTGGATGCGCGGCGCCGTTCCGCGATTCCAGACGCGGTGCGGAAAGCTGAAATCGCCGTACCAGAGGTCGCCGGGCGTCATCATGAACTTGTGGTGGCCGATCTCGATGACTGCATCAGGTGATGTCACCAGCGGCAGGTGCAGGCGGATTTCACCGAGGTCGACGCTGTGTCGGCAGTCGCGATGCCAGCGCACATAGGCGCCGGGCTCCATCTTCGACACAATCGCGCTGGCGACTGTACCGGGCAGGCTGTCAAGCATCGCTTCGACCGTCGGCATCGCCTTCAGCACCTCGGTCTTCGCCGGCTTTTCGCCCTTGCCGAAATAGCTGCGGTCATAGGCGCCTGACGGGCCGACAAGCCCGAGCCGCATCCACTTGCCATTGTGGTGCGGGCCCTGCTGTGGTGAGGCGAGCACGGCTTCGCCGACGGCCTCGACCTCCGCCGCCATCGTCGCGGCGTCGTAGCCGACGCGTAGCTTCTGGACAACGTCGAGCCCGACAAGTGCCGTCGGCCACTGCCACGGATAGATCATCGAACCCTTCCCGCCTTTCCGCTTCGGCGCTCAACGCGTATCCATCATCTTGTTGCGTAAAGGAATGATGACGCCGGTCAACGATCGAGCGAGGCCAGTTCGTACCAAGTCGCCATGTAGCCGCCGACGCCGCCCTTGACGAAGATCGCGTCGTCGTCGGCGGTGACCCACATGTCGTAGGCAGGGTGCTGGTTGCCGCCCATCCCCGGTCCCTTGTCGTCGATGAAGCGGAAATGCCGGCAATCGAACGTGCCGGCGGCGACGGTCACCGTCTCGTCGCCGACATATTCAAGGCCGATGCGCACTTCGGCGATCATCGGCGGTGTCGCGCCGCGATGATCGGGCGAGGGCAGGAACACGCGTACCTCGCGCCGGTGCGGTCCCTTCGTGACATCCATGCATTTGGTGAGGTAGCCGTCGCCGACGATGGGGTGCGTGCCGAAGCCGTCAATGGGGCCGCCCTTGCCGCGGCGCTGCGACAGCCGGCCGATCGACGGGCCGAAGCTCTCGCACTCGATATCATCGCCGTCGACGCGCATCCAGCCGGCGCCCATGAAGGCGCCGCCGACGGTGAGGCGGACATGCAGGTCGAGCGGCTGGTCGTTGGCGTCGAGCGCGTAGATGACGTCGCGCAGCACGGTCGGCTGCGGTTCCTCGATCTCGCAGGTGGCGCGCAGGGTCAGGCAACCGTCGTCGTGGCGGGTGAACTGGAACCATTCGCGGCCGCGCTCCTGGTCCATCATCTCGGGCTTCTTCGACGTGTAGCGGATCACCCCGCGGATGGTGCGGTGGGGCATCTTCATGTGCGCGTCTCCAGATAGACCCAGGGACGAAGCAGCCTGTCCCGGGCGTGAAAGGCCTCGATATCGGCGCGCCGCGTCAGCGTCAGGTCGATCGCGTCGAGCCCGGACAGCAGCATCGCCTTCGCCTCGGTGCCGATGTCGAACCGCCATGACCGGTCGTTGCTGGCAACGGTCTGTGCGTCGAGATCGACCGTGACCGCGCTTCCCGCAAGCGTGGCGATCACCTGTTTGGGCAGCACCACCGGCAGCAGGCCGTTCCTGATGCAGTTGGCATGGAAGATCGGCGCGAAGCTTTCGGCGATGATGCAGCGTATGCCATGTTCGACAAGCGCCCAGACGGCGTGCTCGCGGCTCGAGCCGCAGCCGAAGTTGGCGCCCGACAGCAACAGCGTCGCGCCGGCGTAGTCCGGCCGGTTCAGCACGAAGTCCGGGTTGGCCTCGCGCGCCTCTGCGTCCGTGTAGCGCCACGGCGCGAACAGCCCGGCGGCAAGGCCGGTCTTGCCGGTCGTCTTCATCTCGCGCGACGGGATGATCGCGTCGGTATCGACATTGTCGCGCAGCAGCGGCGCTGCGACCGAGGTCAGCGTCGTGAACGGTTCAGGCATGACGCGGGTCCGCGATGTGGCCGGCGATGGCCGACGCGGCGACGGTTTCGGGGCTGGCGATGTGCGTCTTGATGCCCGGACCCTGGCGGCCTTCGAAGTTGCGGTTCGTCGACGAGATGACGCGCGATCCGGCCGCGAAGCTCTCGCCGCCGGCGTAGAAGCACATCGAGCAGCCCGATTCGCGCCATTCGAAGCCGGCGTCGGTGAACACGCGGTGCAGCCCTTCCGCCTCCGCCTCCGCCTTCACGCGGGTCGAGCCGGGGACGACGATGGCCTTGACGCCCGGTGCGACATGGCGGCCCTTCAGGATCGCGGCGGCGCGGCGCAGGTCGGACAGGCGGCTGTTGGTGCAGCTGCCGATGAAGGCGGCGTCGACGCGAACTCCGCCGAGCGGTGTACCGGGGCTGAGATCCATGTAGCGGAGCGCGCGATCATACAGCTCGCGCGTGTCGCGCGCTGCGACGTCGGCGTGAGTTGGTACCAGGGCATCAATCGCCACGGCCTGTTGCGGACTGGTGCCCCAGCTGACCATCGGCGCCACGTCGGCGGCATCGATATGGATTTCGTGGTCGAAGGTCGCGCCAGGATCGCTCGCCAACGACCGCCAGTGCCGGACGGCGGCCTTCCAGATGTCACCCTTGGGTGCGTAGCGGCGGCCTTCGAGGTAGTCGATGGTCTTGTCGTCGGGGGCGATGAGCGCGCCGAAGGCAGCGAACTCGGTGGCCAGGTTGCACAGTGTCAGCCGCGCCTCGATGTCCATCGCCGCGACGGTCGCGCCGGCATATTCGATGACCGCACCCTTGCCGCCAGCGGCGCCATGGCTGGCAAGAATGTGGAGCGCAACATCCTTGGCCGTCACACCGCGCGCAAGCGTGCCATCGACAACAACGCGCATCGATGGCGGCTTGCCGACCCGCAGCGTGCCGGTGGCGAGTGCATGTTCCGCCTCGCTCGAGCCGATGCCCCAGGCGAGCGCGCCAAGCGCGCCTTGCGTGCAGCTATGGCTGTCGGGACAGACAAGGGTCAGTCCAGGCAGGACGATGCCAAGCTCGGGCGAGATGACATGGACAATGCCCTGGTCGCGGCTGCCGATGTCGAAGAGCGTGATGCCGGCCGCCTGCGCCTCGCGCCGCGTCGTTTCGATGAAGTCGCGCCCCGTCGGCATCAGCGTTGCATCGCCGCGGCCGGGGAAGGTGTCGACGATATGGTCCATCGTCGCGAAGGCGCGCGCCGGGTCGAGCACCGGCCGGCCGGCGGCGGCGAGGCTGCTCAGCGCAACGCCGCCGGTGCGCTCGTGCAGCAGCACGCGGTCGATGGCGACAAGGCTGGTGCCGCCGTCCAGGTCGGCAACGACGTGTGCGTTCCAAATCTTGTCGAAGAGTGACTGCGGCATCAGCGCTTCAGTTCGCCGAGCACGGCATCGGTGTTGGCACCCGGTGCGGCGAGGTCGCGCGTCAGGCCGGGGCGCTTGCCGTCGAAAGCAAGGGGCAGGGCCG
The DNA here is from genome assembly GCA_964455325.1 of uncultured Sphingosinicella sp. Taxonomy (GTDB): domain Bacteria; phylum Pseudomonadota; class Alphaproteobacteria; order Sphingomonadales; family Sphingomonadaceae; genus Sphingosinicella. The sequence goes on along the minus strand of CAYVVV010000003.1, from coordinate 25,443 downwards.
GGAGGGCGACCTTCACGCCGTTGTCGGGAAGCGTCACTTCGACAAGGCCGCCTTGCGCGTTGAGGTGCGGGTCATCGAACAGATCCTCAGGCCGGGTGATCGGCGCGAAGGGCAGGCCAAGCATTTCCAGGCGGGCGATGAGCTCGGCCTTGGGCAGGCTTTTGAACAAAGCGCGCACTGCGGGCATGATGACATCGCGCGCGGCAACCCGGGCATTGTTCTCGGCGTAGGCGGGATTGCGGCCGATCTCGCCAAGATCGAACGCCTTGATGAAGGTCTGCCACTGCGCATCGGAGACGACGCCGACGAACACCTGTTCGCCGTCCGCCGTGTCGAACACGTCGTAGATCGCCCAGGCGGAGACGCGCACCGGCATCGGCCGCGCCGCCTCGCCGGTGACGCCCTTCTGCGCCATGTGCTGGCCGACGAGAAAGGCGGTCGTCTCGTAGAGCGAGCATTGCACATGCGCGCCCGCGCCGGTCCGGTGGCGGGCTTCGAGCGCGGCAAGGATGCCGATCACGCCGAACATGCCGCCGGTGACGTCGATGACGCTGGCGCCGGCGCGCAAGGGGCGGCCGGGCGGCCCGGTCATATAGGCAAGCCCGCCCATCATCTGTGCCACCTCGTCGAGCGCGGTGCGCTTTTCATAGGGGCCGGGCAGGAATCCCTTCGCCGAGCAGTAGATGAGGCCGGGGTTACCGACCTTCAGCGCGTCATAACCGAGCCCGAGCCGGTCCATGGTGCCCGGACCGAAGTTCTCGATGACGACGTCGGCGCTGCCCGCCAGTGCTTTTGCCGCGGCGATCCCGTCTTCCGACTTGAGGTCGAGGCAGACCGAACGCTTGTTCCTGTTGTACATCGGGAAGTAGCCGGCGCCCGAGCCCCTCAGCCGCCGCGTCTTGTCGCCGCCCGGCGGCTCGATCCGAATCACGTCGGCGCCAAGGTCGGCGAGCAACAAGCCGGCGGACGGGCCCATCACCATATGGGTGAATTCGACCACGCGGATATTCGACAGTGGTTGTGCAGCGTTTTCGGTCATGCGTTCCTAGGGTAATGACAGGAGCGGAAGAGAACTATATCAAGCAAAATATGTCCGGACAAATTTTGCTCAGCGAAGTAGGGCCGCGCGACGGGCTGCAATCGATCGGGCGGACCATGGCGACCGAAGCCAAGTGCCGCTGGATCATGGCCGAAGCGGCCGCCGGTGTCCGCGAGATCGAGGTCGGCAGTTTCGTGCGCGCCGACCTCATCCCGCAGCTTGCCGATACCGCCGAGGTCGTGGCATTCGCGCGTTCCATTCCGGGTCTCACCGTCGCGGTGCTGGTGCCGAACCTCAGGGGCGCCGAGGCAGCGATCGCGGCGGGGGCGCACAAACTGTCGATACCGCTGTCGGTCTCGGAGACGCACAGTCTGAAGAATGTCCGCCGCACGCACGACCAGATGATCGACGAAATTGGCCGCATCGCCGCGCGCGTCGCTGCCGAGGCAACGCCGCCGCACTTCGAGGTCGGGCTGTCGACGGCGTTTGGCTGCACGATCGAGGGGGCGGTTGCCGAGGACAAGGTCGTCGAACTGGCCGAACGGGCGATTGCGGCGGGCGCCGCCGAGGTCGGCCTGTCCGACACCACCGGCTATGCCGATCCGGCGCAGGTGAAGCGACTGGTCCGCAAGGTGAAGCGCGCGGTTGGCGATGACAGGCTCAACGGACTTCACCTGCACAATACGCGCGGGC
>CAYVVV010000003.1:0-23701 GCA_964455325.1 uncultured Sphingosinicella sp. | reverse complement strand
GGGCTGGGCCTTGCCAACGCGCTCGCCGGGCTGGAGGAGGGGATCACCACGCTCGACAGTTCGCTTGGCGGGATCGGCGGTTGTCCGTTCGCGCCGGGGGCGAGCGGCAACATTGTCACCGAGGATCTGGCGTTCATGCTGGCCGCCATGGGCTATACGACCGGCATCGACCTTGAAAAACTGCTCGCGGTGCGCGCCATCGTCGCTGAGGCGCTGCCGGGCGAGCCGCTTTACGGCTTCACGCCCGATGCCGGCCTGCCGCTCGGGTTCGAGCAAAGGAAGCATGCCGCATGATGGGCACGCGCATGGTATCGGACGGGCGCACCGCCCGGCAGATCTTCGATGACGTCATGGCCAATCCGGCGCGTGCCAAGTTCGGCTTTGGCACAAAGCTGGCCATCGTCAACGTCGACCTGCAACGCGCCTATACCGATCTCGACGCGTTCCGGACGAGCTACGAGACCGACCCGCGGCAGATCGAATACATCAACACGATCAGCCGTCTCGCCCGCGCCAAGGGCATGCCTGTCGTCTGGACGCGCGTTGCCTATATGGACAACGCCGCCGATGCCGGCGTCTGGGGCACGCGCACCGACACGCCCGACAGTCTGCAGAACATCAAGGTCGGGTCCGAGCGCCACCAGTTCGACCCGCGCTGCGACATCGACCCTGCGGTCGACGCCATCTACGACAAGCGCATGCCGTCGGCGTTTTTCGAAACGCCGCTGCAATCCTACCTCGTCTGGCACAAGGTCGACACGGTGGTGGTGACCGGCGGTTCAACCTCGGGCTGTGTGCGCGCGACCGCGGTCGACAGCCTGTCGCGCGGCTATCGCACCATCGTTCCCATCGAAACCTGCGCCGACAAGCACGAGTCCTACCACTACGCCAACCTCACCGACCTGCAGCTGAAATATGCCGATGTGGAACCGGTGCGGGCGGTGATCGACTGGCTCAATGCACGCTGATCATGGTCAGTGCGGGATGCCAAGCACGTCCATCGCGCCCTCGACGATCTTGATCTTGTTTTCAAGCCATTTTCGGGTCTTCTCGTCCTTCGCATCGGCAAGACGCTGTTTCAGCGCCTTCAGCGTCGCCTGCAGCAGCGCGGTACGCGCGTCGTCGTTCATGCCCGCAACGATGCCGAGCAGCTGCTTGACGCTGGTGATGCCGTTCATGTCGAGCGCATCGGGAAACAGCGGATCGCTCCTGGGTGGATCCTGACGCAGCACGAGCTGCGCGCTGACTTCATAGGGGCCGGGCGACAGCGCCGTGACCTGCCGCTCCAAGGTCGCGACGCCGCCGGCGTCGGGACGCAGCGCCACCTGCTGTGCGTTGCCGCCTTCCAGCCGGATGGTGGGGCTGCCGACCAGCGTCAACTGCACGAGTTCGGTCTCGATCAACGGCGGCAGGCCTTCGACCAGTATGGAAACGCTTGTCGTCTCGCCGCGGTTGAGAATGGTCTTCGCGGTGGCGAGGCTGACCGCCGCGTTGTGGAAGGGCACGTTCAGCGTCGTGCCGCCGTCGTGCACTTGCAGCGTTGTCGCGCCAACGGGCGCGTCGGGGCATTTGATCACCGTGCCGCGCGGCGATTCGGCGATGATCTCGACCGGCCGGTTGCTGATTGTGGCGCGGGTGTTGCCGAGGTCGCCGTCAAAGGCGCCGGGGATGAGTTGCGGCCGTCCTGCCTGTCCCAGCGTCGGCAGCGCGCCGCCGCCACCCGGAGCCGCAGGGTGCGCGTGGATCACGGCCTTGCCGATCGACTTGCCGCCGCCCGCGGTCGCTGCAAGCGTCAACAGGCCCGCCGCCGGTACGGTGAAGGTGAGCACGTCGCCGGTCCGCCGCACGCGGCGATCGGCGGCATCATAGACATAGCCGTTCAGCGTGTCGCGATTCCGCGCCCGCGCGCTCTCGGTCTTCCCGGCCGGCTCGGCGAGGATGGTGCCGCTGATGGTGTCGCCGGCGCGGATGTCGTCAGGCAGGTAGATCGTGATCCGCCCCGCCCTGGTTTCGATGCGGTGACCGATGACGCCGGGCCAGGCGTCGGCGTCGGTCGACGCCGCGGCGTTCGCCGTGCCCGTGCCCAGCGACACGGCAGCGATCAGGACCATTGGTGTGCGCATGGCGTGAACCTCCCGTTACGGGAGTCGCTATGGGACATCGCGGCGAACACGCGGCTGCACGCCGCACTGACTGCGGCTCTCCCGTTGTAACGAAACGTCATACTAGCACAGCCGGTCGGGCAAGGCCACTGTGCAGGCGCGGGCTTGAGCATCGCGGCGGTGGCGGTTAGGAAGGATTTGTCCAGACAAATTTGGAAGCGTGATGCGCGCCGATCCCGACCTCTACGATTACGTGCCGTATACTGCGCGGCCGACGTTCGCCTGGCCGGGCGGCAAGACGGTCGCGGTGTGGATTGCACCCAACCTTGAATATTACGAGATCGACCCGCCGCCAAACCCGCACCGCAGGGCGTGGACGCGGCCGCACCCCGACGTCGTCGGCTATGCGCACCGCGACCACAGCAATCGCGTGTCGCACTGGCGCATGGCGGACGCGATGACGAAGCACGGCTTCCCAGGGTCGGTCAGCCTATCGGTGGCGCTCTGCCAGCATCATCCCGAAGTCGTCGAGGATGCCAATGCACGCGGCTGGGAGTTCTTTAGTCACGGCATCTACAACACGCGCTATACCTATGGAATGTCAGAGGAACAGGAGCGCGCGATCATCGAGGATTCGATTGCGACCGTGCGCGCGGCGACCGGGCAGACGATCCGCGGCTGGCTGGCGCCGGCGCTGACGCACACGGAACGAACGCTCGACCTCATCGCCGAATACGGGCTCGATTACACCTGCGACCTCTACCACGACGACCAGCCGACCGAGGTCAAGGTGAGGACGGGGCGGCTTACCGCCATACCCTACAGCCTCGAGGTCAACGACCATTACGGCTTCTTCGTCTACAACATGTCGCCACGCGACTATGCCGACGCGCTGATCCGCCAGTACGACCGCCTGGCGACGGAGGGCGAGCGGTCGGCAACGGTGATGTGCATTCCGCTGCATGCCTATCTTATCGGCCAGCCGCACCGCATCGGCCCGTTCGAGCGCGTTCTGGAGCACATCGCCAAGGATGGCCGCGCCTTCATCGCGCGCGCCGGCGAGATCGTCGATGCCTGGCGGTCGCAAAATCCTCCCGCGCAGGTGGAGCGGGACTGTGCGCAGCACGGTGGAGGGGCCGTACCAATGCGAAGTCCCGTCTACCAGCCTGCGCACGGTCCCGCTCCACCTGTGCGGGAGGAGCTGGCGCCGTCCTACATCGAATACCCCCATCGCCGCTGCGGCTACGACCACGACCTCTACGACTGGTCAGCGCTGAACGAGCGGCGGCCCGTCCTGTGGCCGGACCAAGCCAAGGTCGCCGTACCGATCGTGGTCAGCGTCGAATGGTTTCCGATGACGCCGACGGATACGCCATTTCGCGCACCCGGTCACATGCAGACCGCCTATCCCGACTACCGACACTATACCGCGCGCGACTATGGCAACCGCGTCGGCGTCTGGCGACTGATCGAGGCATTCGACAGGGCGGACATCGAGGCTAGCTTTGCCGTCAACAGCGCCGTCGCCGACCGCTACCCGGCGCTGGTCGAGGCGATCGTCGCCGGTGGCCACGAGATCATCGCACATTCGACCGACATGAACGGCACAATTGCCAGCGGCCTAGACATCGACGCTGAACGCGCGCTGATCGAAACGTCGTTCGCGACGCTCGAGCAGGCGACCGGGACGCGGCCCAGGGGCTGGCTGTCGATCGCGCGCTCGGAAAGCTGGAACACGCTCGATCTGGTCAGGGCAGCGGGCGGCGCCTATGTCTGCGACTGGGTCAACGACGAGCTGCCCTACCGGTTTCGCAACGGGCTCATCAACTTGCCGCTCAATCACGAGCTTTCCGACCGGCAGATCATCAACGTCCAGCAGCAGTCGGTCGACAGCTATACGCAGCAGCTGCTCGACGCGTTCGACCGACTGCTGCGCGAGGCAGCGGCCGGCGGTCGGATGCTGCCGCTGCATATAACCCCCTATATCGTCGCGCTACCCTACCGCATCGACGCCTTCGACGCGCTGCTCGCGGCGCTGAAGGCCGGCGGCGCCTGGTTCGCGAGCGCCGGCCGCGTGGTCGAGACATGGGCGGCGCAGGCGCCATGAAGGTCCGCAATCCGCGCACCGGCGAGGCCGACCATGAGATCGCGCCGCTTGGCGAGAACTCGGTAGCGGCGCTTGCCCGGCGGCTGCGTTCGGCGCAGCCGGTATGGGCGGCGCGGCAGCCGTCCGATCGCGCCGCGATCCTGCGCCGGCTCGCCGCGGCAATCGAAGCCCGCCACGCAGCGATCGCCGACGCGCTGACCACCGACACCGGCCGCCGCGCGATCAGCCATGTCGAGGTCAGGGGTGCGCTCGGTCTCATCGCGCGCTGGGCGGCGAGCGCGCCGGACCTCATCGCCGCCGTCGAGGATGCGCCGCCGCAGCCGACGTCGATCGCCGGCATCACCACACGGACGCGGCTGGTGCCCTATCCGCTCGTTGGTGTGATCAGCCCGTGGAACTTCCCGCTGACGCTGGCGCTGATCGATACCATCCCTGCGCTTGCCGCCGGTGCAGCGGTCATCGTCAAGCCGAGCGAGGTGACGCCGCGCTTCATCCGGCCGTTGATGGCGGCCGTCGCCGATGTGCCCGAAATTGCCGACGTGCTGGCCGTGGTCGAGGGCGACGGCGCCACTGGCGCGGCGCTGATCGCGTACGTCGACTATGTCGCCTTCACCGGCTCGGTGGCGACGGGCCGCAAGGTCGCGCACGCCGCGGCGGAGGCGATGATCCCGGCGAGTCTGGAACTAGGCGGCAAGGATCCGATGATCGTCATGGCGTCGTCCGATCCCGACTGGGCGGCGGAGGTTGCGCTCCGCGCCAGCGTCGTCAACGCCGGCCAGGCCTGCCAGTCGATCGAGCGAATCTATGTCGACGCCCGCATCGCCGAAGCCTTCATCGAGGCGCTGGTGACGAAGGCCGAGGCCGTGCGGCTCAACGACGCCGACATCGGCAGCGGCGACATTGGTCCTTTCATATTCTGGCGTCAGGCTGACATCGTCGAGGCGCAACTGAAGGACGCCGTCGAAAAGGGGGCGATGATACTGACCGGCGGCCATGTCGACCGGTCGCGCGGCGGCGCCTGGCTGCGGCCGACGGTCATCGGCGCGGTCAGCCACGACATGGCGCTGATGCGCGAGGAAACGTTCGGGCCGGTGTTGCCCGTGGTTGTCTTCGATACGATCGACGAGGCGGTGGCGCTTGCCAACGACGGCGACTTCGGTCTTTCCGCGGCGGTGCTCGCCGGCAGTGTCGAGGAAGCGGAGGGTGTCGCCATTCGCCTCAACGCCGGCGCGGTGTCGATCAACGACGGCGCGCTCACGTCGATGGTCTGGGAAGCCGAGAAGTCGAGCTTCGGCGCCAGCGGCCTTGGCCCGTCGCGCATGGGCGCATCAGGGCTGATGCGCTTCTTCCGCTGGCAGGCGCTGATCCGGCAGGAGGGGCAGGCGCTGCCGCTCGGCGCCTATGCAGAGGAGACGGTGCGATGAGATTGGTGCGTTCCTCGACTTCGCTCGGTATGAGCGGACTTCTGGCGGCTCCCAGCCTCGCTCATCCCGAGCGAAGTCGAGGAACGCACGTTGCCGTCACCGCGTGCATGTTGCTTGGCGCCCCTGCGCCCGCCGACGCCGAACCCGCCGACCCCCGCCCCGAGCAGATCGCCGGGCACAGTCTCGAGGCCTGCGACAACAGGCCTGTCTACATGGTCGTCGCCGGTCCGACGCGCGACCGCGCGCGGATGCTCGCCTACGGCAAGGCGATCGCCGACAGCAAGCTCTACGAGCAACTGGGCGGCTACTACGTCAATGTTCCTGCACCGCTGGCGACGTTCGAGGGAACGCTGCCCAAGGGCATGGCAACGCTCGTCGTCCGCTTCCCCTGCCTCGCCAATGCCAAGGCATTCTGGTATTCGAAGACCTATCAGGAAACGATCGTCCCGCTGCGGCAGAACCCGCCGGCGGGCGACTATGTCGTGACCGTTTATGCAGAGGCGGCGCTGCCGCCCTACATGGCTGGACGGGTCGGCGACGCCGCCTATGTGACCGATCCGGCGGCAGGTGGCGCTGTGGCAGCGAGCGGGGCAGCCGGGGTGACGTTCGCACTGCCGCCCGGCCTCGTCCTTGGCGGCGATGCCGATGCCTCGCCCGCCTTCGACATCGGCGGCGGCTGGCCGGCTTCGGCGGTCGCGGTGTTGCGCCGCGACGCGCGGACGGGCGAGGCCTACCGGCTGGGCTTTGCTGCTGCCGAGCGGCTGAAGATTGCGCCGGCGAGGGTGGAAACCGAAATCTACGTCGAACGCGGCGAGCTGGCGACAGCAAACGGCAAGCTTGGTGCCGGCGACTACCTGCGGCTCGCGCCGGGAGCCGATGCCGGCATATCGGGTGTGGCCGAAGGCACGCGCCTTCTGCTGTTCCGCGAGCCCGGCGGGGCGACAGGCGGACCCGCCATCACCGTCGTCCGCGGCAGCGAGCGGCCGTGGCACGAGGGGCAGGTGGCGAAAGGGGCGGGCCTGCGCATCAAGCACCTGCGCGGCGACACGGCGAGCGGTCCGCGCACCTTCCTCGTCCACATCGCGCCCGGCCTTGGCGTGCCGTGGGAAATCCACTCGACGGCGGAGGAGGGTTATCTGCTCGACGGCGAATACCGCCTCGCCGAATGCCTGCCGACCGGCCGCCGCGACTTCAACTACGACTCCGGCGGCTATTTCTACCGGCCCGCCGGCCTCGTCCACAGCGGCCCCGATTCGACCGCGACGTCGGCGGCGGGAGCAACATGGCTGATCCGCACGCCGCGCGTCCTTGACGCGACCTTCTACCCGAAGTGCCCGGCCGAGTAGCGGTTACTCGACCGCCTTGAGCAGGAACGCGCCCATCTCGGTCTGCGTCAGGTAGCGACCGAAGCCGAAGGTGCGGCCCTTTTGGTCGGTATGGATGTCGATCGCGTCGGCTTCGGCGATCAGATCGTCGGCGCCGGCGCCGCGGGCGAAGAACGGTACCAGCTGGTTCGAGTGCGAGTTCGACGCCCACGAGAAGCCTGGCAGCCTGCCTGTGCCATTGTTGGTGACGCGCTGGAACGGCTGCGCGGTGTCGGGGCCGAAGAGCAGGTGGTCGTGGTCGGCGGTGACGATGAGCAGCGTGTCGTCCCACGTCGCCGCGCTCGCCGGACTGTCGACCCATGCGATCACGGCGCGCACGGCATCGTCGAAGGCCAGATACTCCTCGATCATGCGGCCGAACTCGTTGGTGTGCATCGCCCAGTCGACCGCACCGCCCTCGATCTGCAGGAAGAAGCCGTCGGGATCGTCACCGATGTGGTTGAGCGCAGCACGCGCCATGTCGGCAAGCATCGGCACGTTGGCGATCGGCGGCGTGCCGCCCGGCGCGTAGGTCGCGGGATCCTCGCCCGCGCCCTGCTTGCGGCGGAACTGCAGCGTCTCGGCGGCCTCGAACAGCATCGCCAGCGGCTTGCTCGCGCGCCGGTCGCCGCGCGCGAGCGCCTCGATCGCCGATCGTGACTGCACCAGCTGCCATTCCGACCCGGGCGATTTCAGCTTCGCCCACAGGTCGGGCGGCAGATAGCGGAAACGTCCCTCTGCGCCTTCGTCGGTGACCGGCTGGCCGTCGTGGTCGAAGTCGGGGTTGCCACCGCCGCCGATGACGTCGAGCACGCCGCCGTTGAACATGTCGAGCGCGAGATCGTGATAGTTTTCGCGCGACGGGTTGTGGGCGCCGCCGCCCGATGCGGGCGTTGCGTGGTTGAACGGCACCGACGAGATCGAGCCGGTCATCTTGCCGGCGCGCTTGGCGACCTCCGCCGCCGAGGTCACCTCGGCTTTGCCGCCGTCGACGTTGATGGCGCCATCATAGGTGCGTACCCCGGTCATCATCGCCGACATGGTGTTGGCACTGTCAGGGGCGGTGCGGCGGTTCCATTCATAGCCGGCGTAGAGCGCTTCGTAGGTCGGCTTCACCTCGGACTTGCCGGCAACCGGGGTCGTGTCCCACGCCTTCGCGCTCGAATAGACGAGCGTCGGATCCTGGTCGAGCGCGCCGAGGCCGGGCTTGGGGTCGGGGCCATCGCGCAGTGCATAGGTAGCCATTGATGCGCGCCGCCACGGCCCCGCATCGACGGCAAGCGGAGCGCCCATCCAGAAGCGCGTCGCCGCCAGCGTGTTGTGCCCGGCGCCGTCGGCGATCATGACGATGACGTGTTTGATCCGCGGCGCCGCGACGGCGTCGGACACGCTCGCCGGGACCGAACAGGCGGCAGCCAGGCAAAAGATCGTCAGGATGCGCATCGAACCCCCTCCGCGACAGCTGTGCAGGCACAATTGTCGCGCCCGTGTTACGCGCGCAAGTCAAATCCGTGACGCGCCGGCGGCGCCGGAAACGGAAGGTCAGGCGGCGCGAACGCGCTCGAGGAAGCGGTTGACCTCGGCCGTCAGCGTCTCTGCCTGGCGGTTGAGCTCGCCGGCGGCGGCGAGCGCATCGTTGGCCGCGAGCCCGGTGGCCTCGACGCCGCTGCGGACCTGGTCGATGTTGCGCGCGACCGCGTGAGTGCCGTCGGCGGCCTGCTGCGTGTTGCGCGCAATCTCCGACGTCGTTGCGGCCTGCTGCTCGACGGCAGCGGCGACAGAGCCGGCAATGCCGTTGATGTCGCTGATCGTCCGCACGATCTCCTCGATGGCGGAGACGGTTTCGCGCGTCACCGACTGGATGGCGCCGACACGCTCGTTGATCGCAATCGTTGCCTGGCTGGTCTGGTTGGCGAGCGCCTTGATTTCCGACGCAACGACGGCAAAGCCACGGCCGGCCTCGCCCGCGCGCGCCGCCTCGATGGTGGCGTTGAGCGCCAGAAGGTTGGTCTGCTCGGCGATCGAGTTGATCAGTCCGACGATCTCGCCGATCTGCTCGGCGTCGGCGGACAGGCCGGTGACGATGGCATCGGTGTCGCGCGCGCGCGACACCGCCTGCGCCGACATGGCCGACGATTCGACGACCTGGTGCGATACCTCGGCAAGCGAGCGCGCCATTTCCTCGGACGCGTTGGCGACGGTAAGCGCATTGTGGCTCGCCTCCTCGGCCGACGCGGCGACGTTGCTGACGAGCGCGTCGCAGCGCCGGGCGGCATCGCTGACCTGCTGCGATCCGGCGGCGATCTGCCGCGCGGCGCTGCCGACGGCGGCGACGACATGCTGGACACTGGCCTCGAACGCACTGGCGAGTTCGGCCATCGCCGCGCGCTTCTCCTCGGCGGCGCGCTGGCGGCTCTGCTCGCGCTCGGCCGACGCCGCGGCCTCGCGCTCGCGCTCGCGCCGTTCGTGTTCGAGCGCGGCGTTGCGCCGCTGCTCGACTTCGGCGGCATTCTCCTTGAACACGGCGACGGCGCGCGCCATGTCGCCGACCTCGTCGCGGCGGTTGGCGCCTTGCACCGTGGCGTTGGTGTCCCCCTTCGACAGCGCCAGCATGGTCCCGGCCATCTCGATGATCGGTCGCGCGATCAGGCGATTGGTGAGCAGGCCGGCGACGAGGGCGACGCCTAGTCCGGCCGCGGCGGCGATTAAGGTTACGACGATGGCACCGATCGATGCCGCCTGCGCGGCAAGCCCGGCGGCCCCCTGCTGCCGCGCGATCGCATCGGACACCGCCTGCGCGTTCTTCTTGAACGCGGGTCCGGTCTTGCTGAGCACGTTGTCGACGGCGGCGTCGCGCCGCGTCGTCAATGCGACCACCTTGTCAAAGGCACGGTCATATTCGACGAGATCGGCGATGACACGGTCTGCCTTGGCCGACAGCGCCTTGTCGCTGGTCACCTCGAAGACGGCGTTGAGCGCATCCTCGAGGTCGAGCAGGTTGCCGTCGGCGGCCTTGACCACCGCCGACGACGGCGTCGACAGGTAACGGTTGACGTTGATCCGCAGCTGCGAATAGGTCTCCAGTGCCAGCGCCGCCTGGAACGCCGCGCGATCGTTGCCGGCGTTGTGGTTGGCGACGACGATGTCGTGCAGGCTGCCGCCGATCTTCGGACCGATGACGTCGAGCGTTTCGCGCACGACCTTCGCCTGCTGTGTCTGCGTCTCGACGATGATGCCGAACTGCCTGCGCAATTCCGCGCCCAGCGTTCCGACGCGCGCGAGGCTGTCGGTCGCACCGACCACCTCGGCACCGTCCCTGGCGTCCTCGACCGCCTCGGCAAGCTCGTCGAATGCGCCGTTGGTGGCAACCACCAGCCTGGCGTCGGGACGGATGACATAATCCTTGATCTGCCCTTGGGCTGCCATCGCGCGGTTGTTGGCGTCGGCAATCGCGCGCGAGCTTTGCGACAGGTCGGTAACCTTGCCGACAGTGGCGCGCGTGACCAGCAACGAGCCGGCGGCGACGACGGCAAGTACCGCGATCGCCGCGGCCATGGCGCCGTAGCTGGCCAGAACCTTCTTGCCGATTCGCCAGTTGGTGATGATGCCAAGCCGCCCGTCGAGATTGAAGCGCGTAACCAAGCGCTTGATTTGCAACATTACTATTGCCCCCCAGCAGAAGGCATCGTTGACGCCAAGATGACTACCGCCGGACGATAGGCGCGACGTCGTTTCGCGATGGTTAATGGGGCTTTCATGGCGGCGCGGCGCGAACGAGCCCGCGCGACGATCGTCGACGGACTCGTCGGGAAAGCTGGCACGCCGGGGTCTACGAAACCGAGAACTTCGAACTCGCGATTTCCTCACGCCAGAAGTAGCCGCGCGCGCCAAAGATGCGCAAACGTGACCGAGACCGAGCTGAAGCCCTACGCCTTGCAGGTGGGCCTGAACCGACTCTGAAGGAGCGTGCCTTTACCCTGGCCTGCAAACGCGGCGGGGTGCGGACGGCTGAACTGACGGCAATCGGCATTCCTCGATGATATCTGACCCGGGTGCGCGGGGAAGGCCTGCTCATGAAGGTCGGCTACGGCCTTTATCGCGCGGCCAGTCGTCAGCCTACTTAGCCTCTCCACCAGAACCGATTGCGCATCTGGCGCATTCCCGGGTTGGGTGGAATCGCGGAGGGGATTTCCTTTCGGCTGATCGTGTGATTCATGGGATGCCGTTGCGGGAGGACGGCGATGGGTTGGCGATCGTGGCAGAGTTACGCGCAGGATCTGCGGGATCGGGTGCTGGGGGTGGTGGATGGCGGCATGGCGGTGCGCCGGGCGGGGGCCACATTCGGGGTGAGCATTGCCTACATCTACAAGCATCTACAAGGCGCTCATTCGCGGCGGCTGACGGGGGATAGCGGGATCAACCCCAACCGGGGCCACCACCCGCGCAAGCTTCGGCCGGAGCAGGAGGTGCCGCTGGCTGCCTATATGCGTTCGCGACCGGGGATCACGCAGGCGCAGGCGCAGGCCTGGCTATTGGCCGAGCAGGATCGCCCCGACGTGGCCGTAAGCGGACGCTGTAGAAGGCGGCCCAGCCCTTCATCGACCCTGAGAGCCTCGTCTTCCTTGATGAGGCCGGCGTCAACACCAAGATGGCGCGGCTCTATGGCTGGGTGCCGGTCGGCGAGCGCTGCCGCGACGCTGTGCCGTTCGGCCACTGGAAGACGATGACGTTCATCGCCGGTCTCAGGCTCGGCGGACTGACTGCGCCATGGGGGCTCGATGAGCCGATGGATGGCGATACCTTCTGGCTCTATGTCCGCAAGGTCCTCACCCCCACCCTCAAACGCGGCGATGTCGTCGTGCTCGACAACCTGCCGGCCCATCACGTCGCCAGCATCCGCGAGGCCGTCGCCGCCCGTCGCGCCCAGCTCTTCTACCTGCCGCCCTACAGCCCGGAGCTGAACCCGATCGAGATGGCCTTCGCCAAGCTCAAAGCCCTGCTGCGACAGGATCCGACACGAACCATCGACACCGTGGTAAACCGCATCGGAACCTTGCTCGACCGCTTCCACCGCACCGAATGCGCCAGCTACCTCACATACTCCGGCTACGCTTTAATCTAACTGAAAATGACTCTAGCCGACGGTGAAGCGCCCGTAAGGCCGAAACCGGACCAGCCAGGAGGGCGCGACCGCCGTCATCGGCGTCGGCTCGACGCCCAGCGCGGCGAGCCCGGCAGCGCCGTCGGCGACGATGTTGTCCGATTGCAGCATGCGCCACTGGTCGGCGGTGATCGGCGCGCCGGGCAGCCAGCCGGTCAACCGCGCAAGTGCGCCGGCGATACCGTCGGGGACGTCGATGAACGATGGCTTGCGGCCGGTTTCGCGTGCGATCCACTGCAACAGCTCGCGCATGCTGATGACCGTCGGGCCGCCAAGCCAATAGATCCTGCCGCCGTGCGCGGCGGGATCGGCGAGCGCCGCCGCGACCGCTTGCGCGACATCGACGACATAGACCGGCTGGAACCTGGTGTCGCCGGCGACGACCGGCATCACCGGCGCCAGGCGCATCAGCCCGGCAAAACGATTGAGGAAGTCGTCCTCGGGGCCGAACACGATCGACGGCCGCAGGATCGTCGCCTTCGGGAAGGCGGCGCGCACCGCCTCCTCGCCCTCGCCCTTCGAGCGACCGTAGGCGGAGGTGCTGTCTGGGTCGGCGCCGATCGCCGATACGTGAACCAGGGCTTCAAGGCCAGCAGCGCCCGCCGCCACGGCGACCGCACGTGCGCCCGCTACATGGATCGCGTCGAAGCCGTAGCCGTAGCTTTCCTTCAGGATGCCAACGAGGTTGACGGCGCCGTCGGCACCGTCGAGCGCGCGCGCGACGCTCGCGGCGTCGAGGATGTCGCCGCGCACGATGTCGAGCTGGCCGAGCGCAGCAAGCGGCTTGACGTGCGCTGCGAGGTGCGGGTCGCGTGCGACGACGCGGATGCGCGCCCCGGTCTTCGCCAGTGCCTGCACGACATAGCGACCGATGAAGCCCGAACCGCCGAAGATCGTATAGAGTTTCGCCACGCGAGAGCGCCCCTCGTCAATTGACTGCCACAGGCGCGCCGCATAGGCCAATCACCCGGCCATTGACAAGCGCGTGCCTCCCGCCTTAACCCCCGCGCCTCGCCTCCGTGCCCAGGTGGCGGAATTGGTAGACGCGCTAGCTTCAGGTGCTAGTGCCGGTAACGGCGTGAAGGTTCGAGTCCTTTCCTGGGCACCAGCGACAAAAGGCCGCCGCTCGTGGTTGATGCGCAGCCGGTCGAACAGGCGTCGGGACGTGGCCGCGTGCCGCCGATCGAGGCGCGTTCCGAACCGGCAACCGATCGGCCAAGGGGGCTGTGACGGCTTTGCGATCACGACCGCATGGGATTGTTGCCCTGATGATCGCGGCCGCGCCGGCGCCGGCGCAACGGACCTGATCCACGGCGCGGCGGGACCGTATGCCGCCGCGCTAGTGCTGCGCTGCCGCATAGGCATCGCGCAAGTCGCGTTTCAGCACCTTGCCGATTGCGCTGCGCGGCAGTTCGGGAACGACCTTGGCATCGGCAATGCGCTGTGTCTTGCCGACTCGTGCATTCGTCCATGCGATGATCGCCTTGGGCGTCAGTTTGCCGCCCGGCCGCGCCACGACGAACGCCACCGGCGTCTCCCCCCACGTCTCCGACGGCACGCCGACGACTGCGGCTTCGGCGACATCGGGGTGGGTGGCGATCACCGCCTCGATGTCGCTCGGGTAGATGTTGAAACCGCCCGAGATGATCATGTCCTTCTTGCGGTCCATCAGGATGAGGAAGCCGTCGGCGTCGAAGCGGCCGACATCACCGTGCCGGATGAAGGCGTTGCCGTCGCGGTCGTGCCACAGCGCGTCGGCAGTCGCCCGGTCGCGGCGATGGTAGCCGTTCATCATCGCTTCAGACCGGCCGACGACCTCGCCGGTTTCGCCCGGCGCGACCTCGTTGCCGTCGTCGTCGATCAGGCGGATGTCGTGGCCGGGGGCAGGGCGTCCGACGGTGTGCAGCTTGTCGGGAAACTCGTCGGCGACGAGGATGCAGGTGCCGCCGCCTTCGGTCATTCCGTAATACTCGACGAGCTTGCCCGGCCAGCGCCTGATGACGTCGGCCTTGAGCGCGGCGTCAAAGGGGGCGCTGGTGCAGGTCTTGAAGCGGAATCTGGACAGGTCGAAGCGGTCAAAATCGGGGTCGGCCATAATGCGCCGGTATTGCACCGGCACCAGCATCGTGTGCGTGGCACGCCAGCGCTCGGCCAGCTCGAGGTAGCGGCGCGCGTCGAACTTCCGCATCAGCACCACCGATCCGCCCCAGGCGAGCGTCGGCAGGAAGCTGACCAGCGTCGTGTTCGAATAGAGCGGCGTCGCGAGCAGCGTCACCGCGTCGCCGAAACCCGCCGCTGCGGCGCGCACGATGTGCGCCCAGCGCATGCGGTGCGACTGGACGATTCCCTTGGGGACGCCTGTCGTCCCCGACGAATAGATGATGTTGAACGGATCGTCGGGGGCGGTGGCGACGGCGGTTGGGCGCCGCGCCGAACCCAGCCATGCGGCGAAGCCGCGATCGTCGTCGAACACGACGCGCGGCAGCGCGGGCGGCGATGCCGCGAGGTCGATCGCCGCGACATTCTCGGCATCGACGAACAGCAGACGCGAACCCGAATCGGCAGCCATCGCGGCGAGCTGGTCGGGTGTCGATGACGGCGCCATCGGCGCCGGCGCTGCCCCCGCGCGCAGCGCGCCGAGAAAGGTCGCAGCGTAGCGCAGCGACGTTGCCGCGACCATCGCCACAGCTTCGCCCGGCACCACGCCGTCGCGCTGCAGCGCGGCGGCGATGCGATCGGCGAGCATGTCGAGCCCGGCATAGCTGAGCGCGTTGCCATCAACCGCGATGGCAAGCTTGTCGGGCTGCTCGGCGGCATGCGCGCGCAGCAGGTCGGACAGCGTCCCGAACGGCGCTTGCAGAATGTCTCCGGCCCCGGTCACCAGTTCAACAAGCCTGGAAGTCAGGGCGTCCGCAACGATTTTATTGTGCCGGTACGCCGGTTCGCTATTACGAGGCATCATGACGGCCTATCTTCACAAGGGGGATCTGCCAGCCGGCGTGCTCGCCGACGGCCCGATCGCGGTCGATTGCGAGGCGATGGGGCTCAACCAGCTGCGCGACCGCCTCTGCGTCGTGCAGCTTGCCGACGGCCACGGCGACGAGCACCTCGTGCAACTGGCGCCGGGCGACTATTCGGCGCCGGTGCTGAAGGCAGTGCTTGCCGACCCGGCGCGGCTGAAGATCCTTCATTTCGCGCGCTTCGACATTGCGCTTGTCAAGCACTGGCTCGGCATCGACATGGCGCCGGTCTATTGCACCAAGCTCGCCTCGAAGCTCGTGCGCACCTACACCGACCGTCATGGCCTGAAGGATCTCGCGCGCGAGATCCTTGGCGTCGAAATCTCGAAGCAGCAGCAATCGTCAGACTGGGGTGCCGACACCTTGTCGGAGGCGCAGATCGAATATGCCGCCTCGGACGTGCGTTATCTGCACCGTCTCAAGGCGGCGCTTGACGAGCGGCTCGATCGCGAGGGGCGAACCGGCCTCGCGCGGGCGTGCTTCGACTTCCTGCCGGCACGCGCGGCGCTCGACCTCGCCGGCTGGAACGAGGATCGCGCCGACATCTTCAGTCACATGAGCTGAGCCACGATGACGGTCGCCGCCGATATCCTCGCTTGCGAGCGCCGGCGCTGGGCGCTGCCAGGCAGCCGCTGGGACCGCCGCGTGCGCCTGCTGAAAGCAGCGCTGCCGGTCGCCGCCGGCGCCGTCGCGCTGCTATCGATGGTCTGGCCCCTGACCGCACAGCAGGAATTCAGCTTCGTGCTGTCGCGCGAAAGCGTCGAGATGGCGGGGGAACGCCTGCGCATCGAACGGCCGATGTACCGCGGCAAGGACAGCAAGGGCCGCGACTTCAGCATCCTCGCCGAGCAGGCTGTGCAGCGAACCTCGAACACTCCCGTCGTCGAACT
The DNA here is from genome assembly GCA_964455325.1 of uncultured Sphingosinicella sp. Lineage (GTDB taxonomy): Bacteria > Pseudomonadota > Alphaproteobacteria > Sphingomonadales > Sphingomonadaceae > Sphingosinicella. The sequence continues at coordinate 7,633 of CAYVVV010000003.1, read as the reverse complement.
GACCGGCATCGAGGCGCGGCTCGACATGGCCGAAGGGATCGCAACGGTGACCGCGCCGATGGGTCGCTACGACCTTGAGGCCGAGCGGCTGCGCGTGGCGGGGCCGGTGGTGTTCGAGCGGCCCGACGGCTTTGCCATGCGCACCGCCGATGTCGCGGTCGACCTCGCGACGCGACGCGTCAGGAGCCTTGGCGCGGTCAGTGGCCGCGTGCCGCTCGGCAGCTTCAGGGCGGCGCGGCTCGATGCCGACATCGAAGCAGGTGTCGTCAGCCTATCGGGCGGGGTCAGCATGCGGATCACACAGCGATGAAGCACGGCCTTGCCCTTGCAGCGGCGGCCGCCGCGCTTGCTGCCGGCGTCGCCATGGCGCAGGATGGCTTTGGGCCGTCGGCGCTACGCGGACACGACACGCGCGCCCCGATCGACATCAACGCCGCGCGCATCGAGGTGCGCGACCGCGACCGGCAGGCGATCTTTTCGGGTGACGTCCGCGTCGACCAGGGCAACATGACGCTGAACGCCGCAACGATCCGCGTATTTTACGAGCGTGCCGGCGGTGGCAACCTTGCCATCACGCGCCTTGACGCCGGCGGCGGCGTCCGCCTGACCAGTCCCAGCGAGCTTGCCAGCGCGCGCACCGGCATCTACGACGTCGAGACGCGCCAACTTACCTTCGTCGGCAACGTCGTCCTCAACCGCGGCGAAAGCGTGCTGCGCGGCGACCGGCTGGTGATCAACCTCGACAACGGTCGCTCGACGCTCGACGGCTCGGCGAGCGCCAGCGGCGAGGGCGCGCGCGTCACCGGCCGCTTCGTGGTGCCGCCGCGCAGGACCGAGTAACGCAAGGGGCGCGGCAAGCGGGCAAGCGCCCGCCGATCCACGCCGTGTTATCAAGCCCGGTTGCCTTCCAGCGACAGACCATGCACAAACTGCGCCAACTCGGCGGCGGCTGCATCGATCATTAACATTTCGCGCGCTAGAAAGCTGGAATCATGAGCGAGGTCGATCTTATCGAGCGGGAGGCGGAGGTCGCAACCACGGCCGGACTCGCCGTGGTGTCGATCGGCAAGCGCTATGACAAGCGCGTGGTGCTGCGCGACGTGTCGCTTGGCGTGCGCCGCGGCGAGGTGGTCGGGCTGCTTGGACCCAATGGCGCCGGCAAGACCACCTGCTTCTATTCGATCATGGGGCTGATCATGCCCGATCAGGGCCGCATCATGCTCGACGGCGTCGACATCACCGGTCTGCCGATGTACCGGCGCGCCGCGCTTGGCCTTGGCTACCTGCCGCAGGAGGCGTCGATCTTCCGCGGCATGAGCGTCGAGGACAACATCAGGGCGGTGCTCGAGGTCGCCGAGCCGGATGCCGCCGCGCGCACCGAGCGGCTCGAACAGCTGCTTGCCGAGTTCTCGATCGCGCGGCTGCGCGCCGCACCGGCGATGTCGCTGTCGGGCGGCGAGCGCCGCCGCTGCGAGATCGCGCGCGCGCTCGCGGCGAACCCGTCGATCATGCTGTTGGACGAGCCGTTCGCGGGCATCGATCCGATCTCGATCGCTGACATCCGTTCGCTGGTCTGCCACCTCAAGGACCGCGGCATCGGTGTGCTGATCACCGACCACAACGTCCGCGAGACGCTGGAGATCGTCGACCGCGCCTGCATCATCTACGACGGCCGCGTCCTGTTCGAAGGCACGCCCGAAGCGCTCGTCGCCGACCCGACAGTGCGCCAAGTCTATCTCGGCGAAGGCTTCTCGCTCTAGCCATGGCGCTCGGCCCCCGCCTCGACCTCAGGCAGTCGCAGCAGCTGGTGATGACTCCGCAGCTGCAGCAGGCGATCAAGCTGTTGGCGTTGTCGAACCTTGAACTTGAAGGCTACATCAACAGCGAGCTTGAGAAGAATCCGCTGCTCGAAACCGCGCCCGACGACACGGCGCCCGCAGCCGATGCGTCCGAGGCGGCGGCGACTGATGACCTTTCCGGCGACGAGCCGGCCGGCGCCGACGAACTGATAGTGCTTGGCGGTGCGGAGACGGACGCTCCGCTGGACGTCGATCATGCTGCCGAGACGTTCCACCACGACTGCACGATCGATGCGCCGTCGCCGGCGACGGGCGGCCTTGATGGCGGGCTCAGTCTCACCGGCGGCAGCGGCGGCGCGGTCGAGTCCGACGAGGGATTCGAGGCGCGGCTGACCACCGATCTTTCGCTGCACGACGTGCTCGTCGAGCAGACCGCAGGGCTTGAACCGTGGCAGCAGATCGTCGCGCGGCATATCATCGACCTCATCGACGACGCCGGCTACTTCACCGGCGACCTGCACGACATCGCCGCGCGGCTGCAACTCGCGCCGTCGGACGTCGAGCGCGTGCTCAAGATCATCCACGGCTTCGAACCGACCGGCGTCGGCGCGCGCAACCTTGCCGAATGCCTTGCGCTGCAGGCCATCGAAGCCGACCGCTACGACCCCTGCATGCAGGCGCTGATCGGCAATCTCGAACTGCTCGCGCGCGGCGAGCTGGCGACGCTGAGGCGGATCTGTGGCGTCGACGCCGAGGATCTGGCCGACATGATCGCCGAGCTTCGCGCCTACAACCCCAAACCGGGCCTTGCCTATGGCGGCGAGCGGTCGCCGCCGATCATACCCGACATCTTCGTCGCGCGCACCGCGGCGGGTGGCTGGGCGGTCGAGATCAACAGCGCCACGCTGCCACGCCTGCTGGTCAACCGCAGCTATTATGCCGAACTCAGCGCCGGCGGCGGTAAGGAGGCGAAGACCTTCCTGTCTGACTGCCTCGCTTCGGCGAACTGGCTGGTAAAGGCCCTCGACCAGCGTCAGCGCACCATCGTCAAGGTCGCGACCGAACTCGTCCGGCAGCAGGAGGCGTTCTTCGAGCTGGGCGTCCAGCACCTGAGGCCACTCAATCTCCGCACCATCGCCGACGCGATCGGCATGCACGAATCGACGGTGAGCCGTGTCACTTCGAACAAGTATTTGTCGTGCGACCGCGGCCTGTTTGAGCTCAAGTACTTCTTCACCTCGGCGATCCAGGCGGTCGACGGCGGTGATGCCGTGTCGGCGGAGGCGGTTAAGACCAGGCTCAGGGAGCTGATCGAGGGGGAAGGGACGCGGATTCTTTCCGACGACAAGCTCGTCGAGCTCTTGAACGCCGCCGGCTTCGACATCGCGCGGCGGACGGTGGCCAAGTACCGCGAGGCGATGGGCATCGGATCATCGGTCGAGCGCCGCCGCGCGCTGGCGATCCAGAGCGCAGCGGCGTAACAGCACGACCGCCGAGGTAGACGCGAGGGCAGTGGCGTCCGCCGAACCAATCGGCTTCTTCCCCGCGTCCGACCGGCAGCTAATCCCGCAGCAGCTCGTTGATCCCGGTCTTGGCGCGCGTCTGGGCGTCGACACGCTTGACGATGACGGCGCAGTACAGACTCGGGCCGCCGTTGGGGTCCGGGAGCGCGCCGGGGACGACGACGGCATAGGCGGGGACGCGGCCGCGGAACACCTCGCCGCTGGCACGGTCGACGATCTTGGTCGAGGCACCGAGGTAGACACCCATCGACAGCACGGCGCCTTCCTCGACGATGACGCCTTCGGCAACCTCACTGCGCGCGCCGATGAAGCAGTTGTCCTCGATGATGACCGGGCCGGCCTGGATCGGTTCGAGCACGCCGCCGATGCCAGCACCGCCCGAGATGTGAACGTTGGCGCCGATCTGTGCGCAGCTGCCGACCGTCGCCCACGTGTCGATCATGCTGTTCTCGCCGATCCGCGCGCCGATGTTGACGAAGCTCGGCATCAGCACCGCACCCCTGCCGATAAACGACCCGCGCCGGGCGACAGCGCCGGGGACGACGCGGAACCCTGCCTCGCGGAAGCGGTTCGATCCCCAGCCGGCAAACTTCGAGGGCACCTTGTCGTAGGCGGGCGCGCCCGCGGCGGCCCCGTCGATCACCGACATGTCGTTCAGCCGGAACGACAGCAGCACCGCCTTCTTCAGCCACTGGTTGACGTGCCAGTCGCCGCCCGCCTTCGCGGCGACGCGGTAGGTGCCGAGGTCGAGCCCTTCGATCGCCGCCTCGACGGCGTCGCGCACCTCGCCACGCGTCGCGCTCGACAGGTTGTCGCGCGTCTCCCACGCGGCATCGATGATGGCGGCAAGGTCGGTCATGCGGCAAGTGTCCTGAGGTTGAGCGAGGCGAGCCAGTCGGTGACGTCGTCGATGCGATGATCGATGGCGGCGTGGTCGGCGCCATATGCGCCGCTTTCGGCGCCGTTGTCGACCCACACCGTCGTCATGCCGAGCGCCTTGGCGGGCGCAAGGTTGCGTGCCATGTCCTCGACGAACAGCGCGCGGGCAGGGTCGACGTAGAGCGCCGCACACATCGCCGCATAGCTCGCCGGTTCGGGCTTGGGGCGGTAGTTCATGGCATGGATGTCGTGGATCGCCTCGAACACATGGTCGATGCCAAGCCGGGCCAGCACCTTTTCGGCATAAGGCGTATCGGCGTTGGTAAAGACAAGCTTGCGGCCCGGCAGGCGAGCCAGCCCGTCGGCAAGCCGCGCGTCGACGGACAGCACGTCCATGTCGATGTCATGAACGAAGGCGAGGAACTCGGACGGCTCAACCCCGTGCCCGTCCATCAGCCCGCGCAGGGTGGTGCCGTGGTCGTGGAAGAAGCGCTTCTGGATGTGCCGCGCCTCGACCGCGTCACAGCCGACAAGGTTCATGATGAACGTGCCCATGCGCTCGTCGATCTGCGCGAACAGGTTGGCGCGCGGATGGTAGAGCGTGTTGTCGAGGTCGAATATCCAGGTGTCGACGTTGGCAAAGGCAGTCATTGGGCAGCCTCATAGCCCTGCGTGGCGTCCAGGCAAAGCCGGTACCGTTTTGGCAACGATTTGGCAGCGATTGTTGGCTAGGAAGCGGTTATGGGTCACGTTGGTGCCGGCGTTTCTGGGGAGGCCACAATTCCGATGAACATGCGGTTTGCCGGCTGGCGCCCGGCCAGGCAGGTGTCGGCGGTGGCGTTGGCGATGGTGCTCGCCGCCTGTGGGGGAGGCGGCGGGCCAGTGACGCCGGGACAGACACCGCCGCCTGCTTCGACGCCGACGCCGACGCCGACGCCGACCCCAACCCCGACCCCAACCCCGACCCCAACAGTGTTCGATACGCCCGAGTATCGTCGCTCCAATGCTGCCACCTTCGTTGACGCGCTCGCTGCCTACAACCGCGGCGCCACCGGTGCTGGCGTCAAGATTGCCGTCGTCGATAGCGGCGTCGACCGGGACAGCCCGGAGTTTGCCGGGCGCATCGATCCGGCAAGCCGCGACGTTGCCGGAACCCGCAGCATCGACGATCAGGATGGCCACGGCACCTCGGTGAGCGCGGTCGCGCTTGCAGCCAAGAACGACAGCAACATTCACGGTATCGCGTTCGGTGCTACGCTGCTGGCCCTGCGCACCGATACGCCCGGCAGCTGTACGGCCGACGACGGCTGCAGCCACGCCGACAATGACATCGCAGCGGCGGTTGATACGGCAGTCGCAGCGGGCGCGCGAGTCATCAACATGTCGCTCGGCGGTTCGGCGGCGAACGCGCGGCTGCGCACTGCGATCGGCAACGCCACGGCGGCAGGGGTGATCGTCGTCATTTCGGCGGGCAACGAGGGTGACGAGCCAACCGGTGGCGACCCAAACCCGTTCGCACAGATCGCCAATGACAGCGCGACGGCGCGGGGGCGGGTGCTGATCGCCGGCTCGGTCGACAGCGCCGGGGTAATTTCGACTTTCAGCAACCGCGCCGGTAACAGCGCCCAGCACTATCTGACGGCACTTGGCGAGCGCGTACTCAGTTTCGACCACACCGGTCAGCAGTTCCTGTTCAGCGGCTCGTCCTACGCGGCGCCGGCGGTGTCGGCGGCGGTGGCGTTGCTGGCACAGGCGTTTCCAACCCTCAGCGCCGATCAGATCATCTCGCTGCTCTATAATTCGGCCCGCGATGCGGGCGCTGCCGGCATCGACAGCGTGTACGGCCGCGGCATCCTTGATATCGCCCGCGCCTTTGCCGCGCAGGGCGGCACGTCGCTGGCGGGAAGCGCGATTCCGGTATCGCCGGCGGCGGGTCCGGTTGCGGTCGTCGGTGGTGCGCTCGGCGATGCCGGGCAGCTCGGCACGTCGCTCGGCGGCGTCGTTGTGATTGACGGCTATGGCCGCGCCTACGTGGCCGATCTGGCGCCCTCGATCGTCCGCGCGGCGCCGCGGCCGAAGCTCGCCGCGGCGTTATCGATCAGCGCGCACGAGGTTGTGGCCGCCATCGATGACGGCGGTTACGGATTGTCGCTGCGGCAGGCACGGACGACGCGGCCATGGCTCGGCCTCGCGCAGGCCGGGGTCGACGCCGCCGCGCATGAAGCCATACGCGTGACGCGCGGCTTTCTGACCAGCGACACGCCGTTGGCGGGTGCGGCCGGCTTCGCGTTCGGCTACGGCGCCGATGACCTGCTCGCGCGCATGCGGGGCGACAGGCGTGCGGCCGGCTTCGTCACCGGCGGCGACGTGCTGCGCGATGACGGGCTCGGCGTCGCAGGGACGGCAGCGGTCGCGCTGACGCAGCGTATCGGCGACTGGACGATCGGCGTGGCGCACGGCGAAGGCGAGGCGGCGCCGCTGACGCGCTCCGCGCGCCGTGTCGGCCGGCATGTGTCACAGGTGGCAGCGAGCCTTTCGCGGACGCTGGGCGCGGGGCAGCTGACGGTCAGCTACGGCCGGCTGGACGAGGCGGCGAGCATCCTTGGCGCCGACGGATCGGCAGCGCTCGGCGTGACCGGCGCGACCACCGACTTCATCGGGTTCGACGTGGGCTTCGCGCTTGGCGACGGCTGGTCGGCCGGAGCGTCGGCGCGGGCCGGGCGCACACGTCTCAGGCTTGCCGACGGCGGCCTGGCCACGGATGCCGCTCCGCTGGGCAGCGCCGCCTTCGCGGTCGACGTTGCCAAGCGCGGCGTCGTTGCCGGCGCCGACCGCCTGGCGCTGCGCGTGTCGCAGCCGCTGCGCGTCGAAACCGGTGCGCTCGGCATCGACGTGCCGGTCAGCTATGACTATGCGACGCTGTCGCCTGGCTACGAGCGACGTGTCGTCGGTCTGGCGCCGTCAGGGCGCGAGATCGACGTCGAGGCGGCGTGGTCGCTGCCTTTCGCGTTCGGCGGCATTGACGCCAACCTGTTCTGGCGCCGTGACCCCGGCCACGTCGACAGCATTGCCGACGACATCGGCGCTGCGCTGCGGCTATCCATGCAGTTCTGACACGGAGCCCGCGCCGGTGGTCAGCCGAAGTTGGCCGGCCGCTTCTGCATGAACGCGGTTGCTGCCTCCATGAACTCTGCCGACTGCAACTGTTCGGCGAACAGGCCGCCCGCCAGCAGCATGCGTTCGGCGAGCTCGGCGCGGTCGCCGCGTAGCAGCTGCCTGGTCAGGCGAACCGCGCGCGGCGCCTTCGTCGCGATCGCACCAGCCAGCGCCATCGCCGTGCCATCGAGATCGGCATCGGCGACCATGCGCGATGCGATGCCGGTTTCAACCGCCTCGCGCCCCAGTTCTTGAAGTCTCAGTACGCATTCCTTG
>CAYVVV010000002.1:0-38104 GCA_964455325.1 uncultured Sphingosinicella sp. | reverse complement strand
GTGCCGACGCTGTTCCTGATCTGGTTCGTCATCTGGATGCTGCGCGGCGTGGTCGGCGGCAGGCGTTACCGCAGCCGCGGCTGGGGAGCGCCAGTGATCATCTGGGGGCCGGGAAGTGGCGGCTGGGGTGGCGGCCGCTCGTCGGGCGGCTTCGGCGGTTTTTCGGGTGGCGGCGGCAGCTTCGGCGGCGGCGGCGCAAGCGGGAGCTGGTGATGCGCCTGTCAGGAGCAGACCACAAGCGCGTCAGTGACGCCATTGCGTCAGCGGAACGGTCGACTTCAGGCGAGATTTTCTGCGTCATCGCCGATGCCACCGACGATTACCGTGCCGTTGCTTTCGCCTGGGCGGCGCTCGCGGCGCTGGTGCTGCCGCCGCTGCTGCTCTGGAGCGGCATAATCGGACCGCAGCTGCTGAGCGCCGGCTGGCACGTCAGTGCGTCGACGATGGCCGGAACGCGAGCGGTCGTCGCGCTCTACGCCACGCTGTCGGCGCTGTTGTTCATCGCCGCCTTCCTGATTGTACGCATCCCGCCGATCACGCGGCGCCTGACGCCGATGTCGCTGAAGCGCCAGGCGGTGCACCGTCGCGCGATGGAAAGCTTCCTGTCGCACGGCATTCATGTCACCGACGATCGCACCGGCGTCCTCATCTTCCTGTCGATGGGTGATCGCGTCGCCGAGATCATTGCCGATGAAGCCATCCACGCCAAGGTCGATCCCGACGCCTGGGGAGCGGCGATTTCGACGTTGCTGGAAGAAGTTAGACGGGGCAAGATCGCAGACGGGTTTGTCAGGGCGGTCGCTGACTGCGGCCTCTTGCTCGCCGCACATTTCCCGCCGCGCGACCGCAATCCGAACGAGCTGCCGGACAAGCTCATCGAACTTTAGGTGGACAATCGGCTGGGAGAGGAGAAATGCTGAACGAATTCAAGGCGTTTATTGCTAAGGGCAATGTTCTTGACCTTGCCGTCGCGGTCATCATTGGTGGCGCGTTCGGCACCATCGTCACCTCGTTGACGCAGGACGTCATCATGCCCGTCGTCGGCGCGATCTTCGGCGGCCTCGACTTCTCCAGCCTGTTCATCCGGCTGGGACCAATCCCCGAAGGTTATGCCGGCTCGCCGAGCGACTATGCCGCGCTCAAGCAGGCCGGCGTCGCCATGCTCGGCTGGGGCGCTTTCCTGACCGCCGTGGTCAACTTCCTGATCCTGGCCTTCATCATCTTCCTGCTTGTGCGGCAGGCGGGCAAGCTGATGAGGCAGGCCGAGGAAGCGCCGGCGGCGCCTGCCGAGGAGGTGCTGCTGCTGCGCGAGATCCGCGATTCGCTGAAAAAATGACCGTTGCCGTCCCTGTCCGCCCGCAGCGGGCGGGGACACAGTCAGAACCGCTCGCCCGACAGCCGCTGACAGAGCATGTCGAGCTGGTCGAGGTCGCTGTAGTGCAAGGTCAGCCGCCCGCCCTCGCCGTCGAACTCGAGCCTGACGCGCAGGCCAAGCTGCTCGGCGAGCTGCCGTTCGAGCGCCTCCTCGTCGGCGTTGCGGATGCGCTCGCGCCGCTCCGCGCCGGCGCGCGACGGTTTCACGGCCCCCTTAGCGGCGGCCTCCACCTGGCGCACCGACAGCCCCTCCTCGACCACCTGCCGCGCCAGCGCCGACGGGTTGGGCGCGGCGAGCAGCGCGCGCGCGTGTCCCATCGTCAGCTTGCCCTCGATGACCAAAGCGCGCACGTCGGCCGGCAGCTCGAGCAGGCGTACCATGTTGGCGACGTGGCTGCGCGACTTGCCCACCATGCGGCTGATGTCCTCCTGCGTGTGGCCATAGTCCTCGATGAGATGGCGATAACCCTCGGCCTCCTCGATCGGGTTCAAGTCCTGACGCTGCACGTTTTCGACGAGCGCGACCTCGAACGCCTCCTCGTCGCTGAGGCGGCGAACCAGCACGGGAACGTCGTGTAGCTGCGCCGCCTGCGCCGCGCGCCAGCGCCGTTCACCGGCGACGATCTCGAAGCGACCGCCATCGAGCGGGCGCACGAGAATGGGTTGCAGCAGGCCTTGCCGCTTGACCGACGCGATCAGCTCCGTTTGCGCATCGACGTCGAAGTGACGTCGCGGCTGCCGGGGGTTGGGCGAGATCATCGCCATCGACAGCATCTGCGCACCCATCGCATGTGTCGCCGGATCAGGCACGACCGCAGCCGGCTGCGGTGCCGGCTGGCCGATGCCGGCACCCATCTCCTCAAGCAGCGCCGACAGCCCGCGTCCAAGCCCGGTTGGTCGTTTAGCCTGTGACATAGTCTTTTTCTTTCAGTGACTTACGCGGCCCTTGCCTGCGGTTCGGTGCGGCTGAGCAGCTCGCGCGACAGCTCGATATAGGCTTCAGAACCGGCGCAGCGATGGTCATAGACGAGCGCCGGCAGACCGTGGCTTGGCGCTTCCGAAAGGCGCACGTTGCGCGGAATGACGGTGTCGAACACGACCTTGCCGAGGCAAGCGCGGACGTCGGCGGCGACCTGTTCGGACAAGCGGTTGCGCCGGTCGAACATGGTCAGCACGACGCCGACGATGTTCAGCCGCGCGTTGAACGTCGCGCGCACGCGCTCAACCGTATTGAGCAGCTGGCTGAGACCCTCGAGCGCGAAGAACTCGCATTGCAGCGGCACCAGCAGCGAGTGCGCCGCCACCAGCGCATTCATCGTCAGCAGCCCCAGCGACGGCGGGCAATCGATGATGACATAGTCGTAGATGCGCATTTCGGGCGCGTCGAGCGCGCGCGCGAGCCGGTGCATACGCCCCTCGAGTTCGACGAGCTCAATCTCGGCACCCGACAGGTCGACGGTCGACGGAATGATCGACAGGCGCGGAATCGGCGTCGCCGCGACGCTGTCGGCGGCGCTCGCCGCGCCAATCAGCACGTCATAGCTGGTGCGCGTCCGCGCCGCCTGCTCGAGACCGAGCCCGGTCGAGCTGTTGCCCTGCGGATCGAGGTCAACAATCAGCACGCGGCGGCCGGTTGCGGCAATCGCGGTTGCCACGTTGATGGCCGTCGTTGTCTTGCCGACACCGCCCTTCTGGTTCGCAATGGCCAGTCGAATCATTGATGTCCCCGCCCTTTGCCCCGCCTGCGCACGTTCCAAGCCTTGACGATCCTGCCCCGGGCATCGGTCTGGCTCGCGATCAGCTCGTGCGCGAAGTCGAAGCGACGCGCCGCTTCAGCGATTTCGTCGCTGACGCTCGCCCCCTTCGGCAAAAGCCATAGTGTCGACTGTGCCGCATGGCGAAGGCCCCAGTCAAACAGCTTGGAGAGCGGTGCGCAGGCGCGCGCGGTGATGACGTCGAACTTCTCAGAACTCATTGATTCAACACGGTCCGTTCGCACCTCGACACAGCCGCCAAGCTCCAGCTCATCACGCACGACCTCAAGGAACGCCGTCTTCTTGCGCACCGAATCGACGAGGCACAGCGAATCGCCGGTAAGCAGCGCGACAACCATGCCGGGAAAGCCGCCACCGCTGCCGATGTCGAGCCAGCGTGACTGGCGCGGTACCAGGGCGGCAAGCTGCGCCGAATCGGCAAAGTGGCGCGTCCAGACGTCGGCAAGCGTCGCCGGACCAACGAGATTGTAGCGCGCCTGCCACTCGGCGAGCAGTTCGGCATAGCGATCGAGCTTGGCGAGTGTTTCACGTGAAACATCGAACGCGGCCGCGAACGCGGCGCGGCCATCAGGCAGCGCGTTTGACATGGCGCAGCAGCGCGGACAGTGCGGCTGGCGTCACACCGGCAACACGCGCCGCGGCGCCAAGGCTTTCCGGTCGCGCGCGTTTCAATCGTTCGACCATCTCGTTCGAGAGACCGCCGACCGACGCATAGTCGAGATCGGCAGGCAGGCGCAGTGCCTCGTCGGCGCGGAAGGCGGCGATGTCGTGCGCCTGCCGTTCGAGATAGACGGCATAGCGCGCATCGACCGCGAGCTGTTGCGCGATGTCGGCGCGGATCGTCGCCAGCGCCGGCCAGACCGTCGTCGCCGACGCCCAGTCGACCTCGGCAAAGCGCAGCCATTCGAACGCCGTCCGCGTGACGCCGTCCTGGCGGACGGCTAGTCCGGCCTTGCGCAATGCTGCCGGCGTCGCCGTCGCGTCGAGCAGCGACCGTCCGGCGTCGAGCGCCGCGCGACGCTGCGAGAACGCGCGCGCCTTGTCGCCCGCAACGAGGCCGAGCGCGATCGCCTTTGGCGTCAGCCGCTGGTCGGCGTTGTCGGCACGCAGGTGCAGACGATACTCGGCGCGCGACGTGAACATGCGGTACGGCTCGCTGACACCCTGCGTCACCAGATCGTCGATCATCACGCCGATGTATGATTCGGCGCGGTCGAACGTCGCTGGCGGCCGGCCGAGCGCGGCGAGCGCGGCATTGATCCCGGCGAGCAGACCCTGCCCCGCCGCCTCCTCGTAGCCGGTCGTGCCGTTGATCTGCCCGGCGCAGTAGAGCCCCGGCAGCGCACGCAACTGCAGCGCCGGCGTCAGCGCGCGCGGATCAACGTAGTCGTACTCGATCGCATAGCCAGGCCGCGCGATTTCGGCGCGCTCCAACCCGGCAATGGTCCGCACGAACGCGGTCTGCACATCGAGCGGCAGCGACGTCGAAATGCCATTGGGATAGATGAGCGGGTCGTCGAGTCCCTCCGGCTCGAGGAAGATCTGATGGCCATCGCGGTCACCGAAGCGCATCACCTTGTCCTCGATCGACGGGCAATAGCGCGGACCGGTGCCGTCGATGCGGCCTCCATAGACCGCGCTTTCGGCGATATTGTCGCGGATGATCGCGTGCGTTCGCACATTCGTCCGCGTTATTCCGCAGGCCAGCTGCGGATTGGCGAGCCGTGTCGTCGCCCGCGCAAAAAATTCTGGCGCGTCGTCGCCAGGCTGCCAGTCAACACGCGTCCAGTCGATGCTGCGTCCGTCGAGCCGCGGCGGCGTCCCCGTCTTTAACCGTCCCATCGGCAAGCCGAGGTCGCGCAGCCGCCGCGCCAGCGCCAGTGACGACGCCTCGCCGGCGCGTCCCCCTTCGCTGCGCGCGTCGCCGACGTACATGACACCGCCCAGAAACGTGCCCGTCGCCAGCACGACCGCGCGCGCTGCCAGCGCGCTGCCGTCCTCGAGGACGACGCCGTTGACCGCACCCTGATCGACGGCCAGGTCAGCGACGCGCGCATCGATGACACGAAGCCTGGCAATGCGCGCGATTGCCGCCTGCATCCAGCGCCTGTAGCGGCCGCGGTCGGCCTGCACGCGCGGTCCCTGGACCGCCGGCCCCTTGCGGCGGTTGAGCAGGCGGTACTGGATCGCCGCCGCGTCGGCTGCCTCTGCCATCAGCCCGCCGAGCGCATCGATCTCGCGAACGATGTGGCCCTTGCCCAGCCCGCCGATTGCCGGGTTGCATGACATCACGCCGATCGCCGCACGCGGCGTCACCAGCGCGACGCGCGCGCCGATGCGTGCTGCCGCCGCCGCTGCCTCGCATCCGGCGTGCCCGCCGCCGACGACGATCACATCAAACCTGTCCACACCCGACCGTCTAGCGCATGGTCATCGTCAAGTCGACGTGCGTCATGCAGCTCATGCACCACCGATGTTTCACGTGGAACATTTCACTTGCCGATGCAGAAGCGGCAGAAGACGACGTCGAGGATGCGCTCGGCAGTGGTGCGCCCGGTCAGTTCACCGAGCGCGTGCAGCGCCTGCCGCAGCGCCTCCGCGCGCAGCACGGTTTCCGCCTCCGCGGCCGCCGCCCGCAGTTCGGCAACGCACGCTGCAAGCGCTGCACGCTGACGCTCGCGCGTTACCAGCGCTTCCTCGCCGGCGCCGGTCAGCGCCGCCGCGCGCCGGGCAAGCTCGGCCTCGAGCGCGGCAATGCCGGCGCCGGTCAGCGCCGACACGTCGAGCGCGCCGTCACAGCCTGCCGGCTCCCGGTTCGTACCGCTGCGCAGATCGGCCTTGCTCCGGACCGCGAGCGCGCCAGTCACAGGCACCTCGCCGTCGCCGAGCACATGCACGACGATGTCGGCGTCTTCGGCGCGCGCGCGGGCGCGACGGATGCCTTCGGATTCGACCGCACCGGCGGGTGCGTCGCGCAGCCCGGCGGTGTCGACGAGCACTGCGGGGATACCGCCGAGGTCGAGCTGTACTTCGATAAGGTCGCGCGTCGTTCCCGCCTCAGGCGACACGATCGCCACGTCCCTCCTCGCCAACGCATTCACAAGACTAGATTTTCCTGCGTTCGGCGAACCGACGACGACGATATTGACGCCGCGCCGCAGCCGCTCGGCGAAGCGGTAGCGACCGAGCTCGGTCTCGATCTCGTCGGCTAAGTCGGCGATTGCCGGCACCGTGTCGCCGACCATCGCAGCGCTGACATCGGCCTCGTCCTCGCCGAAGTCGAGCGATGCCTCGATCTCCGCGACCAGGCCGAGCAACCGGCCATGCCAGTCCTCGGCGCGCGCTTTGAGTCCGCCCGACGCCTGCCGCAGCGCCTGCAGCCGCTGCGCCTCGCTCGTCGCCTCGACGAGGTCGGCGAGTCCCTCCGCCTCGGTGAGATCGAGTCTGCCGTTGTCAAACGCGCGCCGCGCGAACTCTCCCGGTCGTGAAAGACGCAGCCCGTCGATCTCCCCAAGTGCAGCCAGCATTGCAGCCACCGTCGCCGCGCCGCCGGTGACGCCGATCTCGGCGACGTCCTCGCCGGTGAAGCTGTGCGGCGCCGGGAACCAGGTGACGAGCGCGTCGTCGAGCGGCGTTCCGGCGGCGTCGGCGAGCCGCGCCAGCGTCGCGCGGCGTGGCACGAAATCGCGCCCGGCGAGCGTCCGAAGCGCAGCCGCTGTGGCTGGTCCGGACAGCCGAAACAGCGCCACGCCGGCCGGCGGCCGCCCCGATGACAATGCAAAAATTGTATTATTATCAGTCACTTAATTATGGCGTCATGACGCCATCAATCACGGTTTGGACCCTGTCATGGTCGTCATCGCACCCCAGATCGCCTTCTGGAACTGCTCGAAGCCCATCGCCGCGCCGGGCAGCCAGTTGGCCATCAGCTTCTCGACGTCGTTGGCGGTGATGCCGTTTTCCATCAGCTTCTGCATCTGCTCGAGGTAGATCGCATGCAGCGGCGTGACGTCGGGCAGTCCCATGAACGCGCGCGCCTCCTCGGGCGTGCAGTCGATTTCGATATTCACCTTCATGGCACGCTCCTGTTATGGCGCGCGACGCTAGACCAGCGGGCTGCAAGAGGAAAGGGCCGGACCATGGGCGAGTGCATCCGCATCGACACACTTGACGGCGAGGAGCGATTTGGCGGTTATCTGGCGATGCCCGCAGGCACCGGCCGCTTCCCCGGCATCGTCGTCGTGCAGGAGATTTTCGGCGTCAACGCCGGCATCCGCGCGATGTGCGACGACTGGGCTAAGGCAGGGTTCATCGCGCTTGCGCCCGACCTGTTCTGGCGCATCGAGCCGGGCGTCGAACTGTCCGACAAGACCGACGCCGACTGGAGCCGCGCCTTCGCGCTGATGAACCGGTTCGACCAGGACACCGGCATCCGCGACATCGAGGCGGCGATCCGCGCCGTGCGCGCGCTGCCGGCATCGACCGGCAAGGTCGGCGTCGTCGGCTTCTGCCTTGGCGGCCGGCTCGCCTATCTTGCCGCCGCGCGCACCGACTGCGATGCCTCGGTCGGCTATTACGGCGTCGGCATCGAGGGACTTCTGAGCGAAAGCCATGCCATCGCGCGGCCGCTGATGCTGCACATCGCCGAGGAGGACAAGTTCGTCGACAAGGCGGCGCAGACAAAGATCCGCGACGGTCTTGGCGCGCACCCGAGGGTGACGCTGCACAGCTATGCCGGCGTCGACCATGCCTTCGCGCGCGTCGACGGCATCCACCGCGACGATGCAGCGGCCGCGCTCGCCAACGGCCGCACGCTCGACTTCTTCAGGCGGCATCTTGGCTGAGGGGGCGGTCGTGCGGCCGGCCGACGCAGCCGACCTTGCCGCCATCCTTGCCATCGTCAACGACGCCATCCTCAACACCACGGCATGGTACGACTATGCGCCGTGGGATTCGGCACAGCTGGCGCAATGGTTTGACGGCAAGCGCGCCGCCGGCTGGCCGGTGCTCGTCGCCATCGCGCGCGATGGTACGCTTGCTGGCTTCGGCAGCATCGGCAGCTTCCGCGGCCGCGCTGCCTATCACAAGACCGGCGAGCACTCGGTCTATGTCGAGAAGGAGCACCGCGGTCAGGGCTACGGCCGTCTGCTGCTGGCGGCGATCATCGACGCCGCGCGCGGGCTTGGCCTGCACACGCTGATCGGCGGTGTCGATTCGGGCAATGACGCGAGCCTCGCCTTTCACCGGGCGCTCGGCTTCGTCGAGGCCGGCCGCATGCGCGAGGTCGGCTGGAAATTCGACAGGTGGCTGACGCTCGTGTTCATGCAAAAGATGCTCTGAAGGAGACGGCAAATGGCAACCCGCGTCGAGATCGCCCGCACCGGCGGGCCCGAAGTCATCGCGTTCCGTGATTTCGAACCGACACCGCCGGGCGCCGGCGAGATCGCCGTCCGGCACAGCGCGATCGGTGTCAACTATATCGACACCTATCATCGCGCGGGCATCTATCCGTTGCCGTTGCCGTCGGGCCTGGGGCTGGAGGCGGCGGGCGTCGTCGAGGCCGTCGGCGAAGGCGTCGCCAACGTCGCCGTCGGCGAGCGCATCGGCTACTTCCTCGGCCCCGTCGGCGCCTATGCGACGCATCGCACGATGCCCGCCGCGCGCGTCATCCGGCTGCCCGACGGGCTTGCCGACGACGTCGCCGCAGCGGCGCTGCTCAAGGCGGCGACGGTCGAGTTCCTCGTCGAACGCTGCGCGCGCGTGGCCGCTGGCGACACCGTGCTGGTGCAGGCGGCGGCGGGCGGGGTCGGGCTGCTCCTCGTCCAGTGGCTGAAGGCGGTCGGCGCGACCGTCATCGGCACGGCGGGCACCGCCGCGAAGATGGCGCTGGCGACGGCGCATGGCGCCGACCACATGCTTGGCTACGACGAGGTGCCGTCGAAGGTACGCGAACTCACCGGCGGCCGCGGCGTCGATGTCGTCTTCGACGGCGTCGGCCGGGCGACGTGGCTCGGCTCGCTCGACAGCCTGCGTCCGCGCGGGCTTCACGTCAGCTACGGCAACGCCTCGGGCAAGATCGGTGAAGTCGATTTCGGCATCCTCGCCGCCAAGGGCTCGCTCTACACGACGCGGCCGACGCTGTTCGACTATTACGCAAGCGACGCCGATTTCGCCGCCGGCACGCGACGCGTGCTCGACATGCTGGCGGGCGCTCTAAAGGTCGAGATTGACCAGCGCTACGCGCTCGCCGATGCCGTGCAGCTGCACCACGACCTTGAGGCGCGCCGGACGACCGGCTCGACGGTGATCGTTCCATGAGCCACTGGACGCACGCCGACCCGCGCGTCGCGCGCTGGCTGCGCCATGCCGAACGCCACGATCCCGCCGACCTGCGCGCCCAGCTCGCCGACGACGCCGTCTTCCATTCGCCCGTCGTGCACACGCCGCAGGCGGGCCGCGACCGAGCCTTCGCCTACCTCGACGCGGCGGGCCATGTCTTCGCCGGTTCGGGCTTCGACTACAAACGCATCATCGTCGACGGCAACGTAGCGGTGCTCGAGTTCACCGCCGCGATCGACGGCATCCACATCAACGGCATCGACATGATCGAATGGAACGACGCCGGCGCAATCGTCGATTTCAAGGTGATGGTGCGACCGCTGAAAGCGATCAACCTCATCTGGCAGAAGATGGCGGAAACGCTCGCCGGCAGCGCGCGCTGACGCGCCGCACCTCAGACGAGGTGCATCAGCCCGACGTTGGGGTCGACGATACCGTCGTAGATCATCTTGACCGCCACCCACAGGATGACGGCAAGCCCGACGTAGGCGATCCAGCGATAGCGTTCGATATACTTGGCGATGATGTTCGCCGCGATACCCATCAGCGCTACCGACAGGACGAGGCCGACGATGAGGATGCCGGGGTGGTCGCGCGCCGCGCCGGCGACGGCGAGCACGTTGTCGAGGCTCATCGAGACGTCGGCGACGGCGACCGCCCAGGCGGCGGCGGCAAAGCTCTTCGCCGGCCGCAGCCCCGAATGTTCGTCGCCCTTGACCTCGGGAGAGCCTGGCGATTCGACCGGCGCCGGATGCAGCTCGCGGTACATGCGCCACGCCACCCACAGCAGCAGCAACCCGCCGGCGAGGATCAGCCCAACAATGCCGAGCAGCCACGAGACGACGAGCGCAAAGCCGATGCGCAGCACCAGTGCGGCGGCAACACCGAGCGCGATGACCTGGCGGCGCTGCGCCGGCGGCAGCCCGGCGGCGAGCGCGCCGACGACGATGGCATTGTCGCCGGCGAGCACGATGTCGATCATCAGCACCTGACCGAAGGCAGCGAGCGCCGACGGCGTGGTGATGTTGGAGAAATCGTGGACGATCGCCGCCCAGATGTCGGCGGGCGATCCTAGACCAACAGGGGCTGCTGCTGCGGCGAATAGCTCGAGCATCATCGCTGAACCCCTTTGGCCGCTACTGGTTCATTGCAGCGAAGAAGTCGTCGTTGGTCTTCGAATCCCTCATCTTGTCGAGCAGGAACTCCATCGCGTCGACGGTGCCCATCTGCATGAGGATGCGGCGCAGCACGTACATCTTCGACAGCTTGTCCTTCTCGACCAGCAGCTCCTCCTTGCGGGTGCCCGACTTGCCAACGTCGAGCGCCGGGAAGATGCGCTTGTCGGAGACTTTGCGGTCGAGCACGATCTCGCTGTTGCCGGTGCCCTTGAACTCCTCGAAGATGACCTCGTCCATGCGGCTGCCGGTGTCGATGAGCGCGGTGGCGATGATCGACAGGCTGCCGCCCTCCTCGATGTTGCGTGCCGCGCCGAAGAAGCGCTTCGGCCGCTGCAGCGCGTTCGCGTCGACGCCGCCGGTCAGCACCTTTCCCGACGACGGCACGACGGTGTTGTAGGCGCGGCCGAGGCGGGTGATCGAATCGAGCAGGATGACAACGTCCTTCTTGTGCTCGACGAGGCGCTTCGCCTTCTCGATCACCATTTCGGCGACCTGCACGTGCCGCGTCGCCGGCTCGTCGAAGGTCGAGGAGACGACCTCGCCCTTCACCGAGCGCTGCATGTCGGTCACCTCCTCGGGCCGCTCGTCGATCAGGAGAACGATGAGAAACACCTCGGGATGGTTGTCTGTGATCGCCTTGGCGATGTTCTGCAGCAGCACGGTCTTGCCGGTGCGCGGTGGCGCGACGATCAGAGCGCGCTGACCCTTGCCCTGCGGCGCGATGATGTCGATGACGCGCGCCGACTTGTCCTTGACGGTCGGATCAAGCGTGTCGAGCCGCAGCTTCTCGTCCGGATAGAGCGGCGTCAGATTGTCGAAGTTGACGCGGTGGCGGACCTGTTCGGGATCGTCGAAGTTGATGAGGCTGACCTTGGTCAGCGCGAAATAGCGCTCGCCGTCCTTGGGGCCCCTGATCTCGCCCTCGACGGTATCGCCGGTGCGCAGGCCAAAGCGGCGCACCTGGTTCGGCGACACGTAGATGTCGTCGGGGCCGGCGAGATAGTTCGCCTCCGCCGAGCGCAGGAAGCCGAAGCCGTCGGGCAGCACCTCGATGGTGCCGCCGCCCATGATCTGCTCGTCATTGTCCGCGAGTGCCTTCAGGATCGAGAACAAAAGGTCCTGCTTGCGCATCGTCGAGGCGCCCTCGACGCCCAGATCCTCGGCCATGGCGACGAGATCGGCGGGGGTCTTTTTCTTAAGGTCCTTGAGATGCATGACCATAAGCGATGCTCTTTCGGCGTGAAGTGAAGCGCGCGAGACCGTGAGGTGAGAGGAGGTCGCTGGCCCGCGCGGGGCAGCCTCAGAACGAGGACTTGGCGATCGACTTAGGTAGTGGCGGCAGAGAAGTCAAGCTGGGGTCAGAACGGCTTGGCGACGGCGAGCACGACGACGACGATGGTGACAAGGCCCGGTACCTCGTTGAGCACACGCAGTCGGCGTTCGGACACGGGTCGCGCACCCGCCGCCATCCGCTTCGATGTCGTCACCAGCCAGCCGTGAAAGCCGCTGAAGGCAAGAACGACGGCGAGCTTGACCCATAACCAGGCGTTGCCGGCGAGACCGACATGCGCGACGAGCGCAAGGCCAAGCAGCCACACTGCGACCATCGACGGGTTGACGATGATGGTGCGCAATCGCAGCGTGCGCTCGATCCACAGCGCGTCTTCCGCCGATCCTGGCTTGGTCGGATGCTGGTAGACGAGATAGCGCGGCAGCATGAACATGCCCGCCATCCAGAAGATGACGAAGACGATGTGCGCCGCCCTGACCCAGCGGTCGGTGTCGCCAAGCCAGCCGACCCAGTCGCTCACAGCGCCCTCCGCACGGCGGCAAGGGCGGCCTCGACATGCGCGATCGGCGTTTCCTTGTCGATGCCGTGGCCAAGGTTGAAGACGTGTGGCCGCCCGGCAAGCGCACGACGGATCGCGATCACGGCTTCGGCGAGCGCATCGCCGCCGGCAAGCAGCAGCAGCGGATCGAGATTGCCCTGCACCGGCATGCCGCTCGGCAATGCCGCGTGCGCCCACGCCGGGTCGACCGTCTCGTCGAGCCCGACGGCATCGACCCCCGTCGCCACCGCGTAGCGCGCGAGCTTGGCGCCGGCACCCCTGGGAAAACCGATGATCGGCGTCTTGGCATGGCGCGCCTTGACGCGTTCGACAATGGCGCGCGTCGGCGTCACCACCCAGCGTTCGAATGCATCGGCGGCAAGGCTGCCCGACCAGCTGTCGAACAGCTGAACCGCCTCAGCGCCGGCGGCAATCTGGCCGCACAGGTACGCCGCCGTCGTCTCGACGATGGCGTCGATGAGTAGGGCGAAGCGCGACGGATTGCGGTAGGCGAGCAGCCGCGCCAGCGCCTGGTCTTTGCTGCCGGTGCCGGCGACCATGTAGGTGGCGACGGTCCACGGGCTGCCCGCGAAGCCGAGCAAGGTCGTCGACGGCGGCAGCACCCGCGCGACATTGCCGACAGTGGCGTAGACGGCATCGAGGCAGCGCGCATCGGGGTGCAGCCGCGACAGCTCGCCATCGATAAGCGGCGGCACGAGCTCCGGCCCCTCGCCGGTAGTGAACGTCAGCGTCTGGCCCATGGCCATCGGCACCACGAGGATGTCGGAAAAGAGGATCGCACCATCAAAGCCGAAGCGGCGGACCGGTTGCAGCGTGATCTCGGACGCCGCTGCCGGATCGAGCGCGAGTTCGAGAAACCCGCCCTTTGCGGTGCGCAGCTCGCGATATTCAGGAAGGTAGCGCCCCGCCTGGCGCATGAACCAGACCGGCGGCGGGTCGAACCGTTCGCCGTTGAGCACTGCCAGAAGCGGTTTCGCGGCCATCCTCTCAAGACTCTTTTAATGAAGGTAAGGATTTGGTTGATGGATGTGCTGGGGATAACGGGGTTTCCTGCGAAGTCCACAGCCGACGCTCGATAATTCCTACTATCCAACCCTGCATCTGCGTCGTCATCCCCGATGTTCACAAGCCGTGACGAGCGCTATCCCGATGTGGAAATCTGCTCACGGTCATGCCTTGAGCAAGGCGCACTTTGTCGGCTTGCCGCGCTTGGCACGAATCCCTAAGCGTCTTGACGGCAGGTTTTCCACAGCTTTGTCGGGCAAGGAGGGGCGTTGCGACTGCACCTGCATCTGGTTTCGGATTCGACCGGCGAAACGCTCGAATCGGTTGCGAAGGCTGGGCTTGCGCAGTTCGAGGGAGTCGAGACGATCAAGCACTTCTGGCCGCTGGTGCGCTCGAAAGGGCATCTCGACCGTGTGCTGCAGGACATTGCCCGGCGACCGGGACTGGTGCTGTTCACGCTGGTCAACGGCGAGGTCAGAAGCCACCTCGAGGACCGCTGCCGCGCAATGGGGCTGCCGACGGTTGCCGCGCTCGATCCGGTTATCGAAGGACTGCAGTCGGTGCTTGGCCAGCAGGCGGCGGCGCGTCCCGGCCGCCAGCACAAGATGGATGACGCCTATTTCCGTCGCGTTGCCGCCATCGACTACACGATGAACCACGACGACGGCCAGCATTCGGACAACTGGGAGGAAGCCGACATCGTCCTTGTCGGTGTCTCGCGCACGTCGAAGACGCCGACGTCGATCTATCTTGCCAACCGCGGCTACAAGACGGCGAACCTGCCGCTGGTGCCGTCGTCGCCGCCGCCCGACGTCCTGTTCCGGCTGCAGCGACCGCTCATCGTCGGCCTGACCACCAATCCCGACCGGCTGGTGCAGGTGCGCCGCAATCGTCTGCTCAGCCTCAGTCAGGCGCCCGACACCGATTATGTCGACATGGAGCAGGTGACCAAGGAAGTTGCCATCGCGCGGCGGTTGTTCGCCGACAACGGCTGGCCGGTCATCGACGTGACGCGACGGTCGATCGAGGAGACGGCGGCGGCAATCATCAACCTTCTGAACGAGCGCGAGGCAGCGCCGGCGAACGGCGGCGGCAAGTGAGGCTGGTGCTCGCGTCGACGAGCGGGTCGCGGCAGGCGATGCTGACAGCCGCCGGTGTCGCCTTCGACGCGGTGCCGCCTATGGTCGACGAGGGCGAGCTGAAGCGCGCGCTTGCCGCCGCGAACGCCAGCCCGCGTGCTACTGCCGATGCGCTGGCAGAGGCGAAGGCGGTCCGCGTGTCACGACGACTGGCTGGCGCACTCGTGCTCGGCAGCGATTCGGTCGTCGCGCTCGATGATGGCAGCACTATCGACAAGGCCGCTGACCGGTCCGAACTGGCAAGCCAGTTGCACCGCCTGCGCGGCCGCAGCCACCGGCTGATCTCGGCGGCAGTGATCGCCGAAAACGGCACTGCCGTCTGGCGGTTTGTCGATACCGCGCGTCTCCACATGCGTGCGTTCAGTGATGCCTTCCTCGACGCCTATCTCGACGCGTGCGGCGACGCGCTGCTCGGTTCGGTCGGAGGCTACCGTATCGAAGGGCGCGGTGCGCAACTGTTCAGCCGTGTTAGTGGCGACCACTTCACCGTTCGCGGCCTGCCGCTGCTCGCCGTGCTCGATTATCTGCGCGTGCGCGGGGTGCTGCCGACATGAGCCGCCGCTATGCCGAAGTGATCGGTGACCCGATCGAACATTCGAAGTCGCCGCTCATCCACGGCTTCTGGCTGGACAGGCTCGGTATCGACGCCGAATATCGCAGGACACGTGTCCTTGCCGAGGACCTCGGCGACTTCGTCGCCCGCCGCCGCGCCGACCCCGACTGGTGCGGCTGTAATGTCACCATACCGCACAAGCTTGCGATCATGGCGCATGTCGCCGATCCCGAAAACGTGCGCGCGTCGATCGGCGCGATGAACACCATCGCCCGCGACGCCGCGGGCGCGCTGTTCGGCACCAATACGGATGCGGCGGGATTCTTCGCGCCGATCGCCGCGCTGCCGCTCGCCGGCAAGCGCGCGGTCGTGATCGGTTCGGGTGGCGCCGCCAATGCGGTGCTGTTCGCATTGGCGCGCGCCGGGATCGGATCGGTGACGCTGCTTGCGCGCAATCCGTCGAAGGCGATGGCGCTGCTGGTGCGGTTCGGGCTTGCTGGCGTGGCGCTACCACTCGGCACCGCACCGGGCGTGGCCGCGCTCGTCGTCAACGCGAGCCCGCTCGGCATGACCGGACAGCCGCCGTTGCCGTTCGACGTATCGGCCTTGCCCGATGACGCGGTCGTCTATGATATCATCTACACGCCGGTGAAAACGGAGCTGCTGAAAGCAGCGGCGGCGCGCGGACTGGCGACCATCGACGGGCTTGCCATGCTCGTCGGACAGGCGGCGGGCGCTTTCGAGCATTTCTTTGGCGTGCCGCCGCCCGTGGGCGCCGATGATGAGCTGCGCAGGCTGTTGACGCGATGATCATCATCGGCCTTACCGGATCGATCGGCATGGGCAAGTCGACCGTCGCGGCGATGTTCCGCGAGGCGGGTGTGCCCGTCTTTGACGCCGATGCTGCCGTCCGCGCGCTGCAGGGTCCGGGCGGCGCGGCGCTGCCAGCGATCGAGGCCGCGTTTCCGGGTACGACGGGCGCGGCAGGCGTCGACCGCGCCAGGCTGGGCGCGCTCGTGTTCGACAAGCCCGACCGGCTGCGCACGCTCGAGTGCATCGTTCATCCCATGGTCGCCGATGCACAGCGCGCCTTTATCGACGAACACCGCGGCAGCGCGCTCGTCGTCCTCGATATCCCGCTGCTCTATGAAGGTGGTGGCTGGAAACGCGTCGACACCACCGTCGTGGTGTCCGCGCCCGCGCATGTGCAACGCCGGCGCGTGCTTGCCCGCGACGGCATGACGCGCGAAAAATTCGATGCCATTGTGCGAACGCAGATGCGCGACCGGGAGAAGCGCCGGCGCGCCGATTTCGTCATCGACACGGGAACGTCGCTGCGCGTGACGCGGGCCGCGGTGCGCGATCTCATCTCTTGCCTCCGCCGGCACGGAGTCCGATATTGCAGACTATGCGTGAGGTCATCTTCGACACCGAGACGACGGGTCTCGATCCGTCGGACGGGCACCGCATCTGCGAGATAGGCTGCGTCGAACTCGTCAACCGGATCGAAACCGGCCGTATCTTCCACGCCTATGTGAACCCGTGCCGACCGATGCCCGCCGAAGCCGAGGCCGTGCACGGTCTGTCCGATTCCTTCCTGGCAACGAAGCCGACCTTCGCTGCGATTGCGCGCGACCTCATCGCGTTCATCGGCGATGCTCGTCTTGTCGCGCACAATGCCGAGTTCGATCGCCGCTTTCTCAACTGGGAACTCAGGAACTGTGGCGAGGACGAGGTGCCGCCAGCGCGGGTTGAGGACACGCTCGTGATCGCGCGGCGAAAGTTTCCGGGCGCCAAGCATTCGCTCGACGCGCTCTGCGCACGGTTTCAGATCGACCTCGGCGCCCGCAGCAAGCACGGCGCCCTGCTTGACGCGCAACTGCTCGCGCGCGTCTATGTCGAGCTGACCGGCGGCCGTCAGATCGGCCTGTCGCTGGCGGCGGTGCCGGCTGTCGAAGAAGTGGTTGCAGTCGATGTGGAACGCCGCTACTGGCCGCCGCGCGCGCACGAGCCGAGCGCCGAGGAGCGCGCGCGACACGCCGAGTTCCTGAAATTGCTGACGAACCCGATCTGGGAACGGATCGGCGCAGCGTGACGGCACGGCCCTGGCAGGGCCAGGAAAGAGAGGCGAGGAATGGACATTCGTGTCTCCGGACAGCAGATCGACGTCGGTACCGCAATGACCGGCCATGTCGAAACCAGTCTTGAAGCGCTCGTCGACAAATATGGCGTTCGCGCGACGGGCGCCAACGTGACGTTGAAGCCCGGGCCGCACGACGCCGGCTTCGTCTGCGACATCCTGCTGCAGCTCACGCAGGGACTGGTGCTGAAGGCAAGCGAGCGGTCGACCGGCACGGCGCAGCTTGCCTTCGATGGCGCCGCCGACAAGATCGACACGCAGCTGCGCCGCTACAAGCGCCGCCTTGACAGCCACCACCGCGCCAACGGCACGCGGACGGTGTCATTTGACGCCGAGTATCGCGTGCTGCAGCCGCCCGAACCCGATGCCGAATCTGAGGCCGGCGCCGACAGTCCGCTGATCGTTGCCGAAACGCGTGTTGACATCCCCGAGGCAAGCGTCTCCGACGCCGTCATGATGCTTGACCTCAGGAACACCGGCGCGCTGATGTTCCGCAACGTCCGCACCGGTGCCTACAACATGGTCTACCGCCGCGACGACGGCAATATCGGCTGGGTCGAACCGCCGCGCAGTGCTGCCGGACAGTGAGGCTCCGGTCCGCCGTTGCGCGTCCGAAATTAACGCGATCTCAAAGCAACAAAGTGTAAGCGGTCATGGTGTACGACATTCTCGATCCACGCGCGGTTCGTGCCGACGTCAAGGCAACGTCCAAAAAGGCGCTGTTGCAGCAGCTTGCGACCATCGCGGCGCCGCTTGTCGGCGTTGCCGAGAGCCGCATCGCCGAAGCGCTGATCGAACGCGAGCGCCTTGGATCGACCGGATTGGGCGGCGGCATCGCGATCCCGCATGCGCGCCTGCCTGAAATCGATCGTGTTCGGGGCTTCTTCGTCAAGGTCGATCCGGCCGTCGATTTCGATGCGATCGACCGCCAGCCTGTCGACATGCTGTTCATGCTGCTCGCGCCTGAGGACGCCGGTGCCGATCATTTGAAGGCGCTGGCCCAGGTCAGCCGGCAGTTCCGCGACCGCGGGCTCGTCGAAAGACTGCGTGGAACCAGCAATACGGACGCGATTTACGCGCTTTTAAGCGGAGTTGGGCAAAGCCAGGCGGCATGACGGTGAGAACTGCCTCGAGCAATGCCAAGGGCCGAAGTGCCGGCCGCCGGCATGTCGTGTTCAAGGCCGAGGTGCGGCTGATCGACCGCCAGTTCAACTGCATCGTGCGTGACATCTCGTCGAGCGGCGCCAAGATCGCCGCCAAGCAATTGTTGCCGCGCGGGACCGCGCTGCACCTGTTCCTGCCCAAGTTCGGCACCTTTCCGTGCATCGTCGCCTGGGCCGACCGGGGCCTGATGGGTCTCGTCTTCGTCGATGGCGAGGCGGCCGGCATGCAGCGGCTTAGCAACAAGGCGCGCCTGCTCGGATTGCTCGACGCCACGCCCGACCTTGGCTGACGCCGCGCGTCGGCTGGCGACGCACATCTGGGTGTCGGCGTTGCGCCGCCGTGTCGAGGCGGCGGGCGGGTTCGCGACCATCCTTGCCAAGGGCGATCCCGATGCAGGCTCGGTGCTGATCGTCGCGCGCGGCGATGGACAGGTACGCATTTTCTCGCGCGTCAACGTCGGCGGAACGGCGACCTGGCGCACGCTCGTCGAGGCAACCGATGAGCATGATGCGCGCATCCGCGAATCGCTTGAAAAACAACGGCGTTTCGATCCTGACCTGTGGATTGTCGAACTGGACGTCGCTGATCCTGCACGGTTCGTCGACGCCGCGACCTGATTTCGTTGACTCTGCCGGTGCCGGCCGCCACGCGGCGCGGCAAACGAGCGTGGCGCCCGCGACTGGGCCTGCCGCGATGTGCAACAGCCGGCCCGGCGGTGGCGATTGGCGCAAGATCGCGCCGCACCACGGGCAGTGGCATGGACGGATCTTCTCCAATGTCTCGACGAATGCAGGCCGCAGGCCTTGCCATTGCCGGCGTTGCGATGCTTGCGGCGCTGTCAATTCCGGCGGGCGCCAGGGCGGTCGCACCGCTGCTGGAAGCGGAAGCGGTCGACGACGACGCGCCGCGCGTCAGCGCCGCCGCCGTTGTTGCCGATGACATCGACCTGCCGACGCTGGTCGACGCCGTGGCCGGCATGCACGCGGCACCGTTCGATGACGAGATGCGCTGCCTTGCCAGCGCGGTCTATTTCGAAGCGCGCGGAGAAAGCGCCGAAGGCCAGCTCGCGGTTGCGCAGGTCGTGCTCAACCGTGCCCGGCACGACCGTTATCCGGCGTCGATCTGCGATGTCGTATATGCGCGCGGCCAGTTCTCGTTCACCTTCGATGGCAGACCCGACGTGCCCGACAATCCCGGCGCAGCCTGGCGCCGCGCCGAGGCCATCGCCATCATTGCCGCGAGCGAGAGCTGGGAAGACCTGACCGACGAGGCGCTCTACTTCCATGCGACCCACGTCAGCCCGAGCTGGCGTCACAGCAAGCAGGCGACGCGCCAGATCGGCGGCCACATTTTCTACCGCTGAGGCTTGGGTCGGCGTTCCGGTCTGGTAGACGGGTGCCGATGGCGACTCCGTCCGCCAACGATTCGCTGATTGCCGCCGATGTCGCGCGCGGCGTATGCCGCCTGTTCCACCACATGGGCGCGGTGACACTGCTCGAAGTGCCGCTGCGCGGCGGTCGGCGCGCCGATGTTGTCGCGATCGATGCGCAGGGCGCGATCAGCATCTGCGAAATCAAGGTCTCGCTCGCCGACCTGCGCGGCGATGGCAAGTGGCGTGACTATCGGGTGTTCGCCGACCGCTTCTACTGGGCGGTGCCGGCAGCGCTGCGGCCGGTGCTCGACGAGCCCGGCTTCGACCCGGACAGTACCGGTATCATCGTCGCCGATCGGTTCGGCGCGGCGGTGGTGCGCTCGCCGCTGCCGCTGTCGCTCAGCGCCGCGCGCCGCAAGTCCGGGGTGCTGCGCTTTGCGCGGCTTGCCGCCAGCCGGCTGCAACGCCTTGGCGACCCCTTCCTCGACGAGCTGCTCTAGCGCGGCGAGCGCTTCGACAGGATGCGCTGCAGCGTGCGACGGTGCATCTTGAGCCGTCGCGCCGTTTCCGAGACGTTGCGGTCGCACAGCTCGTAGACGCGCTGGATATGTTCCCAGCGGACGCGGTCGGCCGACATCGGATCCTCGGGCGGCCTGGGCCTGTCGCTGCCGCTTGCAGTCAGCGCGTTCAGGATGTCGTCGGGATCGGCGGGCTTGGGCAAATAGTCGACAGCGCCGGCCTTGATCGCGGCGACCGCGGTGGCGAGGTTGCCATAGCCGGTCAGCATGACGATGCGCACGCCCGGCCGCAACGCGCGCAGGTCGGCGACGAGGTCGAGCCCGTTACCGTCTCCAAGCCGCATGTCGAGCACGGCGAACGCCGGCTTGACGCGCGCCGCCGCGACACGGGCCTCGGCGAGACTGGCCACCGGGGTCACGGCGTAGCCACGGCGCGTCAGCATCAGGTCGAGCCGCTGGCGGAACGCGGCATCATCATCGACGAGCAGCAGGCTGCGCTCCGTCGCGCCGTCGGGCGCCACCGTCGCCGGTTGTGTCGCTGCCGCCATCGTCACCTCTCCTGTTGGGCAACATCGATATAGGCGCGGCGCCAGCGGATTTCGACCGTTGCGCCGCCGCCTGCGACATTTCGAAACAGCAGCTTGCCGCCAGTGCGCTCGATCAGGGTCGTGGCGATGAACAGGCCGAGTCCGGTGCCGCCGCGCGCCGACCGCGCCGGCCCCAGATAAGGGTCGCCGATGTTGCGCAGCAGGTCGGGCGGGAAGCCGGGACCGTCGTCGGCAATTGTGATGCTGACGGTGTCGGTGTCGATCGAGGCGTTGAGGCGAACGGCGCTGGTGGCATGGCGCACGGCATTGTCGAGCAGGTTGACAATGCCGTGCAGCAGTTCGGGTGAGCGCTCGACGGTCAGTGCCGGCACGTCGGCTGCAATGCTCAGCTTGCCGCTTGCCGCGAAATCCTGCGCCGCCTCGTGCAGCAAGGCCAGCAGCGACACGTGGCGGAACGGCGCTTCGACCTCGGCGCGGCGGGCTAGGTCGGTCAGGATCGCGCGGCAGCGGCGCGCCTCGCGATCGAGCAGCGCGACGTCATCGCCGAAATCAGGGTCACCGCCGAGCGACTGCGACAGGTCATGCGCGACAAGTGCGATCGTTCCCAGAGGTCCGCCGAGTTCGTGCGCCGAGGCCGCAGCCAGCGCGCCAAGCGCCGACATTTTGGTCTCGCGTTCGAGCACCGCCTGCGTGACGACGAGCGCCTGCTGCCAGCGCCGCGCATCGAGCGCGACGCTGAGCACATAGGCGCCTAGAAACCAAAGCGTGAAGGCGACGGCGACAAAAGTGGCCAGCAACAGCTGCGGCGGCGCCACCGGCGGCGGGCCATGCCACGGCAGCGGCAGCGACCGGACCGCGACGAGCGCGAGCACCGCTGTTGCCAACAGCGCCAGCGCCAGCGTCGCGCGCGGCGTCAGCAGCGTTGCCGAAATCGTCACAGGCGCCAGCAGCAGCACGACGAACGGGTTCATCAGGCCCCCGGTCAGGTAGATCAGCACCCCCAGTTGCAGCACGTCGAAGGCAAGGTTGAGCCACGCCCGGACGCCGACCAGGCGGCTGCCGCGCGGATATAGCGTCATCAGCGCGATGTTCGCGGCAGCAGCGGCAAGGATGGCAAGACCCGCGGCGACGCGCGGCGTATCGAAACCGAGCACGGCTTCGACGATGACGAAGGCGATCGATTGGCCGACGATCGACATCCAGCGAATGACGACCAGCGTGTGCGCGCGCACGCCGGGGGTACCGAGCGCTGCTGGCAACTCCGGACGGATGCCCGGCATCAGCCGCCGGGCTTGGCTGCCGTTTCGGCGCTGTCGCCAGCCTTTTTCGCGCTGTCCTCGATCATGCGCCGGATCCCG
This sequence comes from uncultured Sphingosinicella sp., assembly GCA_964455325.1. Taxonomy (GTDB): domain Bacteria; phylum Pseudomonadota; class Alphaproteobacteria; order Sphingomonadales; family Sphingomonadaceae; genus Sphingosinicella. The sequence goes on along the minus strand of CAYVVV010000002.1, from coordinate 15,791 downwards.
GCAGCACGGCGGTCGACCGTGGCGTAGTCACGCGCCGACTGGCCCGCGACATTGTCGGCGATGTCGGGATCGGCGCCAGCGGCGAGCAGTTCGCGCACGACCTGCGCGTTGCGCAACTGGACGGCGAGGATCAGCGCGGTCTCGCCGCGGTTGTTGGTGGCGTCGACCTTGGCCTTGCGCCGTACGAGCAGTTGCACGCCTTCGACGAAGCCGAGCTGCGCCGCCGTGACCAACGGCGTATTGCCGTCGAGGTCGCGCGCATTGACGTCGGCGCCATTGGCGATCAGGAAGCCCAGCCAGGGCGCGTCGCGCCGTTTCACCACAATGTGCAGCGCCATGCCGCCGGTTTCGGGATCGCGCATGTTGATCAGCGTCGATCCGGGCTGGTCGATCAGCGACTTGGCCTTGAGCACGTCGCCTTCCTTGACCGCCTTGAAGAAATTGTAGCGGTCGGTGAACTGGGCGGCGGCGGGCGCCGCCAGCGCCAGCGCCAGGCAGGCGATGGCAACGGAGCGAAGCGTCGACATGGGCGTTGTCGGATCCACAAACAAGGTTCTCAAGCAAGGCTGTATAGGCGTATCAGGCTGAATATGGAACAACGACGCCGCATCCCCTTCATGCGCATCGCGCTGCTGCTCGTGCTCGCCATCGGCTGCGTTGCCGTGCTGCTCTGGCTGATGACGGCGCGGCCGGCCGCGGAGACGCCGCCGCTCGCTGGCGCGCCGATCGGCGGCGACTTCGCGCTCACCGACGAGGACGGCCGACGCGTCACCAACGCCAGCCTCAATGGCCGCTACCGGCTGGTTTACTTCGGCTACAGCTATTGTCCCGACGTATGCCCGGTCGACGTCGACCGCATGGCGCGCGGCTTCAGGGCGTTCGAGGCCAAGCACCCCGCGACGGCGGCGCGCGTTCAGCCGATCTTCATCACCGTCGATCCGGCGCGCGACACGCGCGAGGCGCTCAAGGCATTCACCGCCAGCTTCCATCCGCGGCTGATCGGCCTGACCGGCAACGAACAGGAGATTGCCGTCGCCAAGCGCGCCTATCGCGTCTACGCCGCCAAGACTGCCGGCACCGACGCGGCGAACTACCTTATGGACCATACCGCCTACATCTACCTGATGGATCCGGATGGCCGCCCAATCATGCATTTCGAGCGCGGCGACAGCGCCGAGGCGATCGCCGCCGGGCTTGAGAAATGGGTACGCTAGCGCCGCGCTACTGGGAAACGAAGCCGCTCGAGGCGATGACGCGCGACGAGTGGGAGGCGCTCTGCGACGGCTGCGGCAAGTGCTGCCTGCACAAGCTTGAGGACGAGGAAACCGGTACGCTGGTGCCGACCAACGTCGCTTGCCGCCTGCTCGACCGGCGCAGCGGTCGCTGCAGGGACTACCGCAACCGTCGCGCGCACGTCCCCGACTGCGTCCGCCTGACCCCGGCCAAGGTGCGCTCGCTCGACTGGCTGCCGTCGACCTGCGCCTACCGCCGGCTCGCCGACGGCGAGCCGCTGCCCGACTGGCACCCGCTGGTCAGCGGCGACCCTGACAGCGTCCGGAAAGCCGGCCAGTCGGCCAGCGGCTGGACAGTGTCGGAGGACGAGGCCGGACCGCTCGAGCACCATATGCTCGACCGCGCGCTGTGAGCGTTGGGTTTCTCTGTCGAGCCGCTGAACGGCATGCGGCGCTCCGTCGCGCGGTTCCGCAATCGATCGACGTCGGCGGCCGCGAGGTGCCGCTGGTCATGACGTCGTCGCCGCGCGCCCGCCGGCTGACGCTGCGTGCTGACGCCGCGATGGGCGCGGTGCGCGTCACCGTGCCGGAAGGTGTCGCGCTTCGGCGCGCCGTCGCGTTCGTCGCCGAGCAGCGGTCGTGGCTCGCCGCACGCGTCGCGCGCTGGCCGCTGCCGCTGCCCCTGACGCCGGGCGCGGTGCTGCCGTTCCGCGGCGAGCCCGTGGCGATCGACTGGTCGCCCGCATATCCCCGCGCTCCGCGCCTCGCTGGGCGCGCTATCGAGGTCGGCGGGCCGGTCGAGGCGCTTGCCGGGCGGATCGCCCGCTGGCTTCGGGAGGAGGCGCGCGCCGCGTTTGCTGTCGACTGCGCCATGATCGCCGCCCGCCTTGGCCGCTCGCCGCCGCCCGTGCGTGTCGGCGATCCGCGCGGGCGCTGGGGCAGTTGCAGCGCCCGCGGCGCGCTGGCGTTCAGCTGGCGCTTGATCCTTGCGCCCGACTGGGTGCGCCGCGCCGTCGCCGCGCACGAAGTCGCGCATCTTGTCCACCATGATCACGGCCGCGCGTTTCACGCGCTGTGCGCGACGCTTGCCGATGGCGACGACCGCCGCGCCACCTGCTGGCTGCGCACGCATGGCGCGGCGCTACATTGGGTCGGTCGCGGCTGAGGGATCGGCGGCTTCGTCGAGCCAGGCCTCGTCGAGCCGTTGCCTGGGTCGCAACGGTCGGCCGTCGTTGCCGACAGGCAGTTCGACGGCAGCATCTTCGGCGCCGAGAGCGGCGCCTGCGTAATACGCGTCGGGCGGCCGCGTCAGCGGACCGTCGAGGCCATAGACCTCGGCGTCAGGTTCGCCGAGCGCTTCGTCGAGCTGGATGTCGCTGTTGAGCGCGACGACTGGCATGTTGCGGGTGGCAACACGCATGAACGACGCGAACGCACGCGCCGGCGCCGTCCCCCCCGCAAGGCCGCCGACGCGGCGGTTGTCATCGCGGCCCATCCACACGCCTGCGGTGAGGTCGCCGGTGAAGCCGACGAAGTAGCCGTCCTTGTTCGACGACGTCGTGCCGGTCTTGCCGGCGAGCGGGCGGCCGATCTGCGCCTGGCGCCCGGTGCCGGTCTCCACCGCTGCCTGCAGCAGGTGGGTCATGTTGGTGGCAACCCACGGCGCAACGAGGATGCGCGGACTTTCCGCCTCGCGCTCGTAGACGACACGTCCACGCGCGGTCTCGATGCGGGTCACGGCGAATGGGCGAACCTCGACGCCGCCGCGCGCGACGGCGGCGTAGGCGGCGGTCATGTCGATGAGGCGGACGGTCGACGCGCCGAGCGCCATCGCCGGCCGGCGACTGACCGGCGTCGCGATGCCGAAGCGGCGCGCCATGTCGGCCACGGCGTCGAAGCCAACGCGCGCGGCAAGCTGGACGGCGACGGTGTTGACCGACTGCGCGAAGGCCTGCCGCACGGTCATTTCGCCCTGGAACGTGCCGGTCGAATTACGTGGCCGCCAGCCGTCGATCTCGACCGGTTCATCGATGACGATGTCGTCGGGCAGCACCCCCGATTCGATCGCCGCGAGATAGACGAACAGCTTGAACGCCGAGCCGGGCTGACGCTCGGCAATGGTGGCGCGGTTGTAGAGCGATTCGACATAGTCGCGGCCGCCAACCATGGCGCGAACGGCACCGTCATGGCCGAGTGCGACGAGCGCGCCCTGCGCGCCCGCCGGCGTCTGGCTGCGGATTGCATCCTCGGCCGCCTTCTGCATCGATGACAGCAGCGTCGTTCGCACCACCAGCGGTTCGACCGTCTCGTCGGTGAGGATGTCGAGCTCGGCAAGCACCCAGTCGGTGAAATAGCGGACATTGTTCTGGCGCGGCTGCGGCGCGAAGCTGATCTCGGCGACTGCCGCGCGCGCGGCGCCGAGATCGCCGATTGGCTTCTGGCGGTTCATCACGTCGAGCACGATGCTCGCCCGTCGCCGCGCCCGTTCGGGGTCCGACGATGGTGCGTAGCGCGACGGCGCCTTGACCAGCCCGGCGATGATCGCTGCCTCGGCAAGGCTCAGCGTCCGCGCGCTGTGGCCATAGAAGCGCCGGCTCGCCGCGTCGATGCCGTAGGCGCCGCCGCCGAAATAGACGCGATTGAGGTAAAGCTCGAGAATCTCGTCCTTGGAGAAGCGCCGCTCGATGGCGAGCGCGAGGAGTGCCTCGCGCGCCTTGCGCGTCCAGTTGCGGTCGTTGTTGAGGAAGATGTTGCGCGCCAGCTGCTGCGTGATCGTCGATCCGCCCTGCACCGATGCTCCGGCGCGGAAATTGACATAGGCCGCGCGCGCCAGACCGATCGGATCGATGCCGGGATGATAGAAGAAGCGCTTGTCCTCGACCGCCACCATGGCGTCCTTCATCACCGTCGGAATCTCGTCGAAGGTCAGCCATTCGCCATACGATGGGCCGACCGACACGAGCACAGCGCCATCGGCCGACAGCACACGGATCGCCTGCCCGCGCGGCGAACGCATCATCGCGTCGAAGCTGGGCAACGCCGCCATCTGCATGCCGACGGCGATCACCAACACGACGAGCGCGAGCGTGCCGAGGCCAAGCCCCCATGTCAGCAGCTTACGAAATACGCGGCCCAAGACGCAGTTCCGTGTCCATCCGCGCTCGCTGTAGGCGCCAAACGCGGCAGCAGCAAGGCGCCGCGTCACGACAGCGGGCATTCCCCGCCTTGTCGCGGAAAGCCTGGCAGCGACACGGGGTTCCCGTGGCTTAGCGCGGAGCCGGGCGCGTCGGATCATCATGAAATCGACTGCAATAGAATCGTTCGCAGATGAAACGATCGGCGGTACGGCAGCGGCCATCGACTATACTGCCGCCGCCCATGCAAGCTGTGACTGATTCGATCCGGTCGTCGACCATCGCAAGCACGCGACTCGCCGAGGAGGAGCGTTGGCTCCTCGTCTGCGTCACCACCTTCGGGCTGCTGTTGTTTGCGGCGATCTATATCGCAGCCAGGCAACATGATTTCGCCCTGCTTCGGACACCGGCGCGCATCGCCAGCGTGGCGCAGCCGGCACCAGCGTGGTTCGGTGTCGACACCGAGCTCCGCCATATCGACACTGCGGCGCCGGTCGTGCCCGTCGACCTTGCGGCGAACGCCGACGTCGGTGCCGGCGATCGTTTCGCGCTGGCCGTGGGTCCGCCGCTCAACCTGCTGGCGCAGGTTGTCAATCGCCGCGCCGCCTTGCCTGCAGCCGAGCCGCTGGTGCACCCCACGCTGGCGGCGCAGGCGCTGACGCTGTCCGCCGACGAACAGCTGATCGTCGACGCGAACGCCGAGCGGCGCGATGTTCGTCGCGCGCTCGACGATGTGCGGGCGCGCGCAGCGACGACCGGCGTGGCCGTCGCCATCGCTGTCGAACCGCTGCTGCTGCGCGCCTCGGTCGCGACCGAAACGCTCGACGCCTTTGGCGACGCGTTGCTGCTGTCGGACAGCGTCGCCGAGCAGCAGATCGCCTATTTCGGCTTTCAGTCGAGCCGGGCAGTGGCGCTCGGCGACATCGAGCGCGCCGCGGCGATGCTCGGCTAGGCCGAAAAAAGACGCTGCCGCCGACACCGGGATTGGTCTAGACAGCAATGCATGGCGACTGACACCACGGGCGATCCGCATTGACTGCGGGCGCCGGCGCTCCGGACCGCAACGCCGAAACGGTGGCGCTCGCCCGGGGCGGGCGAACCAACTTCTTCGGCTTTGTGCTGCGCCTGCTCGCTCGGCTGCCGTTCCTGTTCATTGCCGGCCAGCTCTACGGTGCCGAGGCGCTCGGCCGCTTCGCCTATGCGACGATGATCGTCGAGCTGATGGCGGCGCTGGCGACGATCGGCCTCAAGCGCGGGCTAGCCAAGGAGCTCGCCAGGGCCGATCGGCCGCCAAGCCACGTTGTCGGCGACGGACTCGTGCTCGCCTGGGGGTTCGCACTCGCCGGCGCGCTCGTCATCATCGCGATCCCCGAGCTGCTGTTTCCCAACAGCAAGATCTCGGGGCTAGACCGCATCTTTCCGCTGGTGGCGATGTTCATCGTCGGGTCCGACCTGTGTCTTGCCGCGCTTGCCTACCGCCACAAGGTCGGCGCCACGGTCGCGGCGCGGTCAGTGGTCGAGCCCTGGGCATTGACCTTCGTCGCCGCGGGGCTGGCGTTCGTCCCGGCTTGGAAAGCCGATGCCATGATCATCGCGTACGCCGTCTCGCTCGGGGCGGCGTTCCTGTGGTCGGCGGTGCCGTGCCTGCGCGAGTTCGGCCTGCCGCACGGCTGGCACCCGCACCCCGAACGGCTGTTCCGCATGATGCGCGAAAACCTGCCGATCGCCGGTGCCGACGCCATCGAATGGGCGTCGCGGCGCATCGACCTGCTGATCCTCGGCCAGTTCGCGACACCGGCGGTACTCGGCATCTATTACGTCGCGCAGCAGGTGGTGACACTGCCGCAAAAGCTGAAGGTGACGTTCGACCCGATCCTGGCGCCGGTCATCACCAGCGGCCTGCGCAGCCACGACCACGCCCGTATCGCGTCGCACATGCGGCAGGTGATCTTCTGGATTCTCGCCGCGCAGATCGGCATCGCGCTGTCGCTCGGCATGACCGGCGAGGCGGTGATGGACCTCGTCGGCACCAATTTCGGCGACGGTACGACGATCCTCAACCTGCTGCTCGTCGCCGAGATCGCCTATGTCACGGGCGCGGTCAGCGAAAGCGCGCTCGTCTATCTCGCGCGCCATCGCAACCTGATGCTGTCGCTGGCGACGCTTGCCGTGCAGGTGGGGCTGACGCTCGCGTTCATCCCGCTGTTCGCGATGTTGTTTCCCGCCGATTCGCCCGATGCGGCGGTCAACGGCGTCGGCCCCGCGGCGGCGCTGCTGGCATCGGCGCTGTTCGCCAGCGTCGTCAAGGCGCGGCTGCTGCGGTCGTTGCTCGGCGAGGCGGTCTCGGGCTGGCGCCGCCCGATGCTGCTTGCCGCGGGTGCCGCCTTTGCGGTCGGCGTTCTCGTGCAACGCTATCTGCCGCCTTATTGGGAGCTTGTGCTCGGCCTGCCAGCAATCCTGGCGACCTATGCCGTCATCCTCTGGTATTGGGGTTTCGAGGAGACGGACCGGCTGCTCTTCGCCGGTCGCCGCCGACTTTTGCAGGAACAGGATCAATGACCGAGAATCGCACCATCCGTCTGCAGGCGCGCCCCGCCGGCATGGTCGGCCCCGAACATTTCGCCTTCGCGTACGAGCCCCTGCCGGTGGCAGGCGACGGCGAGCTTTTGGTGAAGACGGCATATATCTCGCTCGACCCGGCGATGCGCGGCTGGCTGAACGAAGGCAGGAGCTACATTCCACCGGTCGAGATCGGCGCCGTCATGCGCGCCGGCACGGTCGGCGAGGTCGTCGAATCACGCGCGGATGGCTTCAACATTGGCGACTGGGTGGTCGGTAACTGGGGCGTGCAGGACTATGGCGTCGTGCCGGCGAAGGACGCGACCCGCATCGATATCGGCGTCGCCCCGCCGGAACGCTGGCTCGGCGTGCTCGGCATGCCCGGCATGACCGCTTATTTCGGCCTGCTCGACGTCGGCGCGCTCAAGGACGGCGAGACCGTGGTCGTCTCGGCGGCAGCAGGCGCCGTCGGCGGCCTCGTCGGCCAGATCGCCAAGACGAGGGACTGCCGGGTCGTCGGCATCGCCGGCGGACCGGACAAGTGCGATTACGTGGTGCGCGAGCTCGGCTTCGACGCCTGCGTCGACTACAAGGCGGGCAGCGTGCTGAAGGATCTCGCAGCCACCTGTCCCAAGGGCATCGACATCTATTTCGACAACGTCGGCGGCCCCATTCTCGAGGCGGCGATGACCTTGCTCCGCCGCGGCGCGCGCATTGTCATCTGCGGTGCCATCTCGGGCTACAACGACTTTTCGAAGATCCAGGGACCGCGCAACTATCTGAGCCTTCTCGTCCAGCGCGCGCGGATGGAGGGTTTCGTCGTCTTCGATTACCAGGACCGCTACGGCGAGGCAGTGCGCGACATCGCTGGCTGGCTGGCGTCGGGCAGGGTGAAGGCGAAGGAAGACGTGCAGGAGGGCCTCGAACGCTTCCCGCACGTGCTGCAGATGCTGTTTAGGGGCGAGAATTTCGGCAAGCTGGTGCTGAAGCCGTAGCGGGTCACCGTGCGTCCCTCGACTTCGTTCGGGATGAGCGGGGTTTTCGCGGTGACGATGTCCCATCCAACTCGCTCATCCCGAGCGAAGTCGAGGGACGCACTCACTCGTGCCGTGGTGTCCGCTTCGCCGGCCAGGCGGGGCTGAGGTCGTGCAGCTCGACGTCGACCGCCTCGACCTCGGCGCGCAGCGCGGCGCCGCCGGCAAAGTCAACTTCGATCGCGCCGTTGATCCAGCGCAGCGCGAGCAGGTCGAGCACCGTATCACCGTCCGGCCAGTCACGCCGCTTGAGTCCGGTCAGCCCTTCGATACGCAGCGCGCTGCGGACACGGGCCGGCGTGCGGGTCTCCCAGCGAAAGCGGTTGGCGACGATGACCAGCCGGCGTGCCCGCCGGTCGTACGCAATGTCGGCGATCGGCACTGCGGCATCCTGCATCAGCGCCGAAACAGTTTCGAGATCCTGCTCGTCGGCGGCGAGCAGCCGCAGCCGCTCAGCCATCCGACACCCGCTCGATGTCGGCTCCGGCGCCCGACAGCTTCTCCTCGAGATGCTCGTAGCCGCGGTCGAGGTGGTAGACGCGGTTGACCACCGTCTCGCCCTCGGCGGCAAGGCCGGCGAGAACGAGACTCATCGACGCGCGAAGATCGGTGGCCATCACCTGCGCGCCGGTCAGCCTCTCGACGCCGCGCACCTCAGCGACATTGCCGTGGGTGCGGATGTTGGCGCCCATGCGGGCAAGCTCGGGCACGTGCATGTAGCGGTTCTCGAAGATCGTCTCGGTGAGGTGGCTGGTGCCCTCGGCGAGCGCCAGCATCGCCATGAACTGCGCCTGCATGTCGGTCGGGAAGCCTGGGAAGGGCTGCGTTTCGATGTCGATGGCGCGGATCTGGCCGTTGCGGCGGACATGCACACCGGTCTCGCTCGCCTCGATCTCGAGGCCGGCGTCACGCAGCCGGTCGGCAACGACACCGAGCGTGGCGAGGTCGGCGCCGACGAGTTCGACCTCGCCGCCGGCAGTGCCGACCGCGCAGGCATAGCTTCCCGCCTCGATACGGTCGGGCATGACGGCGTAGGTGGCGCCGTGCAGGCTCGTGCGCCCCTGCACCCGGATCGCCGGTGTGCCCTGCCCCTCGATCTTCGCCCCCATGGCGTTCAGGCAGTTGGCGAGGTCGACGATCTCCGGCTCGCGCGCGGCGTTTTCGATCAGCGTCTCGCCCTGCGCCAGCACGGCGGCCATCAGCGCGTTCTCGGTGGCCCCGACCGATACCATCGGGAAGGCGATGTGGCCGCCCTTCAGCCCGGCCCTGGTCGTCGCCCGGACGTAGCCAGCGGTCACCTCGATCTCGGCGCCAAGCGCCTCCATGGCTTTGAGGTGCAGGTCGACCGGCCGGTTGCCGATCGCGCAGCCGCCGGGCAGGCTGACCGTCGCTTCCCCGGCGCGCGCGAGCAGCGGCCCCAGCACCAGAATCGAGGCGCGCATCTTCCTGACGATGTCATAGGGCGCGAGCGTCGACGTCAGCCGTGCCGCCTTGATCGTCATCACCCGCCCGTACTCGCCGCGCCGGTGACCTTCGATCAGCGTCGAGACGCCGTGCTGGTTCAGGAGGTGGCCGAAGGTGTCGACGTCCGCAAGGCGCGGCAGGTTCCGCAAGGTCAGCGGTTCCTCGGTCAGGATCGCCGCCGGCATCAAGGTCAGTGCCGCGTTCTTCGCGCCCGAAATCTTGATGCGGCCGGACAGCGGCCGGCCGCCCCTGATGATGATCTTGTCCATGGGGCTCAGGCTTTAGCGGGAATTGACCGGCGGTGTAAGCCGTCGATCAGGTAAACGGCGATCCCCGCCCAGGTCAGCCCGAACGCCGCCATTTTCCATGGGTCGAGCGGCTCGTCGAAGCCCAGCCAGGCGATCAGGAACACCATCGATGGCGCCAGGTACTGCAGGAAACCGATCGCCGACAGCGACAGCCGCCGCGCCGCATAGCCGAACAGCGCAAGCGGCAGCGCGGTTATGATCCCCGACCCGGCGAGCAGCAGCAGCAACTCAAAGTCGTTGCCGAAGACGCCCGCGGGTGTCGACGCAAGCCAGACGACGCCGAGCGGCGCCAGCAGCATCGTCTCGACGAGAAGGCCGCTGACTGCGTCGATTGCGGTAAACTTGCGGATCAAGCCGTAGAGCCCGAAGCTCAGCGCCAGCACCACCGAAACCCACGGCAGCGCCCCATGCGCAGTGGTCAGCACGGCGACTCCGGCGACGGCGAGCCCCACCGCCACACGCTTCGCGCGCGGGAACGGCTCGTTCAGAAGCAGAACGCCGAGCGCAACGTTGAGCAGCGGCAACATGAAGTAGCCGAGACTGGTGTCCAGCGCGCGGCCGTTCAGCACCGCCGAGGTGTAGACGAGCCAGTTGACCGCGATCATCATCGTGCTGGCGCTGAGCAGGAGCAGCAACCGCGGTTGCCCGAGCGCTGCGCGCACGCGCCCTCTGCCCGCGAAGGCGGTGACGACGGCCAGCACCGCCGCCGACCAGATCACCCGGTGCGCCAGCACGTCGACCGCCGGCAGCGTGCCGAGCAGCTTCAGGTAGAGCGGCATCAGCCCCCAGAGAAAATAGGCGCCGATGCCGGCGGCAACGCCAAGACGGTCATCAGCGGCCATTGGACTACAGCTTCGGCAGGGTGACGCCGCGCTGGTGCATGTACTTGCCGGCGCGGTCGGCATAGCTCGTCTCGCAGGGTTCGTTACCCTGCAGGAAAAGGAACTGACAGGCGCCCTCGTTGGCGTAGATGCGCGCCGGCAACGGCGACGTGTTGGAGAATTCGAGCGTCACGTGCCCTTCCCAGCCCGGCTCCAGCGGGGTGACGTTGACGATGATGCCGCAGCGCGCATAGGTCGACTTGCCCAGGCAGATGACGAGGACGTCGCGCGGCACGCGGAAATATTCGATCGTGCGCGCCAGCGCGAAGCTGTTCGGCGGGATGACGCAGACGTCGGTCTTGCGGTCGACGAAACTGTTCGCGCTGAAATGCTTGGGATCGACGATCGCCGAATCGACGTTGGTGAAGATTTTGAACTCGTCGGCGACACGCGCGTCATAGCCATAAGAGGAAAGGCCGTAGCTGATCGTGCCGTCGCGGCGCTGGCCATCGACGAACGGTTCGATCATGCCCTTTTGCAGCGCCTGCTGGCGAATCCACGTGTCGGACATCACCGCCATGAAACCTACCCCCTGATGTGCAGCACGCAGATCAGCGTGAACAGCCGCCGCGCGGTGTCGAAATCGACCGCGATCTTGCCATCGAGACGCTCGATCAGTGTGTTGGCGGCGTCGTTATGGATGCCGCGCCGCGCCATGTCGATGGTTTCGATCTGCGCTGCAGTCGCCTGCCGGATTGCTTGGTAATAGCTGTCGCAGATGGCGAAATACTCGCGAATCACGCGGCGGAACGGCGACAAGGCGAGCACGATCGTCTCGATCGGCCGGCCGTCGCTGTCGCGCACATCGATGGCGAGCCGGCCGTCCCGCACACCGAGCACAATCCGGTAGGGCCCCGGATGCTGCCTGCCGCGCGGCGTCGCCAGCCGGAAGCTGTTGCCTTCCAAAAGGTCGAAGATCGCGACGCGCCGCTCCTGCTCGATGTCGGCGCTGCGCCACAGGATCGTGCGCTCGTCGAGTTCGACGGAGATGATGCGGTAATCGGCCATGACCGCCATCGCTTTATCGCCCGCCCGCGCGGTGCGGTACCCCCGTTGTCGGCCGGTGATGCGGAAAAGCCACGACGGCAGCGGCAAGAGGGGCGGCAAGCGTTAAATGTTGGTTAACGATGCAACCAAACGCCTTGTCGCAAGTCCTTACGCCGGCTGGCCGTCGCGGCCGGCGAGGAGATGAGGCCATGGCAGCATATCCGCACAGCAACACCGCCGCGCGCGGCTACCGCATCCTCTACCACACCGGCGCCACCAACTATTGCCCTGGCTGCGGGCACACCAACTGGTACGTCGGCCGCTGGACCGCCGAATGCGCGTTCTGTGCGACGGTGCTGCCGCTCAGCGACCGGCAAGGGCAAGGCGACTACGCGCTCGCCAGTTGAGCGCCGCACAGCCGCGGTGGCAATGGCGCGCCCGAAAGGATTCGAACCTCTGACCCCCAGATTCGTAGTCTGGTGCTCTATCCAGCTGAGCTACGGGCGCGCGAAAGAGCGCGCTTCATAGTCGGCTGCGGCGCTGCGTTCAAGAGGCCTTTCGGCCGCCTTGCCCGCCGCCCGGTCGGACACTATCGTCCCGGCGTGTTTCGTGCCACCGCCATCGCCGCCCTTTGTGCGCTTGCCGCCTGCGCATCGGCGGGCGGCAGCTGGCCGAGCCTTGCCCGCCGTCCCGGCGCGGCGCCGCTGCCCTGTGGCGAATCTGCGCCGGCGCTGTCGCCCGGTGCGACCGCGCCGGCGCCGAAACCGGTGCCGACACCCGCGCAGCCGGCTGGCGATGCACCTGCCGTCGACATCGATGCGGCGGCGGCGCGGCTCGACCGCGTGCGTACGGCTTGGCAGGCACAGCGGGTGCGTGCCGAGGCAGCGGTCCGCGCCGCGTCGGCGGCATCGCAGGGCGATACCGCGCCGACGACGGCGGAACTTGAGCTGAGCCGGCTCGAGCTGCACGGCGCCGAGTTCGGCGACATCGCCGATGCGGTTGCTGTCGTGACGTCATCGCAACAAGCGCGCGCAGTCGCTGACGCCGCGCGCGTGGCGCAGGCGCTTCACGTCGCCACGTTCGACGCTTTGCGTCGGCAACTCGCCGCCGCCACTGCCGGGCAATAGCCGCGAAGTCGTCTTGGACGACTATGACCGGGTTCAGAAGCTGACGCTGCCGTCGCTGGCGAGCACGCTGAGGTCGAGCGTCAGCTGCGGCGTTCGGCGGATGGTCAGCGCGCCGGTGCGGACGACGGGATCGGGGTCGCCGACGCTGACCGTCGCCAGCGGCTCGCTGCCTGCATCGAGCGCACGTGCGGTCGCTGCACTCAGTTGCAGCCGATACTGGCCGTAGACGACGTCCTGGAACAGGAAGAAACCATCGAAATCGCTGCGCGCCTCGGCGATAATGTCGCCGGCGGCGTTCACCAGTTCTAGGTCGGCGCCCGGTCGCGGCTGCGGCTCGCCGCTCGTGGCGACATACAACATTCCTTCCACCTCGCCGGTCGGCAGCAGCGCAAAGTCAACCGATTGGGCAATGCCGGGACGCGGCGTCACGACAATGCCGCGTACCGCCGGCCTCAGCAGCGGATCGGCGAGGGTCGAGGTGTCGACCGACAGCAGTTGGGGCTGGAAGCTGCGCAGGCCGTCGACCATCGTCGTGCCGTGCGTATCGGTCGGTGCGTCCGCCCGTGCTGTGCCCGCAGCGATGGTGACGCCCTCATGCACTGGTTCGTCGCCATCCCAGACGCCGTTGCGGTTGCTGTCGGTGAACACGCGCGCGGCAGCCTGGCCGGCGCTGGCCAGCTTGTGCGAGGTGACGCGTGCGTAGCGGCCGCGCGCATCGGGGCCGAAGCTCAGCGCAAGGTTGATGCCGGCGGCGAACGACCCGTCGGTCGCCGCCTCGGCGCGCGCACCGAGCGCGAGGCGATCGAACTGGCGCGAATAACCGGCACCGAATCGGGCGCGGTCGAGCGGCCCGTCCCACGCGACTTCGCCGCGCAATTCGCTGCGCTCGCCGATCGGTCGTTCGGCGACCAGCGTGACGCTTTCCAGCATCGAATCGGGACGCAGACGATAGCGCGCCTCGCCGCGCAGCCGCGTGTCGCCGATGCGTCCGCCAGCAAGCAGGCTCGTCGTCAACTGGTCGTCGCCGCCAGCGCCGCGCACGCCCGAGGCATGCTGCCATGCCACCTCGTGGGTGAGCGACAGGCCGGCAAGCCGCGCCGATATGCGCGTCGCCACCTCAAGCGTGTCGGCGCGCGGGTGCTGCCAGTCCCTGTAGGTGACGCGCGCGCCGACCGGCAGCGTCGACGCGCCCAGGTCGAAGAAATGGTCGATCGCCAGTGTGTGCTGACCATGCAGCCCCGGTTCGATCCGATCGGAGACGAAGTCGCGCGCCCACAGCGTCTGGCCAGTGACGGTGGTGCTGCCGAACTCGGCGATGAACTGGCCGCCATAGGCAACGCCGCCGTCGAAATCGGCGGCAAGGTTGAGCTCGATGATCGCCGGACCAAATACGCGACGGACGGCGCCCTCGACATAGGTCACGCGCGCATCATCGTCGAGCTCGGGGACCAGCGTGTGTGCCTGCAGCGATACCGACGTCTTGCGGTCGATGCCGTGCTCGATGACGGCGCTGGCGCGCAGCTCGCGGCGCTCGCTGGCGCGCGGCACGTTCTTCAGCGTCAGCAGATCCTTCTGGTTCTGCAGCGCGCCGACCCAATAGTGCGTCTTGCCGGCGGGGATGCTGTCGCCGCCGACGTTGATCGTGCGCTTCTCGCGGCGGATCTGGCCTTGCTGGCCGTACAGCACGACCTCGAAGCGGTTGATCCCGAACAGCAGTGGCACGCCCAGGAACTCGTAGCGACCGTCGGTACGGCTGTCGGCAAAGGCGATCAGTTGGCCGTTGCGGTAGAGTTCGGCGTCCCAGCCGGCAGGAAGCTCGCCGCGGAAATCGGTGCGATCGAACGTCTGTGGCCGGTCGAGCGGCTGGTTGGTGACGAAGGCGCCGCGGCCGTAACTGTTCTCGCTGGTCAGCACCGAGCCATAGCTGGCGACGTCGCCGAGCGCGACTTCGGTTGCCTTGAGCGGACCGAGCAGCGCACCATCGGGGTCCTTGCGATAGGCACGCAGGCGCAGCGATTCGGGCTCGGCGTCCTCGTTCGAGGCGAAGCGCGCGTCGAACGACAGGCGCGCCGCCTCGCCCGACGCATAGAGTTCGTAGCGGCCCGTCGCCCGCTGGTCGTCAAGCGCCGCATCATCGATATAGCCGGCGCTCGCGACGACATCGATCGCCGGCGTTCGCCACCAAGCATAGGGTGTCTCCGCGCGCGGGAAGCGCGACAGGTCCCGCTCCTCGACCGGCCGGAAGGCGCTGCGCCGCTGCCTGCGCGCCATCGAGAGTTCGACCGGAAGCTTCTCTGCGCTGCTTGCGACGAGTACGGCGTTGGGCAGATCGGGCGTGAAGTCGATGCCGAACCATCTGCCCGCCACGGCGGTGTCGACGCACAGGCCGTCGGGCGCGCGCAGCACCGATCCCGGCGGGGCGTCGGCCGCCGCCAGCGAGAAGCGTCGATCCTCACTGCGGAACCAGCCTTCGGCGGTGCCGGCGCGCGCGTCGACGGCAATCGGGAAGTCGAGCGCGTCGACAAGCTGGCGCAGATCGACGCAGACGCCACCCGCAGGCAGCTCGTAGGCTTCAAGCGATTCGGCGAGCGTCAGCCGGCCGAGGCGCAGGCTGAGCAGCCGGTAGCCGTCCTCGTCGACGACCGCGTCGTCTGCGCTGCCGGTCGCCACCAGCGGCGGCCCGGTGGCAAACACCACCGCCACCGCCGCTGCTGCGATGCCGCTGCGCCTTGCCCAGTGCACGGTGGCCCCCTGCGGATCGGCGCTAGCGAAGCTCGGTCTGGACTTCGTCGACGAGGCGGCTCGTGTCGCCCTCGATCTCGAAATACTGGATCGTCGTCGGGCCCCTCAGCGCGCTGCGATACGACGGATTGACGGGCAGCAGCACCTTGCGGCGCGGCACTTCCATGTAGACGGCCAGACCCTTCGCCTGGACGATCGGCTCGGCGACGCCCGGCTTCAGCACGCGCACCTCGCCGAACGTGGAGCGATCGCCGCTGCGGACAAGGTCGAAGGCGATCAGTTCATGCCCTTCCTCGACCTCGATGCGCGGATCGGCGATCGAC
>CAYVVV010000001.1:37323-42428 GCA_964455325.1 uncultured Sphingosinicella sp. | reverse complement strand
TGCCGATGACGCTTTGGAAGTCGCGCACCAGTTCCGGATAGGGATGCGGCCCGGCGACGGTGCCGATGATGTAGAAGGAGTCATGGACGTTGGCGACCCAGTCGCGCAGCGCCTCGTTCATCGCATCCTTCAGTGTGGCGCGGCCGGCATGCACGGCGCGCACTTCGGCACCCAGCAGCCGCATGCGAAACACGTTCGGCTGCTGGCGCTCGATGTCCCTCGCGCCCATATAGACGACGCACGGCAGACCGAAGCGCGCAGCGACGGTGGCGGTGGCGACGCCATGCTGGCCGGCACCGGTTTCGGCGATGATGCGTGTCTTGCCCATCCGGCGCGCGAGCAGGATCTGACCGACGCAGTTGTTGATCTTGTGCGCGCCGGTGTGGTTAAGCTCGTCGCGCTTGAGATAGACTCTGGCGCCGCCGAGTTCGGCAGTGAAGCGCTCGGCAAAATAAAGCGGTGACGGTCGGCCGACATAATGTTCGAGCAGGTCGTCGAACTCGGCCCTGAACGCGGGGTCGGCCTTCGCCGCGCGATACTCGCGATCGAGGTCGAGGACGAGCGGCATCAGCGTTTCGGCAACATAGCGACCGCCGAACTCGCCGAAGTGCCCGTGCTCGTCAGGACCCTGCCGCAAACTGTTGACGCTCATGCCGCGCGCACCGCCTCGATGAATGCTCTGATCTTCGCCGGCGACTTCACCCCCGGCGCATCCTCCACCCCCGACGACACGTCGACGAGCGGCGGGTGGGCAATAGCGATGGCGTCGGCGACTGTCGAGGCGTCAAGCCCGCCTGCAAGGCCCCAGGGCGCGCCGGGATCGATACCGGAGAGCAGTCGCCAGTCGAAGCGCACGCCCATGCCGCCGGGCAGGGCGGCATCGGTCTTTGCGTCGAAGAGGATGCGGTCGGCAATGCCGGCAAACGCGCGCGCCGCCAGGATGTCGGCACGCGTGCGGACGCCGACGGCCTTCCAGACCTCGATCCCGGTCAGACGCTTCAGCGCCGCGACGCGCTCGGGCGCTTCCGAACCGTGCAGCTGCACACCGTCGAGCCGGGCGGCGCGCACCGCCTGCATGATGAAGTCGTCGCTGGCGTCGACGATGAGGCCGATGCGCCGCGGCCCGCCCGACTGCGACAGCGCGGCCGCCGCATCGAACGAGAGGTGGCGCGGGCTCTTGGCAAAGAACACGAGGCCGATGTAGTCGGCACCGGCGTTGCTCGCCGCGATCAGCGCGGCGCGGCTGTTGACGCCGCAGATCTTGACCCTGGTCAAAGGCTCGCCGCGATCGCGCGCGCCGCCGCGGCGGGGTCGTCGGCCTCGGTAATCGGGCGACCGATGACAAGCACGCTGGCGCCGGCGGCAAGCGCCGCCTTTGGCGTCATCACCCGCTTCTGATCGCCAGTGTCGCTGCCCGCCGGGCGGATGCCGGGAACGACGAAAAAGCCGTCGGGCCAGCCGCGCTGCATCGCCGCCACCTCGTGCGCCGAGCAGACGATGCCGTCGAGCCCGGCTTCGCGTGCGAGGTCCGCCAGCCGCCGCACCTGGTCGGCCGGCGCGCCGGCGACGCCCGTCGCGGCAAGGTCGCGTTCGTCCATGCTTGTCAGCACGGTGACACCGACGACCTTGGCACTTGCGTGCGCTTCGGCCCTGGCGGCACGCATCATGTCGAGCCCGCCTGCGGCGTGGACGGTCACGATGTCATAGGGACAGGCGGCGAGCGCACGCACCGACTTTGCAACCGTGTTCGGGATGTCGTGCAGCTTCAGGTCAAGAAAGACACCAAGCTCCTGTTCATAGCCGGCGAGCGCAGTCACGCCCACGGGTCCGTTTGCCATGAAAAACTCAAGCCCCAGCTTGATGCCGCCGACCTCCGGCTTCACCGCGTAGAGAATGTCAAGTGCGTGATCGTAGTCGGCGGTGTCGATCGCGCAGAAGACCGGGTTCCTCATGGTCCCCTGTCGGAAGGCGCAGGCGCCGCCGGCACCGGCGCGGTATCGGCGAGCGCCTTCTCGAGCCGCCGTACCTTGCGCCCAAGCCGCCACTTGCTGACCGACTGCAAAAGCGCCAGCGGCAGCACGCCGACCAGGAAGCACAACAGCATCAGCGCCGGAATGCGGATGGCAAGCTCATAGTCGCCCCACAGCTGCAGCGTGACCATGGTCCAGTTGCGGGCCGCGAACCAGGCAAGGACGCCGCCGATCAGGACATAGAAGGCAAGCGTCAGCAGCCGCATCGTGCTAGCGGTTCAACCGCTCGCGCAGATCCTTGCCCGCCTTGAAGTAGGGAACGCGCTTCGCGGTCACCGCGACACGCTCGCCTGTGCGGGGGTTGCGGCCGACACGCGGGTCGCGGGCGCGCGTTGAAAAGGCACCGAAGCCGCGCAGCTCGACACGCCGGCCCTGCGCGAGCGCGCTTGTGATCGATTCGAATATCGTCGCGACAACGCGCTCGATGTCGCGCTGCGACAGATGCGGGTTCATGTCGGTGACGGCGGCGACGAGTTCGGAACGTATCATTGCACCTCTGTTCCTTTTTTTTGCGGCGTCGACGCGGCAACGTAATACACATCAGAAAGCCGACACCGCAACGATATGCAATCGATAAATCCTACGCACGCGGCCAAGTCCGGCCGCCGCACCGCGCACGGCCACCGGCGACCTCCGCTATGTAGCTGGCGAAGCATAACAAACAGCAAGGGGTCCGTCAGCACATGTCTGGCGGGCCCCTCCAAGCGCGGCGGAATGCAGGAGGGTCTCAGCCCTTCTTCTTGCCGTCCTTGGCCTTGTTGAGTGCCTCGCCAAGGATGTCGCCGAGGCTGGCACCCGAGTCCGACGAGCCGTACTGCTTGACCGCTTCCTTTTCCTCGCTGATCTGCAACGCCTTGATCGACAGATTGGGTTTCTTCGAACGGTCGAAGCCGATCACCTGCGCGTCGACCTTCTGCCCCACCTGGAAGCGTTCCGGACGCTGTTCGTCGCGGTCGCGCGACAGGTCGCCGCGGCGGATGAAGCCGGTGGTACCGCCGTCGCCGATGGTCACTTCGACGCCGCCGTCGACAATCGCCGCCACCGTGCAGGTGACGACGTCGCCCTTGTTGACGCCCGAGGAACGACCAACCTTGCCGCCCTTCTCGGCGGCGTCGAGCTGCTTCATGCCGAGGCTGATGCGTTCCTTCTCGACGTCGACGTCAAGCACCACCGCCTTGACGATCTCGCCCTTGCGGTGCAGCTCGAGCGCCTCCTCGCCCGATACGCCGAAGGCGATGTCCGACATGTGCACCATGCCGTCGACATCGCCTTCGAGGCCGACGAACAGGCCGAACTCGGTGATGTTCTTGACCTCGCCTTCGACGATACTGCCGACCGGATGCACCGCGGCGAAAGCTTCCCATGGGTTGCGCTGCACCTGCTTGAGGCCAAGACTGATGCGGCGCTTCTCGGCGTCGACCTCGAGCACCAGCACCTCGACCTCCTGGCTCGTCGAGACGATCTTGCCCGGGTGGACGTTCTTCTTGACCCACGACATCTCGGAGACGTGGACAAGACCCTCGATGCCCGGCTCGAGCTCGACGAAGGCGCCATAGTCGGTGATGTTGGTGACGCGGCCCCTGGCCTTCTGGCCGACCATGTACTTCGCCTGGGCACCGTCCCACGGATCCGATTCGAGCTGTTTCATGCCCAGCGAGATGCGCTGCGTCTCGCGGTTGATGCGGACGATCTGCACCTTCACCGTGTCGCCGATATTGAGCACCTCGGACGGGTGCCCGACGCGCTTGTAGCTCATGTCGGTGACGTGCAGCAGGCCGTCGATGCCGCCGAGGTCGACGAAGGCGCCGTAGTCGGTGATGTTCTTGACGACGCCATCGACGGTCTGCCCCTCGGTCAGCGTCTGGATCAGGCCCGAACGCTGTTCGGCGCGCGTTTCCTCAAGGATGGCACGGCGCGACACGACGATGTTGCCGCGCTTGCGATCCATCTTCAGTACCTGGAACGGCTGCGGAATCCCCATCAGGGGGGTGACGTCGCGCACCGGGCGGATATCGACCTGGCTGCCGGGCAGGAACGCCACGGCGCCGCCCAGGTCGACGGTGAAGCCGCCCTTGACGCGGCCGAAGATGACGCCGTCGACGCGGGCGTTCTCCTGGAATTCGGATTCAAGCTTGTCCCAGGCCGCTTCGCGGCGGGCGCGGTCGCGCGACAGCATCGCCTCGCCATAGGCGTTCTCGACGCGGTCGACATAGACCTCGACCTCGTCGCCGACCTTGATGTCGGCCTTCTCGCCCGGCGGCGCGAATTCGCGCAGCGGCACGCGGCCTTCGGACTTCAGGCCGACGTCGATCACGGCCATGTCGTTTTCGATTGCGGTCACCGTGCCGGTGACGACGCGGCCCTCGAACGAGGCGTTCTCGCCGAGGCTGGCTTCGAGCATCGCCGCGAAATCGTCGCGGGTGGGCTGCATCTGGGTTGCCATGATGGATCAGGTTCCTTTGTTGCTGTTACCGGCCAGCCGGTTGTGTCCGGCGGTCTTGGAACGATGCCGGCACCATGCCGGTCCGCCCCTCGCATACCAGTTTCTTGCTGCTCGCGACGCCGTCGGCGACACGCCACACAAAGCCTTGCCGCACGGCATCGGGCAGCATCGCCCGCCGCGCGGATCGTTTGTGCTGGCGCTTCGCACCACGGGCGGGCCAGCGATGGCTGGCAGTTCCGCCACGAAAAGCGCGCGCCGCTTAGCGCAAGTGGGTCGTTTCCGCAAGCCTTGCCTCGGCGAAGCGGATCGCGGCGGCAATCGCGGCGGCGCGGTCCATCGCCGACGTATCGAGCAGATAGGCATCGTCCGCCCGCCGCAGCGGTGCCGACGAACGGCCCGCGTCGCGCGCATCGCGCTCGGAGAGGTTGGCCCTGACCTCGTCATACGGGCGCTCCGGGTTCTCGGCATGGCGGCGGCGCGCGCGGACGTCGAGATCGGCGGTCACGAAGATCTTCACCTCGGCATCGGGCGCGATCACTGTGCCGATGTCGCGCCCGTCGATCACCGCCCCGCCCGGCTGTCGGGCGAAACTGCGCTGGCGTTCCAGCAGCGCGGCGCGCACGTCGGCATGC
>CAYVVV010000001.1:34835-37313 GCA_964455325.1 uncultured Sphingosinicella sp. | reverse complement strand
ATGCGTGGAGACGACCGAGGCGGCGCGCGCCACCTCGGCCCCGCGCAGCGCCGGGTCGGCAAGGATGGCGGCGTCGAGCCGCCGCGCGATGTCGGCGGCGAACGCCGCGTCGGCGGGATCGCCGCCGCTGCGCAACACCGAAAGCCCGACGCCGCGATACAATGCGCCGGTGTCCATGTGCGGCAAGCCGAAGTGCGCGGCGAGCGCACGCGCGATGGTGCCCTTGCCGGACGCCGCCGGACCGTCGACGGCGATGATCATCGGGCGGAACGGGTTTCGGGACAGGTCATTCCCGTCCTATAGTGGCGGCAACACCGGTGCAAAAGTGGGGGACGTGGTGTTGCGGTCGCGTCGCGAACTGCTTGTCGTCGCCGGGACACGCCCCGAAGCGATCAAGCTCGCGCCGGTTGTGCTGGCGCTGCGCACGTGCGGCCTGTCGCCGACGATCTGTCTCACCGGGCAGCACCCCGAGCTTGCAGCAATGGCGCTTGCCGGTTTCGGAATTGCCGCCGACCACCGGCTGTCGATCATGCGCCAAGGACAGTCGCTCGATGACCTGCGCGCGCGCGGCGAGGCGGCGGTCGACGCGCTGCTCGCCAGGCTGCGGCCAGACTGCGTGATCGTGCAGGGCGACACCACGTCGGCGCTGGCCGCCGCATCGGCCGCGGCGCGGCGCGGCATCGCCGTCGCCCACGTCGAGGCCGGGCTGCGCAGCCACGATCTCGCGGCACCGTTTCCGGAGGAGGCGAATCGCGTCGCGATCGCGCGCCTCGCCATGCTTCACTTCGCGCCGACCGCGCGCGCCCGTGCCAACCTCATTGGTGAAGGGGTTGACCCGCACGCGGTCGAAGTGACCGGCAACACGATCGTTGACGCGCTGCGCCTGGTGCTCGCAATGCCTGCCGCCAGCGTGCCGGCTGCCTCGGACCGGCGGCTGCTCGTCGCGACACTGCACCGGCGCGAGAATCGCGCGGCGTTCCCCGATATCGTCGCGGCGCTCGCGGCGCTCGCGGACCGCGGCGATGTCGATGTCGTGCTGCCGCGGCATCCGTCGGTCGATGTGGCGCTTTACCGCCCGCTCGAAGGCCGCGCCAACGTCTGCCTGCCGCCACCGATGGCCTACCCGCCGTTCATTGGACTGCTCGCCCGCGCGCGGCTCGTCGTCACCGATTCGGGCGGCATCCAGGAGGAAGCATCGGTACTCGGCGTGCCGACGCTGATCGCGCGCGGCAACACCGAGCGCCCGGAGGCTGTCGAAACCGGCAGCGCATGCATCGTCGGCACCAGCACCCGCGCGGTCGCCGAAGCGGCGGCCGAGCTGCTCGACGACGACGGACGGCATCAGGCGATGGCGCGCGCCACATCCGCTTTCGGCGACGGCGATGCCGCCGTGCGCATCGCGCGGCGCATCGCTGACTGGCTTTCCGGTGGCCGCGCGCGTCAGTCCTCGGCCGGTGCCGACTGCAGCTGAATATAGTTCTGGATGCCGACCTGCGTGATCAGCTGCAGCTGCGTTTCGAGAAAGTCGACGTGCTCCTCCTCGCTTTCGAGGATGTGCTCGAACAGTTCACGGCTGCCGTAGTCGCGAACCTTCTCGCAATGGTCGATCGCCTCGCGCAGCGCCGGAAGCGCCTCGCGTTCAAGCTCGAGGTCGGCTCTCAGCACCTCCTCGACGCTCTCGCCGATGCGCAGCCGGCCGAGCAGCTGGAAATTGGGCAGGCCTTCCAGGAACAATATGCGCGCCGCCAGCTTGTCGGCATGCTTCATCTCGTCGATCGACTCGCCGTATTCGTACTTGGCGAGCCGCGTCACGCCCCAGTTGTCGAGCATGCGGTAGTGCAGGAAATACTGGTTGATCGCCGTCAGCTCGTTCTTCAGTACCGCGTTGAGGTGTTTGATGACGCCGGCATCGCCCTTCATGATCCGCTCCCGGAGATTGCTCCCAGGCACGATGCGCGCAACAAAAGCCGGCCGTCAACAATGACTTAGGTTTCTGCGACGCAGTAGCAGCGCAGGTCAGGCGGCGTGCTGGCCCGACAGCACGCGGCGTGCGTGCGGGATGCACTGGCCACACTGCGGGCGGGCGCCGAGGCGGGCATAGGTCTCGACCGGGCAGGCCCGCTGGCCACGCGCGGCGGCGCGGACTTCGCTTTCTCGCAAGGCATTGCAAACGCAAAGAATCATACCGTCACTGCACCGCTTTTCCGTCTATAATGCGAATGATTAGCAAGATATGAGGCCAGTTGCAAGTGCCTCGCAGCCACGCCGGCCGGCGTTAACCATCAATTGCGCTTCCCATGCGTTAACGATTCGGTAAGATTCGTAAATGTTGCATTCACTAAAGGCGGGAGGCCGGCCTTGTTCAGTTACCATCATCCGGTACCGGCTTTTGGTCGTCGCCGGCCGCCGCGTGGCGGCGCCAGTGTCGGTGTCGGCAACGCCGACCTGCGCTTCTTCCTCGGCGCTTACGTCGCCGGC
>CAYVVV010000001.1:0-34735 GCA_964455325.1 uncultured Sphingosinicella sp. | reverse complement strand
TGTCGGTGTCGGCAACGCCGACCTGCGCTTCTTCCTCGGCGCTTACGTCGCCGGCACCGCCTTCGCGCTCGCCTATCTGTTCTGACGTGCGCCGAGGCGCTCCATCAGCGCAACGAAGCCCGGAAAGCTGGTCGCGATCGGCCGCGCGTCATCGACGACGATCGGCGCTTCGGCGTGGAGGCCGAGCACCGCGAAGCTCATCGCGATGCGGTGATCGAGATGGCTGCGCACGGTCGCGCCGCCCGCAACCTTGTTGCCGCCGCTGCCGTGGATGATGATGCCGTCGGCAATCTCTTCGACAGCAACGCCGCACGCCGCCAGCCCCTCGGCCATGACCGCGATCCGGTCCGATTCCTTGACGCGCAGTTCTTCAAGCCCGCGCATCGTCGTCGTCCCGTCCGCCACCGCCGCAGCGGCCATCAGGATCGGGTATTCGTCGATCATGCGCGGCGCGTTCGCAGGATCGATCTCGGCACCGATGAGGCCCTGCCGAGCTACGCGCAGCGTGCCGACCGGCTCGCCGCCCGCGTCGTGCCGGTCGCGCACGGCAACGTCGGCACCCATGGCGGCAAGTGCGTCAAGAATGCCGGTGCGCGTCGGATTGAGCCCGACGCCGACGATGTCGACCGCGCTGCCCGGAACGATCAGCGCGGCGACCAGCGGGAATGCTGCCGACGAGATGTCGCCTGGCACCACGACGTGCTGCGGCGTCAGCTCGGCCTCGCCGCGAACCGCGATTCGGCGGGCGCCATCGGCGAGCGTCTCGATCATCACCTCGGCGCCGAATCGCTGCAGCATGCGCTCGCTGTGGTCGCGCGTCGGCTGGGCCTCGATCACGCTAGTGATTCCCGGGGTGTTGAGTCCGGCCAGCAGCACCGCCGATTTCACCTGCGCCGAGGCGACCGGCAGCCGATAGTCGATCGGCGTCGCCGGCACGCACCCCTCGACCGTCATAGGCAGGCGGTCGCCATGACCCGAAAAGCGCGCGCCCATGCGCTCGAGCGGCTCGATGACCCGCCGCATTGGCCGCCTTGACAGCGACGCGTCGCCGATGAAGGTGGCGCGCACGGCGTGGCTCGCGACAAGTCCAGCCAGCAGGCGGGTCGAGGTTCCGCTGTTGCCCATGTCGAGAATGCCGGCGGGCTGCAGCAGGCCACCGACGCCAACGCCGTGGACGTGCCAGCGGCCTGCCGCGTCGGCGTCGATCATTGCACCCATCGCCCGCATCGCCGCCGCCGTTGCCTGCACATCCTCGCCGGTCAGCAGCCCGTCGATGATGCTTTCACCGACGGCAAGCGCGCCGAGCATCAGCGACCGGTGCGAGATCGACTTGTCGCCCGGCACCAAGACCGATCCGGCCAGCGGGCCGTCAGTGGTGAGCGTCAGCGGCATCGGCACGTTGGCGGCGGGCACCGTCGACTCCTCTTGGTGGCAGGAAAAGCGGCGCGCCGCGGACGTGTCCGGGGCATCGGCGCGATTTGCTTTTGACAGCAGCATCGACGCGTGGCAAGGCGCTGCCCCGAACCTGGCCCCGATTCCGGCTGCTGCCGGTGACGCGCGGCTGCCGGGACTACATCGACACGGAGAACAACGTTGATCAAGCCCGAATGGGGAACGAAGCGCTCTTGCCCGAAATGCGGCACGCGTTTCTATGACCTTGGCGCGGAAGACCCCGTGACCTGCATCGCCTGCGGCACCGCCTGGATGCCCGAGCCGGTCCTGAAGTCGAAGCAGCCGCTGCCGTTCGAGGTTGCGAAGAAGGAGAGCGATGCCGCCGAGGACGAGGACGCGCTCGCCGACGACGATCTCGACGTTGATGTCGATGACGATGTCAACCCCGACGACGAGAACGATCTTGGCGGCGACGACGATCTTGGCGACGTCGCGATGGCGAAGGAAGACGGCGACGAGGTCTGACCAGCACTTCGCTGCCGGCAAGGCTTGCGCTTGCTGCGGTGTGGGGCTAAATCGCCGCCGCCCGTGCACCAGAACGGGCAGCACAACTGGGAATGGGGCCGTAGCTCAGCTGGGAGAGCGCTACAATGGCATTGTAGAGGTCAGGGGTTCGATCCCCCTCGGCTCCACCAGGCGCAGCGGATTTTGACGCGTTGCCCGCCGCCAAACCGATTGTACGACCTACTTCATGCCCTCGCCATGCTGCGCGCGGTTGATGCGGCGCCACAATGTTGTCGATCGGAAGGCGGCTTCCGACCATGCCCGTCACCTCTGTTGCGGCAGTCGCTGTCGCAGATACTGGCAGCTACTAGGCGGGATTGACCAAGGGGACGCTGACGGCGCTTGGTTGTTCCGAGGCTGCTTTTCGGTCGGCAGCCGCGTTCAGAGGCGACCAGACGGACGGGGAAAAGGTCGCTGCGCGGGAAAGGCTGATGCGGCGACAAGGGCGTATGCGCGCTGCGAGGTGAGCCCACCGCGCGTCGCGCAATGCGCAAGCTTTGGCCCCGGCCCGCCGCTCTTCGCTTGCGCGTACAGCGCCAATTTCCTATCAGCCGTCGCTGCCGACAGCCGATGCCTTTCATGCGGCCCGCGTCCGGCGCCAGAACACGATCAGCACAGAAACGGAAGTCGAGGCGTGCGCCAAATCCTTATCCGGAAGGGCCAAGCGATTGTCGCTGACGTGCCGGCGCCAATGGCGTCACCACGCCAGATCCTTGTCCGGGTCACGCACAGTTGCATCAGCGTCGGAACCGAAATGGCCGGCGTCCGGGCGTCGGCCCTGCCGCTCTATCGCCGTGCGCTGCAACAGCCAGATAATGTCAAGCGGGTCATCGACATGGCACGCGAGCAGGGCATTCGCAAGACCATCGACCGTGTCAGCGGCAAGCTGGCCGCAGGCTCGCCCACCGGCTACTCGGTGGCGGGCACGGTGACAGCGGTCGGCGAAGGCGTCGTCGGCTTTGCGCCCGGCGATCGCGTCGCCTGCGCAGGCGCCGGCATCGCCAACCACGCCGAGTTCGTCGATGTCCCCGTCAACCTTGCAGTCCGGGTACCCGACAATGTCGATCTGGCCGCCGCGTCAACCGTAACCCTCGGCGCGATCGCACTGCAGGGCGTGCGCCGTGCCGCACCTACATTGGGCGAGACGGTCGTCGTCGTCGGCCTTGGTATCCTCGGCCAGCTGACGGTGCAGTTCCTTGCCGCCAACGGCTGTCGAGTCATCGGTGTCGACCCGGATGCCGCGCGCGTCTCGCTGGCCGCAAGGCACGGCATGGATTTCGGCGTCGACCCGACACAGTCGGACTACCCTGACAGGGTCCGGCAGCTGACCGACGGTTTCGGCGCCGACGCCGTGATCGTCACCGCAGCCAGCAGCAGTGACGAGATCATTTCGCTCGCGTTCGGTGCTGCACGGAAGAAGGCGCGCGTTGTCCTTGTCGGCGACGTCGGCCTCAACCTCAAGCGCTCCGACATCTATGCCAAGGAAATCGACTTCATGGTGTCGTGTTCCTACGGTCCGGGACGCTATGACAGCGTTTACGAGCTTGAAGGGCAGGACTATCCGCTGCCCTACGTCCGCTGGACCGAGAACCGGAACATGGCCGCGTACCTCGATCTCGTCGACCGCAAGCGGATCGATGTTGCGCCGCTGGTTTCGACACGGTATCCACTGGAAAAGGCCACCGAGGCGTTCTCGGCCCTGCAGATTGACGGCCCGAAACCGCTTTCGGTCATACTCGAATACCCGTCGTCCACAGCCGAACCGGCGCGCCGGGTGGCCGAACGACGGGCGCCCGCCTCAGGCAAGCCGGGCCGGCTTGGCGTCGGCATCCTTGGCGCAGGCAGCTTCGTCCAGGGCATGCACCTGCCCAACATTGCGAAGCTTCAGGACCAGCTATTCGTCCAAGCCGTCATGAGCAGGACCGGCGCCAATGCAAAGGCAGTGGCGACGCAATACGAGGCCGCCTATTCCACCACTGACGTCGATGAAATCCTTGCCGATCCGGCGGTCGACATCGTGATCATCGCAACACGGCACGACCTGCACGCAGCGCTTGCGCTGAAAGCACTCAATGCCGGAAAGCACGTTCTGGTCGAGAAGCCACTTGCCCTGTCCGAAGCAGGCGTCGCTGCGATCGAGGCCTTCTATGCCGACAATCCCGGTGGCCCGATCCTGCTGACAGGATTCAACCGGCGGTTCGCCCCGTGCGTCGCACGCATTCGGCAAGCGCTGGCCGATCGCACATCGCCGCTCATCGTCGACTACCGGATGAACGCCGGTCACATTCCGGTCGACCACTGGGTGCACGGTGTCGAAGGCGGCGGCCGCAACATCGGCGAGGCATGCCACATCTACGACCTTTTCCTCAGCCTTGCCGGCAGCGAAGCGACTTCGGTCACTGCCACGGCCATCCGGCCGCAATCGGCACACTGGTCGGCAAGTGACAATTTCACTGCAACCGTCAGTTTTGCGGACGGCTCAATCTGTACGCTGACCTATACGGCGCTTGGCGCTCGCGGCTATCCGAAGGAGCGCATGGAGGTGTTTGCCAGCGGCATGGTGCTGTCGCTGGACGATTACCGTTCGGCGACGATCGTTGGCGCCCGCATGCCGGGGTGGAGCGGAGCGGCCGACAAGGGCCATTTCGAGATGCTTCGCCGACTGGCGGACGGCGTCGCGGCCGGGCAATGGCCGATCACACTTGCCGACCAACTGGCAGCGACCCGGCTAAGCTTTGCGGTTGAGACAGTTATCAACCCGACAGCGGCCTGGGTCGACCGAACCCTCTAATCCACAGGACAAGCGCATGTGCGGCATCGTTGGAGTGATGAGCTTCGGTCCGTCGGGTGCGGTCGACGCCCCTACGCTGTCGAGGATGCGCGACGCGATGCGCCACCGTGGTCCAGACGGCGGTGCGAACTGGTTCTCAAGCGACGGCAAGGTTGCGTTCGGTCACCGCCGGCTATCGATTATCGACCTCAGCGATACGGCGAACCAGCCGATGGCCGACGCGGCGGCGAACATATGCCTCACGTACAATGGCGAAGTGTATAACCACGCTCCGCTGCGGGCGGAACTGACTGCTGCTGGCCGGCCCTTCAAGACAGACCACAGCGACACCGAGGTGGTGTTGCAAGGCTACGCGCATTGGGGGATCGATGGTCTCGTCGACCGCATTGCCGGCGACTATGGGTTCGCCATCTGGGACGGCAAGCTTGAAAAGCTGTTCCTGGTCCGCGACCGCATCGGCGTCAAGCCGCTGTACTTCGCGCTCGTCGGCGACCGGCTGCTATTCGCTTCGGAGATCAAGGCCATTGTCGAGCATCCGGCCGTACGGCGCGAGATCGAGCCGATCGCGGCCTATCATTATCTTTCATTCCTGACGACGCCGGCGCCGCTCACCATGTTCCGCGGTATCTACAAGCTGCCCGCAGGCCACTACCTCGAAGTGTCGCGCAATGGCAGCCTGCGCGCCGTCCGATACTGGGACGCTCTGCCGGGAAGGACAGGTGTGGGTGCCGACATCAGGGGCATGTCGGCTGCGGCGCGCGAGGATTATTTCGTGCGCGGAACGCGCGAGCGCCTGACCACGGCCGTCGAACGGCGCATGATGTCCGACGTGCCTTTCGGTGTCTTCCTGTCCGGGGGCATCGATTCATCGACGAATGTAGCGTTGATGGCACGGTTCACTGACGCACCGCTGAGAACGTTCACTGTTGGGTTCACCGACTTCAAACACCTCAATGAACTTGACGAGGCGCGCCTCGTTGCGCGCGAATTCGGTACCGACCACCACGAGATTCTGATCGAGCAGCGCGACATGATCGGCTACCTCGACCAGTTGATCCACCATCAGGACGAGCCGATCGCCGACTGGGTCTGCGTGCCGCTCTACTTCGTGTCCAAGCTCGCGCACGATTCAGGTGTCACGGTGGTGCAGGTCGGCGAAGGCTCGGACGAGCAGTTCAGCGGCTACGCGAGCTACATGGAGTACCTGCGGCTCTACCGGCAGTACTGGTCGCCGTTCCGTACCTATCTTCCAAAGCCACTGCAGTCGCTTGCCGCGGCAGCCGCAAGGACCGCCGCCAGCTTCCGGCCCGGGATCAAGCTGTACGCCGATATCATCGACCGCGCCGCACGTGACCGCGAGCATTTTTGGAGCGGCGCAACGGTGTTCTGGGATCTGCAGAAACGCGATCTCATCGACGCCGCACGCATCCATGCCTCGCCAGAACTTCAGCGCATCATCGATGCGGGCCTGCTGCCAGCCTCTTATCTCGTCGCCGACACCTTCAATGTAGATCGCGCGTTCTACGACAGAAACGACAAGGAATCACCGGGCAGTGATGTGCTCACACGCATGATCTATTCGGAGTTCAAGCTGCGGCTGCCCGAACTTTTGCTGATGCGCGTCGACAAGATCGGCATGTCGGTTTCGCTCGAGGCCCGCGTTCCATTTCTCGACCACGATCTCGTTGAATTCACGATGGACATGCCGATGACGGACAAGGTGCCCGGCAATGCAGCGAAACACATCCTTAAGAAGGCCGTGCGGGGACTTATCCCCGACGCCATCATCGACCGCAAGAAGATGGGCTTTGGCGCGCCGATGAGCGACTGGATGCGTGGCCCATTCGGGGGCGAGGTCGAAACGACGCTGCTGTCAAGCCGGCTTTTCCAGGTACTGCCGTTTGATACCGCGCATATCCGCTGGCTGATCGCCGAGCATCGTGCCGCTCGACGCGATCACGCGCTGTTTCTGTGGACGCTGTTCAACCTCGCTGCCTGGTACGATTACTGGATCGACCGCCCGCTGGCAGCGCGGGCCGCCTAACGTCGGTGGCTTTTGACCTGACCGGCAAGATCAGGCGCGGCCTGAAGAAACCGCCGCGCTACATCGCCGAGCGGCTGTGGAGCGAGGCCGTGCGGCTGAGTGACCGATGGCGCGCACCCGCACGCGCGCGCCGGTTGACCGACGTCAAGCTGCTCGAGGATTTGGGTCACCGAACCATGGACGAGGCTTGGACAGCGCTGCAGCGGCGGCCATTCCCGACATTCGCATCGGTTCGTCGCGAGGATCTCGACGCACTGGCCCCAGGCGAGGTCGCGCGCATAGTTGACGAGGCAAGTGCGGCGCTTGCCAATCGTGTCGATCTCATGGGTTCCGGCCCGATCGAGCTTGGCAGCTACATCGATTGGCACTGCGACGCCAAGACGGGACGCAGGTGGCCGCCGCGCTATTGCCACGCGATCGAGTACTCGAACCTCGACGAACCGAGCGATGTCAAGTTTCCCTGGGAGCTGTCGCGGCTGCAGTGGCTCATCCCGGCGGGCCAGGCTTACGCGCTGACCGGCGATGAATTTTATGCTGCACACGTGCGGTCGGTGCTCGACAGCTGGATCGTCGCCAATCCCTATGCCGGCTCGGTCAATTGGTCGTGCACCATGGAAGCGGCGTTACGCCTGTTCAGCATCACATGGCTCGCCCGCGCCTGTGCACAAAGTGCGGCCTTCGACGACGCCGCTTTCAGGGCGCGTCTGCTGCGCACGCTCTACCTCCATGCCGATTTTACCGAGCGCTATATCGAACGCTCCGACGTCAACGGCAACCATTACACTGCCGACGCTGCCGGCCTCGTCATCGCGGGATGCGTGCTCGGCGACGGTCCGCTGGCGACACGCTGGCGTCAGACTGGCTGGCGCATTCTGAACGAGGAAATCGAGACGCAGGTATTCCCGGACGGCGTCGATTTCGAAGCTTCGGTACCCTACCATCGACTGGTCATGGAGCTGTTTCTGCTGCCCGCAGTCGCCATGCGACGTCAGGGGCATGCGGTTACGCCGGCTTATGCGTCAAGGCTTGGTGCGATGGCGGAGTTCGTCGCTGCCTACAGCCGCCCGGACGGCAGCGTGCCGGTCTGGGGCGATACCGACGACGCACGCGCGCTGCCGATGGCCGGCAAGGGGCTGTCCGACCATCGCTATCTCGTTGCGATGGCCGCGTTCGCGGCTGAGCGCGTCGACCTGCTTGAACGCTTCGGTGGACCGGTCGCCGAGATCTTGTGGACGTTCGGCGCCGATGCTGCGCGACAGTGCGCTGACCGCACCGGCGCCATCCCGGCGAGCCGGGCATTCGAGGATGGCGGCTTCTACATCCTTGCTGATACACGCAATCACGTCTTCGTCGATTGCGGACCGCTCGGACTTGCCGGGCGCGGTGGCCATGGTCACAATGATCTGTTGAGTTTTGAAGCGATGCTCGATGGGGTTCGGCTTGTCGTCGATCCCGGCTGTTATCTCTACACGGCATCGGCCGCAGAGCGGAACGCGTTCCGTTCGACAGCGTACCACAACACACCCCAGGTTGGTGGTGCGGAGATCAACCGCTTCATCCGCCCCGACTATTTGTGGAACATGCATTGTGACGCCGCACACGAGGTTCGGCGCTGGTCGCCCGGAACCGTGGTGAGCAGCATTGAAATGGCGCATTCGGGCTACAGGCGCCTGTCACCGCCGGTGACGCCGGTTCGGCTGCTGACACTCGACCACGCGGCCTGCGCGCTTGTCATCGACGACCGTTTCGAAGGCGGCGGACACCACGCGTGCATACCGCTGCATCTGGCACCGGGAATCGTGGTCAAGCGCGCCGACGATGCCGTGATCATGCTCGCCGCGGGTGCGCGGGTGTTCAAGCTGCGCTGGACAGGTACCGGCGACTGGTCAATGGCGATCGAGCCAGCACGCGTCGCACCAAGCTACGGCATCGTCGTTCCGACCCAGAAGCTCGTCTGGCGCATCGCCGATTGCGGCGGCACGCGGCTGTCGGTGACGCTCGAGCCGGTGCGGTGACGGCGGTAGCCCCGAGACCGGAGCGCGCGGCGGCATTGCCGACGGCAGGTTGTGCAAGTTCATTGCCTCCAAGGATCAGTTTTATCGGTCGAGACGGAACCGTGGATGCACGGCAGCTCGACGTGGGACCACCGCTCGGCACGAACTCTTCTGGCAAAGCCGCAACGGTGATCAGGCATGCCCGTTCGCAGACCGCGCCCAACGCCCGTGCTCACCGCAAGCGCCCTTCAACTTGGCCGCTCGGACATCAGAGCCAATCGAAGCGCGGCACGCCATCGTGCCGCAGCGCAGCATAGCATCCCGCTGGTTGCAGTCTTCTGATCACGACGGAATTCCCCTTGGTCGGCGTTTGCCCTGCCGCGGGCGATCCACTATCGACAGGCCACGATGTTTGAAGCGGGAGCCAGCTCCATACTATGCGTTTCCTGACGCAGCGATTGACGACCGAGGCGGGCGTACTCGCTGCGCGAATCATCGGCGTCGCGGCAGGGATCGTCACCAGCGCAATAACCGCGCGTTCGCTTGGACCCGCCGAACGCGGCGAGTATTTCTACGTCGTCGCCGTTGCCGCCACGTTGGCGCAGTTCGGCCATCTCGGCGTACCAGGTTCAAATACATATTTTGTTGCGCAGTTCCCGTCGGCGGCCCGGCGCGTAACGGTCTATTCGCTCGCTCTAGCACTGTTCATGACCGCCGCCGCGACGGCATCGTTTACCGCCGTTGCCTGGTTCTCTCCCGGGACCGTTCTGGCGCCGCAAACAGGTGGGGGCTGGCTTGTCCCATTGACCTTTGGCGTCCTGGCAACCCTGCTTTTCTCGTCAGTTCTTGCTGGCCAGCAACGGTTCAAACAACTGAACCTGACGTCCATCCTTGGCAACGCCATACTGCTAGTCTGGTTCGTGGTTGTTGCAGTCCGGAATGCAACGGCGGAAGCGTTTCTGGCCGCCTCGGCTGTGGTTACCGTCGTGGGTGCGCTGCTGTTGGCAACACTGGCCGTCGGGCAGGCGGGTGGCGGGGAAGCCTCGGTCGGCATCGCGCAGTGGCTCGGCTATGGCCGCCGGGCATACCTCGTGTTGCTGCTCGGGGCGCTCGTGCCCAAACTGGGCATAATCGCAATGAAGTTATGGTCGACGCCAATTGAGCTAGGTTATTACTCTATTGCTGTGCAGATATTTGATGCCATGGCAATACTGCCAAGTTCGATTGCGCTTGTTCTTTTTCCATCCATTTTACGATCGCGCACAATAAACTGGCAAAGCTGCAAGTCGGAAATCATTCGCATCGCAATGATGTCGACCGCTCTGGCGATTCCCGCTGCATTTGCTATGCCATTCGCGGTACGTCTTGTTTTTGGATCGGCGTTCGTACCTGCATCCTATGCGACATTTTTCTTTTTACCTGGCTTTGTGCTGTTGGCAGTGACCACCGCCGCATCGCAGTTTCTCGCGGCGATCGCCTATCCTAGTGCTGTGGCGCTGAACTGGGCGTTGTGCATCGTCACCCTGTCAATCACATGCGCATGGTTGGTACCGGTCTACGGTGCGGCCGGCGCCGCCGCCGGCACATCGCTAGCCTATGGTATGGCGGCAATCCTGATGGTACGGACCGCCCGACGGCTCCTCCCAGTCAGCAGCGAGGCTTAATGAGCACCGCGTTCACCGTTATCTCGCAGTATCCGTTGTCGCGCCCGTACGGGCAGGCGCTCGCCACAAAGCTTGACGCGAAACTGGAATTTCTGACGTTGGGCGACCTTCGCCGCAACGGTCTGGCGGCGATGCTGGTGACGCTGCGCAAGCTGCGCGGAACGGCGGTCATTGCGCTGGAAGATCCGACGTCCGCAGGAACCATGCCGATCATGCGCCTTGTCGGCGCAATGTCGGGCTGCCGCGACGTCCTGATTGCCGACCACGAGCTCTCCACGACGCCGATCGGCCGGTGGGAACAACTCTATGGACTTGCTGCGTTCCTTGGCGCAAGCGTGCGCAACCGCATCAGCGTCGGCAGCGCTGTCCGCGATCTTAAGAAACTGCTGACTTCGCCTCGTCTTGATGCTTGCATCGGCGCGGGCAGCCGAGTTGCATACCTGAACACCAATCTGTGGTTCGGACAGAAGGCCGGCGGTTCCGTCGGCCATATCTCAGGCGTTGCAAATGGGTTCATGGAGCATGGATATGCGCTCGACTATCTGACGGTTGGCGGGCGTCTGCAGATCAAACCCGACGCCCGACACTTCGAGCTTGATCCGCCGCAGATATTCGGCTTGCCGATGGAGGCGAACTATTTCCAGTTCGATCGCGACTTCGAGCGGCAGGCCTCTGCCGTGATCGAGCCATCGGAAACAGCGTTTCTGTACCAGCGACTTTCGATCGGCAACTATACCGGCGTGCGTCTCGCGCGCCGATTCGGCATACCTCTCGTGGTCGAATACAACGGTTCGGAAGACTGGGATGCAAACAATTGGGGCGGTGGCCTGCGCTTCGAGAAAGCCGCCCAGATGGCTGAAACCGTCACTCTTCGCCACGCGCAGACAATCGTCACGATTTCCGATGTCCTTCGTGACGAACTGATAGGCCGCGGTATCGAACCGCATCGCATAGCATGCTACCCCAACTGCATCGATCCTGAGGTGTTCGATCCCGCACGTTTCGACCTTGCCGAACTGCAGCGCGTGCGTGCCGCGCTCGATGTCCCCGGCGATGCCTGCGTGGCGACGTTTCTTGGCACATTCGGCGCCTGGCATGGCGCCGAAGTGTTTGCCGAAGCAATTCGCAAGCTTGCCGAAACGCAAGCCGAAACATTGCGGCAACTGAGGATGATGTTCCTGTTTATTGGCGACGGCATGCGGCATGCCGCCGTCAGGTCGATACTCAGTGGCCCTGAGTGCGCCCCATTCGTGCGGTTCGCGGGACTTGTGCCGCAAGCCGATGCGCCAGCTTACCTTGCCGCCAGCGATATCCTTGTCTCGCCACATGTACCCAACTCGGACGGCAGCCGGTTCTTCGGCTCTCCGACCAAGCTGTTCGAGTATATGGGTATGGCGAAGCCAATCGTGGCGTCGGACCTCGACCAGATCGGCGAGGTTCTGGCGAATTCAATACGTGGCGCGAACCCGGAATCGGCGGAGGCTGTACGCCAGTCCGGCAAGCTGGCGATGCTGTTGCCGCCGGGCGATGCCGGAGCGATCGCCGACGCACTCGTCACGCTGGCCGCCGATGCGCCGCTGCGAGCGGCACTTGGCAGTAACGCCCGCGCCGAGGCCCTGGCCAAGTACACGTGGCGCCGCCATGTTCAGGAGATCCTCGATACTGTGCGGCGGCGGTGATGATCCCGGGTGCGCTGAACACCGCGATAGCGCTGTTGGCGGCAGCCGGATTCGCCTTGCTCTGCATGCGCACTCTGTCGCAGCAACTCACCATTGCGTTTGCGGTTTACGCCGGCTTCTATCTGCTGACCTTTGGCATCGGGGCCGCGGTTATCGCGGCAACGCAAGGGACCGTCGCCTGGCTGGCGATCTTCGTCGGCATGGACACCAGCCCGATTCCATCGACCCTTCCCGGACGATTTACGTCGCTTGCGGTGATGCCGCTCGTAGCCACCGGCGTTGCAGCCCTGCTCGTCAGGTCGCTCGTCGGCAAGAGTCGCGTGGCACTTGACGACCGGCGCGAGAGTCACCGCACCGAGATGGGTGCGGTCCGGATGATGTTCGTTCTATCTGCGGCGTACTGCCTGTTTAGGCTGTCCGCGTCCGGAATGCTCGGTCACACTCTCGTGACCACTGCCGATACGGACTACATGTCGCTGATCAGCCTGCGCACTTCGCTTGCCGGATCGCTCGGCGCACTGTTCTTTGGGAATATATATATCGTACTGCCGATGCTGGTCGCCGCTACGGCGTGGCAGTACATTGGCCAAAGAAAAATGATCGATTTGATAATGCTGATCTTTATGTCAGCGGTGGCGCTGTTTTTTTATTTGTCGATATTTGCCAAATCTCAGATCATAATATTCCTTATTTTTATCGTAGTGGCGGTAGCGCTGCGGCAACGCTTGACCTGGCGGACGATAGGATCATTCGGGCTGGTTGCGCTCGCCGCACTATCGTTGCTAGGCTATCTTCAGGATGCGACTGACCCACTCTCTATACTCGACGATATTTGGCTGGTGATATTCAGGGTTGCTGTTTCGGGGCCATATTTTGTTACTCTCTATCCAGAGGTACTACCTCACGCTGGGCTTGATTTGGGCCTTCAGTTCTTTGGGATAGGGCCTGGCAGCGCGACAAATGTCGTTATCATGAATTATATGTACCCGACACTCAACTTTGTGCAGGGTACGGCTTCGGCACCCTCGCAGATTGTTGCCTATGCCGAAGGTGGCTGGCCGTTCGTCCTGGTCGTGATGGTGTTAACCGTGGTCACGCTTGTCACTGTAACGCTTGCGTCACGCAGGATCAGCACACCTTTGCAGGCAGGCCTGTTCGCTGCAGCCTGTGTCTTTCTCTATTACACGACACAGGGTGGATTCTTTGCTGCACTTACCGTGAGCTATGGGTTCGTATGGGCATTATTCGGCTACGCTGCCTGCCGGATCATTGCGCTCGCCGCTGCGATCACAGCGGCGGGGTCGCATGATGCGGGCATGGCTGTCGCACCTTCCACGAGTCCGGAGCGAACCGCATGAGCGAGACTGAGTCGAACTGGCTAAGGCTGCTTGCGTTGCTCTGGCGAAGGCGCCTGGTCATTCTGCTTATCACTGTGCTTGGCGCGGCTGCGTCGATCGGAATTGCGCTTACCAGGGCACCCACCTGGCAGTCGGTTGCCGTTGTCGCGCCCGCCGAGGGGCTGGCGGAGGGAAGCTCGTTGCCCGACCTTGGCCAGTTCGGGGCGCTTGCCGCGGCGCTGCCGAACCTGGGTATCGCGCGGCCCGACGTGGAACGGCTGTCGGCCATTCTCCAGTCGCGGAGCTTCACCGAATCGCTGCTGATAGAGGAGGGCATTCTGAAGGAGTTAAAGGACGACCTCAGGCCGCCGCTCATCCAGACCGGCGACGCACCGTCTGCTGACAGCATTGAATATGCAGTCGAGCGATTCGAGACGATTCGAACAGTGGGCATCGATCGCAAGACCGGATTCATCCGGCTGACGATGCGGGCGCGTACGCCCGAGCTCGCGCAGTCGTGGCTGCAACGCATGATCGATCGGCTGAACGCGACCGAACGGCAACGCGCTGCCAAGCGCAGCCGGGAAAACCTGGTCTACCTCCGCAACCTCCTTGAGCGCGAGGTCAATGCCGACCTGCGGACATCGATCGCGCGCCTGGTCAACGCCGAAGTGCGTCGCGGCATGCTCGCGAACGCAAATGCCGACTTCGCGGTAACGACCATTGACCCGCCCAACCTGCCCGAGACGAAGTTCAGCCCGCGTCGCAAGGTCATCGTCGTCTTCGGAACGCTGGGGGCATTTGTGCTGGCGGTGCTGGCCGTGCTTGGACACCGGATGTTCGGCAACCTGCGAACCATGGTCAGGCAAGCAGACGTCGCGTGAAGCAGCTCCTCCAGTCACTGAAGACCGGTGTCGTGACGGCGGTGGATGTACCCGTACCGTCGGTTCGGCCGGGACATCTTTTGGTCCGCACCCGGCTTTCGCTCATTTCGTCCGGTACCGAGCGAATGCTGACCGAATTCGGCAAGGCCGGGCTTATCGGCAAGGTCCGCCAGCAGCCGGACAAAGTGCGCGACGTCGTGCAGAAGATGAAGACTGATGGCGTTCTGGCGACGCTCGACGCCGTTCGCGCCAAGCTCGACCAGCCGATCCCGCTCGGTTACTGCAACGTCGGCGTCGTCGAAGCGGTTGGAGCCGGGGTTGCCGGATTCGCCGTCGGCGATCGCGTGCTGTCGAACGGGCCGCATGCAGACTATGTCGTCGTCCCGCAGACGCTTGCCGCGGCCATCCCCGACGGGGTCAGCGACGAAACGGCCGTGTTTGGCGTGCTCGGCGCCATTGCGTTGCAGGGGATTCGGCTTGCCCAGCCAACACTTGGCGAGAGTTTCGCGGTCATCGGGCTTGGCGTCATTGGCCTGCTGGCGGTCCAGCTGCTGCGCGCAAACGGGTGCCGTGTCGTCGGCATTGATCCCAATCCGGCCCGACTTGCGTTGGCGCGCGCTTTCGGCGCCGCGACAATCGAGGCCGGCGGCGCCACCGACATCGTTGCGGCAGCAGTGACGTTCGCCCGCGGCCGCGGCGTTGACGGGGTATTGTTCACCGCGGCGACCGACGCCAGCGAGCCGATGCGCGAAGCTGCCCGCATGTGCCGTCAGCGCGGCAGGATCGTCCTCGTCGGCGTGTCGGGGCTCGACCTGTCGCGCGCCGATTTCTACGAAAAGGAAATCAGCTTTCAGGTTTCCTGTTCCTACGGGCCGGGGCGATACGACCCCAGCTACGAGGAGCAGGCACGCGATTACCCTTTCGGCTTCGTCCGCTGGACCGAACAGCGCAACTTCGAGGCGGTGCTCGACGCGATGGCGAGCGGGGCGCTGGACCCAACCATGCTCGTCAGCGCCAGGTTCGCAATGGAAGACGCGACAGATGCCTATGCCCGCCTGTCGGATCCCACCGCGCTCGGGCTGTTGCTCTCCTACCCCGAGGCTGCGGCGGCAGCATCCACCACGATCGTGCGGCATGCTGTGCGCGGTACCGCTGGCCGCGGCGGCACGGTCGGCATCATCGGTGCCGGCAACTATGCGAGCCGCGTTCTGGCGCCCGCATTCCGTGCCGCCGGCGCCGAAATCGCGATGATCGCCGCGAGCGGCGGCATCAACGCAGCGATCATGGCCGAACGCAGCGACGCCGCGGCGGTCACCACCGATGCCGCGGCGATGATCGCCGATCCAGCCATCGGGACGATTGTCGTCGCCACCCCGCATGCAAGTCACGCGCGCTACGTGATCGCGGCGCTTGCGGCGGGAAAGAATGTCTTTGTAGAGAAGCCGCTTGCGATAGATGTCAGTGACGTCGCCGCCATCGAGGCGGTTTGCGGTGACGGCGGCTCGCTACTGACCGTAGGCTTCAACCGGCGTTTCTCGCCTTTCGTCGCCGCGCTGAAAGCGAGACTTTCGTCGGCACCGAAGAGCGTGCTGCTGACCATGAATGCCGGGGCAGTCCCCGGCAAGCACTGGACGCAGGATCCGGCGATCGGCGGCGGCCGCATCGTCGGCGAGGCCTGCCACTACATCGACCTTGCGCGGTACATCGTCGGTCATCCGATCGTTGCGATGACCCCCGAACTGCTTGGCGTCCGCGACGGGGTCTCGAACTTCGGCGATACGGCGATCATTACGCTGCGTTTCGCTGATGGCTCGGTGGCAGCGGTCCACTACTTCGCCAACGGCAACAAGGGCTTTGCCAAGGAGCGTATCGAAGTCTTCGATGCCGGACGCACCCATGTTGTCGACAACTTCCGCAGGCTTTCGAGCTACGGCATGCGGGCAAGCAGCCTGTCGCGGCTGCGGCCCGACAAGGGCCAAGGCGCGCTGGTTGCCCGTTTCGTCGCTGCGGTACGTAGTGGCGGCGAGCCGCCGATCCCGGTGGCGGAGCTGTTCGAGGTTGCGCGCGTTAGCATCGCCGCTGGAAACGGGGTCGCCTGGCGTGCCTGACTTCGTCGGCTGGATCGATCGCACGTTCTATCCGGGGTACGGCCCGAACTGGGACGATGCGCTGTTCCGCGAGCAGGTGCTGCGGAGATTGGGGCCAAACCTGTGCCTCCTCGACCTCGGCGCCGGGGCGGGGATCGTGCCGCAGATGAACTTCAGGGGACTGGCGGCGCGCGTCTGCGGCCTCGATCCTGATCCGCGCGTTGTCGACAATCCCTATCTCGATGAGGCGAAGGTCGGCGGCCGGTTCATGCTGAAGACGCCGAACCGCCACCACTACGTGCCGCTGATTGCCCGCGCCACGCCGCTATCCTTTCATCGCCGTGTCGCACGAACACGGGGCCGTGCAGCGGAGGACACATTTCCGACCGTCTATCGCGCGAACAGCCGGACCCAGATCACGGCAATCGCTGCTGAATGTGGCTTCGTTGTCGAGTCGCTTGAGCTGACCGAGGGCCGGCCGGAGTATCTGCGCATGTCTGCAGTGACCTATCTCGCCGGGCTGGCCTACGAGCGGCTTGTGAACGGCATCGCGCTGCTTGAGCCGCTTCGCGTACTGCTTACGGCGACGCTGACCAAGTCCGGAAGCAGCGGGGCGCCGTGAACCTGCCGCGGCTGCTGCGCACCGTCACCCACCTGCGGACGTCGCAAGTCGTCAACCGGTTCGTCCGTCGCCTCGATTGGCGACGCCCATCGCTGGCGCCTCCCGCAGCGCTGCGGCAGCGGCCGTCACGACCTGTCGGGTTTGTCGAGCACCCCGCCGAATGGGATGGGTGCAGCGCCGTCCGCCTGCTCAATCAGACCCGCGAGCTTGGCGACTGGGCTCCCGCCGATACGACCAAGCTCTGGCGTTATCACCTCCACTACCACAATGACCTGCGGCGTCCCGATGCGGCCACGATGGGCGTCGAGCATCTTCGCCTGCTGCAACGATGGATAGGCGCGAACCCCCCAGGGACCGGCGATGGCTGGGAACCGTACCCGCTGTCGCTGCGCATCGTTAACTGGGTAAAGTGGATGACCGGCAACGAACCCGATGCGACAGTGCTCGCCAGCCTCGCGGTGCAGATTCGCGCGCTTGCCCTGCAACTGGAATACCACCTGCGCGGCAACCACCTGTGGGCGAACGGCAAAGCGCTCTTCATCGGCGGTCTGTTCTTTGCCGGTCCGGAAGCAGAGTCCTGGCTGAGGAGCGGCGCCAGAATTCTGACCGAGGAGGCAGACGAACAGATCCTGTCGGACGGCGGCCACTTCGAGCGAAGCCCGACCTACCATGCCCTCATTCTTGAGGATGTGATGGATATTCTCAACCTGTCGCGTTCCTATGGCATCGACCCGCCCTTCCAGTGTGATGACGTTGCCAAGCGAATGCTTGGCTGGCTCGAAACGATGACGAACCCGCTGGGCGATCCGGTGTGCTGGAATGATGCAGCGGTCGGCGTGGCACCGCGATTCGAGACGCTCGCGCGGTACGCCGCACGATTGGGGATCGTGGTCGACGCACCGGCGGGCGGCGGCACCCGCTGGCTCGGCAATACGGGGTATGCGCGCCATGATGCCGGCACGTACACACTGTGGTTTGACGCTGGCCCTGTCGGTCCGGATTACATTCCGGGCCATGCACACGCCGACACGCTCAATATCGAACTGTTTGCCCGTGGCCACGCCTTGCTGACGGATACCGGCGTCTCCACCTACGAGCCGGGACCGCTTCGTGCCTACGAGCGGGGGACGTCTGCGCACAATTGCGTCAGTGTCGACGCGCGCGATTCGAGCGAGATGTGGGCGAGCTTTCGCGTCGGGCGCCGCGCCCGGCCGTTCGACATCCGCGTTGGCAACCGTGTGTTCGAGGCCGCACATGACGGTTACGCACACCGCGGCGCGACAGTCCGGCGCCGGATCGTTCTCGACGACGATCGCATCGTTATCCGCGACACGGTCGAGGGTCCAAGGCTGCCGGCAACGGCTTACTTCCAGCTGGCGCCCGGCATCGTTCCCATGGTCGACGGCACAATCGTCGAGGCCGGCCGCTCCCACCTGTCCTTCGATGGGGCCGAGCGCGTCGGCGTCACCGAGGCACACGTGGCCGATGGGTTCAACGTGCGGGTCCGACGCTGGCGCATCGGCGTCGACTTCACCGGGTCGCTGACGACAACGGTTGTGCCGTGAAGATCCTGTTCATCACCGACAACTTCCCGCCGGAAGTCAACGCGCCGGCAACCCGAACCTACGAGCATGCGCTGCGCTGGGTCGCCAGGGGTGCAAGCGTCACGGTCATGACATGCGCGCCCAACTTCCCGCGCGGCCGCGTCTTCGAAGGCTATCGCAACCGGCTACGGAGCGTAGAGGTTCGCGACGGGATCCGGATTGTGCGCGTGTGGAGCTACATGGCAGCCAATGAAGGCTTCCTGAAGCGGACACTGGACTATGCAAGCTTTGCGGTGACGGCAGCGATTGCCGGTCTGTTCGAGCGCGCCGATGTCATCGTCGCGACGTCCCCGCAGTTCTTCACCACCTTTGCGGCGCGGTTCCTGGCCATGGTCAGGCGACGGCCATGGGTGTTCGAAGTACGAGACTTGTGGCCCGAATCGCTGGTCGCCGTCGGGGCCATGCAGCCATCGCGGCTTATCCGCATGC
The DNA here is from genome assembly GCA_964455325.1 of uncultured Sphingosinicella sp. GTDB lineage: Bacteria > Pseudomonadota > Alphaproteobacteria > Sphingomonadales > Sphingomonadaceae > Sphingosinicella. The sequence continues at coordinate 15,644 of CAYVVV010000001.1, read as the reverse complement.
TTGAACGGATCGAACTCGCCTTGTACCGCAGTGCCGCAAGGATCGTCGTCGTGACACCCGCGTTCCGGCACAATCTTGTTGCTCGCGGGATCGACCCCTCCAAGATCGCGGTCGTGACCAACGGTGTCGACGTCAGCGATTGGCAGCTGCGTCCGGCGGACCCCGCGTTCAGGTCGCGCATCGGCGCATCCGGCAAGTTCCTGATCGGCTACATCGGGACGCACGGCATGGCGCACGGTCTTGACTTCATCGTCCGGAATGCCGCCAGCCTGCCCGAGGCGCATTTCCTGTTTGTCGGCGATGGTGCGGAACGCGACGCTCTCGTCTCGCTCGCGCATGAACTCGGCGTGCCCAACGCGACGTTTCTGGCCGCCGTCCCCAAGCAGGAAGTGGCAAATTATCTTGCCAATGTGGACGCAGTCCTCGTGCCGCTGCGGAAGTCAGAAACCTTCAGATCCGTTATTCCTTCGAAGATCTTCGAAGCTGCGGCCATGGAGAAGCCGATCCTGCTCGGCGTTGAGGGGCAGGCCGAAGCGATCGTGACCGCCCACAACGCGGGGATCGCTTTCGAGCCGGAAAATGCGGACAGCTTCGCTGCCGCCGTGCGAAGGCTGTCGTCCGACCGCGAACATTACCTTCGCATTGTTGAAGGCTGTCGGGATCTTGCACGCACCTATGACCGCAACCGCCTCGCCGACTGCATGCTTGATGTGCTGCAGCAGGCCACCGGTCGTCACGCCCTCCCAACCGAACGGTAGTCGAAGCCGAAGCTGCGCATTTCGGTCACTGGATAAACATTACGAAGGTCGATGATGTTCGGCGCACGCATGGTGACATGCAGTTGCCGCAGGTCGAGCGCGCGGAACTCGTTCCATTCGGTTATCAGCACCGCCGCATCGGCTCCGGCGAGCGCGGCGTAGGCGTCTTCGCACATCTCCACTCCGGGCAGCAGGGAGGCGGCGGCGGGCATTCCCTGCGGATCATATGCCTTCACTTTCGCACCTGCCGCCTGCAACATCGGAATGATGGTGAGGCTGGGTGCGTCACGCATATCGTCGGTGTTGGGCTTGAAGGTAAGGCCAAGAACGCCGATCGTCTTGCCAGCGACGCTGCCGCCGCAGGCGTCGATGATCCGCTGTGCCATCGCCGCCTTGCGCTCGTCGTTGACCTTGACGGTCGCGCCGACGATCTGCAGCCGCACTCCAACCTCCTCGGCGGTGCGCAGCAGCGCAAGCGTGTCCTTGGGGAAGCACGAGCCGCCATAGCCAGGTCCCGGGTGCAGGAACTTGGCGCCGATCCGTCTGTCGAGCCCGATGCCCCTGGCGACGTCCTGGACATCGGCGCCGACCTTTTCGCAGAGGTCGGCGATCTCGTTGATGAAGCTGATCTTGGTCGCCAGAAAGGCGTTCGCTGCATACTTGATAAGCTCGGCGGTCGGCCGATCGGCGAACACGATCGGCACCTCGCGCAGGCTGAGCGGCCGATAGATCGCGGCCAGCACCTCGCGCGCATGCTCGTCGGCGACGCCGCAGACGACGCGGTCGGGGCGCATGAAATCCTCGATCGCAGAGCCTTCGCGCAGAAATTCGGGGTTGGAGGCGACGCTGATCGCCTTCGCCGGCGCGACCTCGCGCGCGATGCGCTCTACCGCCTCGGCGGTGCCGACCGGCACCGTCGACTTGTTGACGATGACACAGGTCCGCGGCGCAGCTTCGGCGATCTCGCGGGCGGCGGCGTAGACATAGGTGAGGTCCGCATGGCCGTCGCCGCGACGGCTCGGCGTGCCGACGGCAATGAAGACGGCATCGACGTCGGCGATGCCGGCCGAAAGGTCGGTGGTGAACGCCAGCCGCCCAGCCTTGACGTTACGGGCGACGAGATCGTCGAGTCCGGGTTCATAGATCGGAATCTCGCCCGTGCGCAGCCGGTCGATGACCGCGGGGTTGAGGTCGACGCAGGTGACGCTGTGGCCGAACTCTGAAAAACAGGCGCCCGACACCAGTCCGACATAGCCCGTGCCGATCATGGCAATGCGCATTCAAGACATCCCGAGCGAATTGGTGACGCCCCGTTAGCGGGACGTGCCGCGGATTGCAAAGCGTGCGTCGTCAGCCCGCGAAGTAGCGCGCGTAGGCGGGGGTTGTCAGGAATGGCGCCAGCTCGTCGTGCAGCACAAGTGTTGCGAAGATCTCGGCCGCCTCGCGGAACTTGCCGGCCTCGAAGAAATTGTCGCCGACCTCGCGCCGCCAGACGTCGAGTTGCTCCCGCACCGCCGTGCCGATCAGGTCGGCATCGACCAGCTCGCCACTGTCGAGCCGCGTTCCGGTCTTGCGCCATTGCCACAGCTGCGTGCGGCTGATTTCGGCGGTCGCCGCATCCTCCATCAGGTTGTGCAGCGGCGCTGCGCCCTGGCCGCGCAGCCAGCTGGCGATATAGCCGATGCCGACGTTGACGTTCATGTCGAGCCCGGCCCTGGTCTTCGGCCCGTCGCACGGCGTCGTCAGCTGTTCGGCGGTGACCTCGCCGGGCGGGATCACGCCCAGCTGGTTCGGCCCGGGCATGGCGCGGTCGAACACCTCCATCGCCACCGGCACCAGTCCGGGGTGTGCGACCCAGGTGCCGTCGTGGCCCAGCTTGGCCTCGCGCTCCTTATCGGCGCGAACGGCGGCGAAGGCCTTTTCGTTCGCGGCTGCGTCGTTCTTGACCGGGATGAAGGCGCTCATGCCGCCCATGGCATGGGCGCCGCGGCGGTGGCAGGTGCGCACGACATGCGCTGCATAGTGCGCCATGAACGGCACCGTCATGGTGACCGCGGCGCGGTCGGGCAGCACCTTTGTCGGGTCGTTGCGGTGCACCTTGATGTAGCTGAAGATATAGTCCCAGCGGCCGCAGTTCAGGGCGACGATGTGGTCGCGCAACTCGTAGAGGATCTCGTCGGCCATGAACGCGCCGGGCAGCGTCTCGATCAGCACGGTCGCCTTGATCGTGCCAAGCGGCAGGCCGAGCGCGCTTTCCGCCACCGTGAACACGTTCGCCCACAGCCGCGCCTCCAGATAGTGCTCAAGCTTGGGCAGGTAGAAATAGGGACCGGTGCCGTTCGCGATCAGCCGCCGGGCGTTGTGGAAGAAGTAGAGGCCGAAGTCGAACAGTGCGCCGGCGATCGCCTCGCCGTCGATGCGCACGTGCGCCTCGTCGAGATGCCACCCGCGCGGGCGGGCGATCAGCACCGCGGTCCGGTCGTTCAGCCGATAGGTCTTGCCCCTGTCGTCGAGGCTGATCGTGCGCTGCACTGCATCGCGCAGGTTGACCTGGCCATCGATCATGTTCTCCCATGTCGGCGCGGTCGCGTCCTCGAAGCAGGCCATGAAGCATTTCGCGCCGGAATTGAGCGCGTTGATCACCATCTTGCGGTCGACGGGGCCGGTGATCTCGACGCGCCGGTCCTGCAGGTCCGCGGGCGTGCCGGCAATCGTCCAGTCGCCGAGACGAACGCTCAAGGTTTCGGGTGCGAAGTCCAGCCGGTTGCCGGCGTCGAGCCAGCGCTGCGTGCCCTCGCGTGCGGCGAGCAGCGCCTGCCGCGTCGGCTCGAAGCACACGTGCAGCGTCTTCAGGAAGGCCAGCGCGTCATCCGTCAGGATGGCTTCGTACCCGGGCTTCATCGCGCCTCTGATCTCAACGCCCTCGACCGTCATGCTTGGCTCCTTCACGCGGGTTGACTGAACTGCACGGGGTTGGGCCCGCGCTGCTTCTCATCGACGATGAGGCGGCGACCGGCCGGCGGACGCGCGCGCTGGCGGCAGGCGGCGCGCTCGCACAGCTCGCAGCCAAGACCGACCGGCGTCGCGTCGCCGGCATCAAGATCGATGCCGCGCGCATAGACAAGGCCGTGCGCATGCCGTGCCTCGCATCCCAGCGCGATCGCATATTCGGGGCGGACGCCGCCAAAGGGCTGCGCATAGGCGCGCACCGTGCGCGCAATCGAAAGGTAGCGCGCACCGTCCTCGGTCTCGATGATCTGGCGCAGGATCCGGCCCGGCTGCTCGAACGCCTTGTGCAGGCTCCACAGCGGGCAGTTGCCGCCGTGGCGCGCGAACGGGAAGGCGCCGGCGGCGAAACGCTTCGAAATATTGCCGGCGCGATCGACGCGGACAAGGAAGAACGGCACGCCGCGCGCCCCTGGCCGCTGCAGCGTTGTCAGCCGGTGCGCGACCTGCTCAAGCCCCGCGCCGAAGCGCGCCATGAGCAGGTCGAGATCGTAACCCGTCGCCTCACAGGCGGTGTGGAAACGGCCGTACGGCATCATCAGCGCGGCGGCATAGTAATTGGCGAGGTTCTGTGCGAGCAGCCGCTCCGACGCCGGATCGGGCATGCTGGCGCGCGCGACGATGGCGTCGATGTCGTTGCGCGCCTCGCTTAGCCCGAGCTGATAGGCGGCCTGGAAGCTGCGCGAGGCCGAATCGAGCAGTTCCGACAACTGCAGCTGCCGGCTGTGCAGATCGAGCCGGCGCAGCAGTTCGGGCATTACCTCGGCGGGCAGCACGCGGACGGTAAGACCGTGACGCGCGCGCAGTCGCTCGCTGACCGCGGCAAAGAAATCGGGCGCGGCGAGACGCAGCTCGTCGGCGAGCGCCTCTGCCCGCGCCTCCAGCTCGGCGAAATGGTTGCGGCGGTCCTGGATGAAGGCGCGCACCGCTTCCAGCGGATCGCCGGCATGGTCGGCAGGGTCGGCGGGGGCGACGGCACCGCCGGCACGCATGTCCTTGACCGCCGCGAACAGCCGCATCAGCGCCTGCGCGATCCCGGGCGAGCTGGCGACAAACTCGTGCACCTCGACGCGGCCGACGTCGAGACCCTTGAGCAGCGGGTCGGCAAAAGCCTGCGCGACGTCGGCGGCAAGACGGTCGTCGTCGGCGCCGGTCAGCTGTCGTAGGTCGAGATTGTAGGCGTGTGTCAGTTTCAGCAGGAACGGCGCGGTCAGCGGACGCTGGTTGCGTTCGATGAGATTGAGATAGCTCGTCGAGACGCCAAGCTCCTCGGCCATGCGCGTTTGCGTGACGCCGAGTTGCATGCGCAGCCGACGCACGCGCGGGCCGGCGAATAGCTTGCCATGTGGCTCGAATGGGTCGGGCACGATTGTCGCCATGCTTGTCCAAATATTTACATATTTACTTTTCTGCGGCGCGATTAACAGACAGATACACACGATTTTGACACGATTCGCTTGCACCTCGGTACGGGAAGTAAGACAAGCAAGCAATGGCGTTTTTAAGTCACCCAGAGAGTCGGTCAGCCGATCGTGGCGGTTGCGTTTTGCAGTGCAGTGTAAAAACAGTGTGAATGGTTAATTGGAGGCAAGTCTGATGTCGAGCTTTGAAGCGCTGATCCCCGGGGCGCCGGCGGGCCGGTTTGACGGCATTTCCCGCCCCTACACGCCCGCCGACGTCGAGCGGCTGCGCGGTTCAGTCAGGATCGAGCACACGCTGGCGACGCGCGGCGCCAACAAGCTTTGGGAACTGCTGAAGGCCGAGCCGTACATCAACGCCTTGGGGGCGTTGTCGGGTAACCAGGCGATGCAGATGGTGCGCGCCGGTCTCAAGGCGATCTATCTGTCGGGCTGGCAGGTCGCCGCCGACGCCAACACGGCGGGCGCCATGTACCCCGACCAGTCGCTCTATCCGGCGAACGCCGGGCCGGAGCTGGCGCGCAGGATCAACAACGCGCTGCAGCGCGCCGACCAGATCGAACATTCCGAAGATGGCGCGACACGCGACTGGTTCGCGCCGATCGTTGCCGACGCAGAGGCCGGCTTTGGCGGACCCCTGAACTGCTTCGAGATCATGAAGGCGTACATCGCCGCCGGCGCCGCCGGCGTCCACTATGAGGACCAGCTCGCCTCCGAGAAGAAGTGCGGCCACCTTGGCGGCAAGGTGCTCATTCCGACGCAGGCGCACATCCGCAACCTCGACGCGGCCCGGCTTGCCGCCGACGTCTGCGGCGTGCCGACCATCATCATCGCGCGCACCGATGCCGAGTCGGCGAAACTGATCACCTCCGACATCGACGAGCGCGACCGCGAGTTCCTCACCGGCGAGCGCACCGCCGAGGGCTTCTTCCGCCTGAAGGACGGCACCGGGGTCGACCATTGCATCAAGCGCGGCCTTGCCTTCGCCGAGCATGCCGACCTGCTCTGGTGGGAAACCTCGCACCCCAATCTCAACGATGCAAAGAAGTTCGCCGAGGCGATTCAGAAAGTCTATCCGGGCAAGATGATGGCCTACAACTGTTCGCCGTCGTTCAACTGGGAAGCGAAGCTCGATAAGGACACCATCGCGAAGTTCCAGCGCGAGATCGGTGCCATGGGCTACAAGTTCCAGTTCGTCACGCTCGCCGGCTTCCACCAGCTCAACTACGGCATGTTCGAGCTCGCCCGCGGCTACAGGGACCGCGGCATGGCAGCTTACAGCGAGTTGCAGCAGGCCGAGTTCGCGGCCGAGGCGCACGGCTACACCGCGACGCGCCACCAGCGCGAGGTCGGCACCGGCTATTTCGACCTTGTCGCAACGACGCTCGCCGGGGGTGAAAGCTCGACAACAGCGCTCGCCGAATCGACCGAGGCTGACCAGTTCAAGAAGGCAGCGGCCTAGGCATCACACGGATCCGTGGGAGGATGGGCACCCGCCGGAGCGTTCCGGCGGGTGTTTCTGTTGCCGCCGTCGGCTGCGGTGGCTGTCGCCGCGGCGTCACAAAACGGCGCCACAAATTGGCCTTCGACGCAGTGTGCGGAGACTTGTCATGAGCCGATTCCACCCGAAACCCCCCGACCGGCCATGGCTGGTGCCGTACATCGTGCTGACCGACTGGATCGACAACCGGCGCTACTACGAGAAGGTATTCGGCTTCGAGCTTGCCTATGTGCTCGATGGTCCGGATGGCACGCCGGTGCATGCCGAGTTCCGCTATAACGGCCAGCTGCTGTTCATGTGCGCGCCCGAGGGGGCGATGGGAAGCCCGGTGCGCAGCCCGCGTTCGGAAGGACTCGACCATTCGCCGGTCAGTTTCGTGGTTGCGGTCGACGACGTCGACGCCTTCACCATGCACGCGCTTGAAGCGGGCGGAAGCATGACCGCCGAACCTGAGGACCAGTTCTATGGTGACCGCCGAGTCATCTTCACCGACCCGTCGGGCTATACTTGGATGTTCGTGTCCACCATCCAGGTGATGAGTGCCGACGAGATCGCCGCGGCGGCGGCCGGCAGGTTCAGCTAGCGGCCGGTTGCGTCGTGGCCGAGCGCGCGCCGCGTCGCATCGTCGGCCGGGAAGAAGGTTTCCAGCGACAGTTCGGCAAGCGTGACGTCGGCCGGCGTGCCGAAGTTGGTAACCGCCGAGATAAAGCGCAACTCAGATCCGTCGGCGCCGCGCAGCACCAATGGCAGGAAGATGCCTTGGTTGTGATCGTTCGCCGCCGCGTCGGGCGCCAGTCGCGACAGTTCGCAGTAGAGATCGGTCAGCACCGGGTCGCCGGTGGCGAAGGCATCGCGCCGCAGGCGTGTTAGGATGTGCGCCGACCAGGCCTGTCGGTTGACGATGCGCGCGGCCATGCCGGCCGGATGCAGCGCGACGCGGAGCACGTTGACGGGCGGCGTAAGCAGCGCCGGGTCAACCCCCGCCAGCAGCTGCCCCGCCGCGGCATTTGCCGCAACCAGCAGCCAGTGACGATCGACCGCGATCGCCGGCCATGGCGCGTGCGCGGCAAGGATCGTCTCGACGGCGCGCCGGGCGTCGGCGAGCGCCGCCGAATAGAAGGCGTTCTCGCTGAATGCCGGCGCATAGCCGGCGGCGAGCAGCATGGTATTCTGGTCGCGCAGCGGCACGCCCAGCCGATCGGCAAGATTGAGCACCATTTCGCGGCTCGGTCGCGCCCGCCCGGTTTCGATGAAGCTGAGATGCCGCGCTGAAACCTCCGCCTCGAGCGCGAGGTCGAGCTGACTCATGCGACGGCGCTGCCGCCAATCGCGCAGATGATCGCCGATCGTCGGCGCCGGGGATGTGCTTGCCATGCGCCGACCCTAGCCGAGGCGGCGCCGATTCCAATTACCTCGCACGTAATCGTTCGGCCGATGGCGGTGCACCTTTCGGGATCAGCCCGCCGCCGCCCGGCGGCACGCGCTTTTCGACCGGCGGCTGCGCCGCGCTGGGGCGACGGACAAGCAGGATCGCCGCGAACAGGATGGCGATGCCGGCAAGATCGACCAGCGTCAGCACTTCGGCGAACCATAGGAACCCCAGCAGCGCCGAGAACACCGGCTGGACGAGCAGCCCGACTCCGCTCGCCAGTGGCGGCAGGTGCGGCAGTGCATGGACGATGAGCCCCTGGCCGATCACCTGGCTGCCGAGCGCGAGCAGGAGCACCGGCGTCCAGTCGGACGGCCAGAATGCACCCGGTGCGGCAAGCGCCGGCGGCAACAGGAACAGCGCCGCGACCAGCGTCGCCGGGGCCAGCGCGACAAGCGCAGCAAGCCCGCCGCGGGCGCGATCCATCGCCACCAGGTAGCCGGTGTAGAACAGCGCAGCCGCAAAGCACAACGCATCGCCGGCGAGGTTGGCCGGCGACACGCTCGCCGACTGCCCCATGAGCAGCGCAATGCCCGCCGCCGCCATGACCAGCGCCAGCGCCGCCAGCGGCGTCGGCCAGCGCCGCGCCGCGCAATAGCCCCAGATAGGGAACAGGAATGCCGTCGAGTTGGCGAGCAACGTCGCATTGGCGAGCGTCGTCCGCTGGATGCCCATGTGCCAGACGGCAAGATCGGCCGCGAACATCAAGCCAGCAAGAACGATCCACCCGCGCCCGCACTGTGGCAGCCAGGGCGACTTGCGATCGCCGCGCCGTGCCAGCGCGACCAGGAACGGCACCGCCAGCGCCAGTCGCCAGAACGCCGAGGCGAGCGGATCGACGTCGGCGAGCCGGACCAGCAGCGGACCTGCCGACAGCATGGCGCTGCCGGCAAGAAAGATCGGGAAGGCGAAGCGCGGGGCCGGCATGGCGAGGGCGCTTAGCCCAAGCGCCGGCGCCGCGCCACCCCGGACACCGGTCGCGACTCGCGTTCCGGCGGCTTGACGAGTGCGCGGCGCGCGGAAAGCGCGTCCATGGCTGCCGTTTCCGATCTTGCACTGCTGCTTCGGGCAATGCGCCCCGCGCTCGCCCCGGAGCGCTATGGCTATGGCGAACTACCGCCCGGCGCCGATGCTCCGGCGGGCCTGCACCCCTTCGCCACCGTTCGCGAGGCCGAGGGTAGCACGGTCGTCGCGCCCGAGGCTGACCTCGTCGCGCACGCCATCGCACGCCAGCCCGGCTGGGCGCGAATCAGCCTCGGCGTGCATTCGGGTCTTGCCGCGGTCGGGCTCACCGCCGCTGTCGCGGCAGCCCTCGCCGACGCGGGGATCAGCGCCAACGTCATCGCCGGGATCCGCCACGACCACCTGTTCGTGCTATGGGCGCGTCGCAGCAATGCGATGCATGTCCTGACGACGCTGTCGCGATCGGCGGCCACGATGTAGCCGTTACCCCCGCTCCAGCTTTCCGACGCGCAAGCAAAAGTGTTTTGCGAAAGTCGCGCGCAGGCAGCATCAGCCCCGATTAGATTTCTATAAAGGACTGATCTCCCATGCCCATGCTGTTCGATCCCATCGAGTTCGGCGCCATCGCCGCCCCCAACCGCATCGTCATGGCACCGCTGACGCGCGGCCGGTCGAGCCGTGACGGCGTGCCTGGCCCGCTCAAGGCCGAATATTACGCGCAGCGCGCCAGCGCCGGTCTCATCATCGCCGAAGCGACCGGCATTTCGCGGCAGGGTCTCGGCTGGCCGAAGGCGCCAGGCCTCTGGAACGAGGCGCAGGTCGAGGCGTGGAAGCCGGTGACAGGCGCTGTACATGACGCTGGCGGACGCATTGTTGCACAACTCTGGCACATGGGGCGCCTCGTCCATCCGTCGGTGAGCGGCATGTCGCCGGTTTCGTCGTCGCCCACCGCAGCCCCCGGTCTGGCACAAACGTTTGAAGGGAAATTGCCCTACGTCGAGCCGCACCCGCTGACCGTCGACGAAATCAAGCGCGTCATTGCCGACTACGCCGCCGCCGCACGCAACGCACTCCGCGCCGGATTCGACGGTGTGCAGATCCACGGCGCCAACGGCTACCTCGTCGACCAGTTCCTGCGCGACACGCCGAACAGGCGCGACGATGCATATGGCGGCAGCCCCGCCAACCGCGTGCGCTTCATGCGCGAGGTCGTCGAGGCCGTCATCGCCGAGGTCGGCGCGAGTCGCACCTCGATCCGTTTCTCGCCCAACGGTGCATCGCAGGGCAGCGACGACAGCGACCCGGTGGCGCTGTTCAGCGAGGTCGCGCGCGTGCTCAGCGGCATCGGGCTCGGCTTCGTCGAACTTCGCGAACTGCGCCCCGACGGCACCTTCGGACGGACCGACGTGCCCGCAATCAGCCCCTGGTTCCGCAAGGTTTACGATGGCCAGCTCGTGCTCAACGGCGACTACTCGCCAGCCGAGGCGGTCGAAGCGATAGCGACGGGCCGTGCCGACGCCATTGCGTTCGGGCGCCCGTTCATCGCCAACCCCGACCTCGTCGAGCGCGTCCGCAACGGCTGGCCGCTCGCCAAGGACGACATCAAGACATGGTATTCGGATGGGCCGGAGGGCTATACCGATTACCCGGCGTTCGATCGCGATGCGGCGATGGTCGCGGCCTGACCGCCGCACGCGGACGATTATTTCGGGGCGATCACCATCAGCATCTGGCGGCCTTCCAGCTTGGGGTGCTGCTCGACCTTGGCGTAGTCCGACGTGTCCTCCTGGACGCGCTCGAGCAGCTTCATGCCAAGCTGCAGGTGTGCCATTTCGCGGCCACGGAAGCGCAGCGTCATCTTGACCTTGTCGCCCTCGTCGATGAAGCGGTGCACGGCCTTCATCTTGGTCTGATAGTCGTGGTCATCGATGTTCGGACGCATCTTGATCTCCTTGATTTCCTGCGTCTTCTGGCTCTTGCGCGCTGCGTTCGCCTTTTTCTGCGCCTCGTACTTGTATTTGCCGACGTCGAGGAACTTGGCGACGGGCGGATCGGCGTTGGGGGAGACTTCGACGAGGTCAAGGCCGACTTCGGCGGCCGCTTCGATCGCCTCCCGCGTGAACATCACGCCAAGGTTTTCACCTTCGTGATCGATCACGCGCACTTTCGGGGACTGGATGAACTCGTTGTAGCGAGGGCCCGAAAAATTCTGCGGCACTTGCGGGCGCCGGGTCAAAGGCGGTCGGATAGCGGTTTCTCCATCTGTTTCTGATCAGTGTGGCAGCGGTATTTAGTGTGTCCGGCGCCCGAACGAAAGAGCAGCAATGCAACAGTCGCCGGGAAAATCGGCATGATTGCCCGTGATGGCGCAGCCGCCCGCGCCATCCGCCACAAACAGCCCCGGACTCAGCGCAGGTCGGGCGGCAAGGCCTCGGCGCGGAGCCAGGCGACCGCTTCGGCAAGCGGCAGCACGCGCTGGTGCTCCTCGCCGAGCGAGCGGACGGCGACGGTGCCTTGCTCCGCCTCGCGCTTGCCGACGACAAGAAGGTGCGGAACCTTGGCAAGGCTGTGTTCGCGCACTTTGTAGTTGATCTTCTCGTTGCGCGTATCCGCCTCGGCGCGTAGGCCCGCCGCCCGCAACTGCGCTACCACCGCCGCGGCATAGCTGTCGGCATCCGACACGATCGTCGCGACCACCGCCTGCACCGGCGCAAGCCAGGTCGGGAAACGGCCCGCATAATGCTCGATGAGGATGCCGATAAAGCGCTCGTAGCTGCCGAAAATGGCGCGGTGCAGCATCACCGGCCGGTGCTTCTCGCCATCCTCGCCGACATAGCTTGCATCGAGCCGGGCGGGCAGCACGCGGTCGGACTGGATGGTGCCAACCTGCCAGGTGCGGCCGATGGCGTCGGTCAGGTGCCATTCCAGCTTCGGCGCATAGAAGGCGCCTTCGCCGGGCAGCTCCGCCCAGCCATATTCGGGCGTCGCCAGGCCGGCCTTGACCACGGCATCGCGCAGCTCGTTCTCGGCCTTGTCCCAGTCTTCGTCGGAGCCGAAGCGCTTTTCAGGGCGCAGCGCGAGCTTGATCGCATAGGAAAAGCCGAAGTCGCGATAGACGCGGTCGGCGAGCGCGCAGAACGCCTGCACCTCCTCGACCACCTGATCCTCGCGGCAGAAGATGTGCGCGTCGTCCTGCGTGAACTGGCGCACGCGCATCAGGCCGTGGAGCGCGCCATGCGGCTCGTTCCTGTGGCAGCAACCGTGCTCGAACAGCCGCAAGGGAAGGTCGCGGTAGGACTTGATGCCCTGCCGGAAGATGAGCACGTGCGCTGGGCAGTTCATCGGCTTCAGCGCCATCCAGTCGGCATCGCCCGAGATGACCGGCCCGTCGTCCTCGGTGTTGGGCACCTCGTCGGGAATGACGAACATGTTTTCCCTATACTTGCCCCAGTGGCCCGACTGCTCCCACTGGCGCGCGTCCATCACCTGCGGCGTCTTCACCTCGCGATAGCCGGCGGCATCGACGGCACGGCGCATATAGGCTTCAAGCGCGCGCCAGACGACGAAGCCGTGCGGGTGCCAGAAAACGCTGCCGTGCGCTTCCTGCTGGAGGTGGAACAGCTCCATCTCCTGCCCAAGCCTACGGTGGTCGCGCTTCGCCGCTTCCTCGAGCCGGTGAAGGTGCGCGTCGAGCTGCTTCTTGTTGAGCCAGCCGGTGCCATAGATGCGGCTGAGCTGCGCGTTCTTCTGGTCACCGCGCCAGTAGGCGCCCGACACGCGCGTCAGCTTGAACGCCTGCGGATCGAGCTTGCCCGTCGAGACGAGATGCGGCCCGCGGCACATGTCCATCCAGGCTGTAGGGTCATTGGCGCCGCCCGACCAGTAGACGCTGATTTCCTCGCCGTCAGGAAGCTCGGCCGCCCATTCCGCCTTGAACGTCTCGCCCCCGGCACGCCAGCGGGCGATGAGCTCGTCGCGTGCCCACACCTCCCGCCGAAGCGGCTTGTCGGCGGCGATGATGCGCCGCATCTCGGCCTCGATCGCGGGCAGATCCTCGTCGGAGAACGGCCGCTGCTTCGGAGCGAAATCGTAATAGAAGCCGTCCTCGGTCGCCGGCCCGAAGGTGATCTGTGTGCCAGGAAACAGCCGCTGCACGGCCTCCGCCAGCACGTGCGCATAGTCGTGGCGCACGAGCTCGAGCGCGTCGGCCTCGTCCTTCGCTGTGACGATGGCGAGCGTCGCGTCGGCGTCGATCGGCCGTTCGAGGTCGACGACGGCGCCGTCGACCCGCGCCGCGAGCGCCGCTTTCGCAAGCCCCGGGCCGATCGCGCGCGCGACGTCGCCGCCGGTGGTGCCGCGCGGCATCTCGCGCACGGAACCGTCGGGGAGCGTCAGGCGGATGATTTCGGACATGCGATGTTCGTTCGTTACAATGGACTTGGCGGTGATGCGCGGCGCACCTGACGGATAGGCGGCCGCGGTGTCAAGCGTCGCGCGGCTTGCAACGCGGCCGCGGCGCGAGCAGTGGGACGCGCTCGCCGACATCTGCCATAACGTGCAACGCAACGCATCCCGCCGGAGCGCACCGCGATTGACGACCGAATCCGCGATACGATCGAGCGCAGGCGATAGGCTTGCCTTCGCGCACCGCGCCGGGCGTGCGCCGACGATCGTCTTCCTGCCCGGCTACATGTCCGACATGGCCGGGACCAAGGCGGTCGCGATCGACGGCTGGTGCGCCGACACCGGCCGCGCCTGCCTCCGGCTTGATTATTCGGGCTGCGGATCAAGCGGCGGCGATGTCCGCGCCGGGACGCTCGACCGCTGGCGCGACGACGTGCTCGACGTGATCGCCGCGGCGGTGCCCGAAGGCCCGCTGCTGCTTGTCGGCTCGTCGATGGGCGGCTGGCTGATGCTGCTCGTCGCGCTGGCGATACCCGGCCGCGTCAGCGCGCTGGTCGGCATCGCCGCCGCGCCCGACTTCACCGACTGGGGTTTCGACGATGCACGCAAGGCGCTGTTCGCGACCGGCGAGGATCTTGTCGAGCCGTCGCAATATTCGGTCGAGCCCTATGTGACGACGGCGTCGTTCTGGCGCTCGGGGCAGGCGAACCGGCTGCTCGGCGGCACGGTCGGTGTCGACTGCCCAGTGCGGCTGCTGCATGGCCAGCGCGATCCCGACGTGCCGTGGGCGATCGCGCTTCGCCTTGCCGCCGCACTGGGTTCAGCCGACGTACAGACGATCCTCGTCAAGGACGGCGACCACCGGCTGTCGCGGCCGCAGGATATCGCGCTCATCATCCGTACGATCGAGGCCCTATGCCGCTGATGCTTGCCCTGCTGCTACAGGCCGCCACGCCGACGATCGCCGAGGCGGCGCTGTACCGTGACTGCATCGCGGCGGCGCAAGAGGGTGCCGCCGGCGCGATCGACGCGGCGCGCCGCTGGCTCGACGCCGACGGCGGCATCCCGGCGCGGCACTGCCTCGGGCTTGCCTATGTAGCGGCAGGCAAGCCGGCCGAGGCGGCCGCGACGTTCGAAGCGGCGGCGCGCATTGCCGAGGCGACGGGTGCCGGCGAAGCGGGCATGCTCTACGGACAGGCGGGTAACGCTGCGCTCGCCGCCGGCGAAGCCGCGCGCGCCGAGGCGCTGATGTCGGCGGCAATCGTTGCCGAACCCGGCGCCGCCGCGAAGGGCGAACTGATGATCGACCGCGCTGCCGCGCGCGAGGCGCAGGGCAATATCGCCGGCGCGCGCGCCGATCTCGACGGCGGGTTGCGACTCGCCCCCGATAGCGCTGGCGGCTGGCTGCTGCGCGCCGCGCTCGCGCGGCGCGAGGAGCGGCTCGCCGACGCCCGCGCCGCCATCGAGCGCGCGCTGGCGCTGGCACCCGCTGACCCCGACGTCCAGCTTGAAGCCGGTAACGTGGCGGCGCTCGACGGTGATTTCGACCGTGCCCGCGCGCTGTGGAGCGCCATCGTCAAGACAGCGCCGGGCAGCGCTGCGGCAAAGGCCGCCGACCTCGCGCTGTTGCGCAACCCGGGATAGCGGGTCAGCCGTCGGCCTTGGTGTCCCTGGTCAGCTCGTACGGCGTGAACGACCCGAACGCGCAGCTGCCGCTCGAAAAGCCCGAAACCGGGTCGAACGTCTCGATGATGTCGCCGCGGCAATATTGGCCGATCGTCGTCTGGATCTTGAACGCGTGGTCGCGCTTCAGCCCCGGACAGCCGCCGGCAAAGTCGGTGCGGAAGACCTTGTTGCCGCGGACGCGGACGAAGGCGACGTACGTGTTGACCGGGTCGACCCGTTCGATGTCGCGCATGGCAAGGCAGCTGACCGGCTCGCCAATTGCCTTGCCGGGAACGTCGGCGAGCGCCGCCTGTTCGGCGGCAGGCAGCGGACCGCCGGCGCAGGCGGCAACCGCGAGGGTGGAAACGATAATGATTGCGCGCATGGCACGCTCCTTCTCGACCGATCCCCTCGCGGAAAGCCTAGCAGAAAAATCCCATGGTCAATAGCCGGCAGCGTGGCCATCCTTGCGCATCTCCGAGGCGCCCCAATAGACGCCG